>JAJRUE010000173.1 GCA_024277955.1 Alphaproteobacteria bacterium | reverse complement strand
GTGGCGGAGACGAAGGGATTCGAACCCTCGAGACGGTTTCCCGCCTACTCCCTTAGCAGGGGAGCGCCTTCGACCACTCGGCCACGTCTCCGCCGATCCGTTTAGTGGGTAGAGTCCATGAAATAAAGCGCTTTTTCTCGAATTTCGTGCATAGCCCGGAAAGTGCCGGTTTTCCCCGGGTTTTCCCGGGCCTTTCACCAATGCACACGCGGATTTCGCACCAAATCTACCCGATTTCCCGAGGCGCATCCACTTGTTGAGGAATCGCTGGTCGCACGAGACGCCCCGATCGCCCGCCAAGTGGGGTCAGGATTTCCACGCCGAAAACGTGCATCCCTGGGAATCTCGCCCGTGGTAGGCGAAGGACTTGCTCGACGCCGTGCCCGTGGCCGTCGTGACGATGCCAGCCCTCGGCCAGTTGATGCGCGTACTGATATGGATCCCGGACACCGTCGCGGTGAAGTAGCCGGTCTGACCCAGGGAATTGTGGATGGTTCCCGTGATCCGGTTGGCGTCTACCACCTTGTAGTTGATCGTTCCGGTTATCTTCAGCTTTCGAAACAGCAACTGACATTCAGAGACAAACGCCCAGGGCCCCAACGAAGCAAGCGGCGCATTCCGGATCACCCAGCGCAGGCTGCAGACCGGGTCCGAGGTCGCACGGATGGCCGCCAGAACCGCTTCACTGCCCAGGTCGTCTTCGGAAAACGCCGAGCTGGTCGTCAGCAGGAAATGACGCAGCGCCCGCTTGGTGCGGCGGCCGGGCACGCCATCGGGGCGGCCGGCGCGGCATCCCACCCGGTTCAACTCTTCCTGGGTTTCGCGAATGATCGTTTTTTCATCGCGCGGCCCGTCCTGGGAAAGCGCCCCGGCATCCTTGCCGGCGCCAGGCAGTTCGAGGCCAAAAAGAGTTCCCAGTTGCGTCGGGGAAAGCGCCAACGTATTGGACCCGGTGGCCCCGCCAAGCCGGGTCCCGTCTTGCGGCGCCGCGGCCTGCGGTTTGGCTGTTGTCCCAGTGCCCGCCCCTTCTGCCAGCCGGGCCCTGTCGCCCGCCGGGTCGGCCAGAATGCTGATCCGCACATCCACCGGGGAAAACTCGGCCGCCAGAACCACCGGCCGGCCGTCAACCCGCGCCGGAACGCAGGCCTGCACCACCGAGGCGATCTTGGAGAGCATCCGGATTTCCGATCGGCCCGGGTGTGGCGGCGCCAGCATTTGCGGCGGCGTCCGTAACGAGCCATCTTCCAGAAGGTCAATTCTGGCGGTCACCAGGGGGTCGGACAGGCTGATATTTTCCCGGTAGACGGCCCGCAGGCATTGGCGCAGGTCGGTCGTCAGGTCGAGCCCGCGCCCCTGGCCGGCTGTTTGTGCCAGGATCGAGAACAGAGGCATCCAGGCAAGACCCAGCGCCAGCGCGGAAAGGCGGAAAACAGCGGCCCTTGCGGGGCGTCGGGTTTGGGCTGGGCTGCGCGGTCTGGCACTGCGAACGAAGGCCGGGCAAAAAAGAAGGCTCATGGCAAAAACCCTGATCAAATCACGGCCCGGCACTGTTTTGAGGAGCGCGTTTGAGGAACGCGCCAACCGGCATCAAGCCTGCCGGCCTGAATGGGTGATTCTGCGAAAGGCACCGGCCGAAGCAGCTTCAGCATACCAGATATTCCGCTGTCCGGGTAGGTTCCCGGCCTGCGTGGGCGTGTTGCGACCGCGCTTCAGCCCGAATGCAGAAAGTGCATCACGTCGCCGTCGCGCACCACATAGGTCTTGCCTTCGATGCGCATCTTGCCGGCGTCGCGCGCGCCGGTTTCGCCGCCGCAAGCCACGAAATCGTCATACGCGATGGTTTCGGCCCTGATAAAGCCCTTTTCAAAGTCGCCGTGGATCACGCCCGCCGCCTGCGGCGCCAGCGTGCCCGCCCGGATCGTCCAGGCGCGGGCTTCCTTTGGACCGACCGTGAAATAAGTGATCAGCCCCAGCAGTTCGTAGCCCGCCCGGATCAGCCGGTCGAGCCCGGCTTCGTGCAGGCCCATTTCTTCCAGGAACATCTGCGCTTCGTCCGGTTCGAGCTGGGCGATCTCTTCTTCGATCCGGGCCGAGATGACCACGGCACCCGCGCCCTCGCGCGCGGCCATGTCCTGAACCGCGCGCGAATGGGCGTTGCCGGTGGCGGCGTCGTCTTCGGACACGTTGCACACGTAAAGGATCGGCTTGGTGGTCAGCAGTTGCAGCCCGTTCCAGGCCTTTTCGTCGTCTTCGTCCACCTCGACGGTGCGCGCCGGCTTGCCGTCTTCCAGTGCCGCCAGGGCGGCCTTCAGCAGGCGTTCCTGCTGCACCGCTTCCTTGTCGCCGCCGCGCACCTTGCGCACCAGGCCAGCCAGGCGTTTTTCGATGCTTTCCATGTCGGCCAGCATCAGTTCGGTTTCGATCACCTCGGCGTCGGCCACCGGGTCCACCCGGCCTTCCACATGGGTCACGTCGCCGTCTTCGAAACAGCGCAGCACATGGGCGATGGCGTCGCATTCGCGGATGTTGGCAAGGAACTGGTTGCCCAGCCCTTCGCCCTTGCTGGCGCCCTTCACCAGCCCGGCGATGTCGACAAAGGTCATCCGCGTGGGGATGGTCTGCTTTGAGCCGGCAATCTCGGCCAGCTTGTCCAGGCGCGCGTCCGGCACCGCCACTTCGCCCACGTTGGGTTCGATCGTGCAGAACGGAAAGTTCGCGGCCTGGGCGGCCGCGGTGCGGGTGAGCGCGTTGAAAAGCGTGGATTTGCCCACGTTGGGCAGGCCCACGATGCCGGTCTTGAACCCCATGTGCGGTCTCCGATGGAAATTTCGCCGCATCTAGGGCGGCGGGGCGGGCAAGGTCAAGCATACCATTGCCAAAGCCGCGTTTTCGGGCCAAACAACCCTGCGCATGACGAAAGGCAGGCCCATGACCCGGATCGACAGGAAATTCACCCAGCTCAAGTCGGAAAACCGCAAGGCTTTCGTGACCTACGTGATGGCCGGCGATCCCGATTACGACACGTCGCTGCAGATCGTGCGCGGCCTGCCGGCGGCGGGCGTCGACATCATCGAACTGGGGCTGCCGTTCACCGACCCGATGGCCGACGGGCCGACCATCCAGCTGGCCGGGCAGCGGGCGCTCGAGGCGGGGCAGACGCTGGAAAAGACGCTGCAGATGGCGCGCGACTTTCGCACCGAAGACGATGAAACGCCCATCGTGCTGATGGGCTATTACAACCCGATCTTTTCGCGCGGCGTGGACCGGTTCCTGGCCGATGCAAAGGCGGCCGGGATTGACGGGCTGATCATCGTCGACCTGCCGCCCGAGGAAGACGACGAACTGTGCATCCCGGCGCAAAAGGCGGGGCTGAACTTCATTCGGCTGGCCACCCCCACGACCGATGACGCACGCCTGCCCAAGGTGATGCAGAACACCAGCGGTTTCGTCTATTACGTCTCGATCACCGGCATCACCGGCGCCGCCGAAGCGCAATCGGCCGATGTCGCCCCCGAGGTTGCGCGGATCAAGGCGGTCACCGACCTGCCGGTGGTGGTGGGTTTCGGCATCAAGACCCCCGAGGCGGCGCAGGCCATCGCCTCGGTCGCCGATGGGGCGGTTGTCGGCTCGGCCATCGTGGCGCTGATCGGCGACGGCAAGACCCCGGCCGAGGTGCTGGCCTTCGTGAAAACCCTTGCCGAGGGCGCGCACCGGGGCTGAGCCGCCGCCCTTGCCAAACCTCCCGGCGCCGTTCTAACCTTTGCCAGGCTCAAGTCGGCAGGCAGTGAGCGTAATCGGTGTGTGCCATCTCATATTTCGACGCTCGAAAAGGAGATGCGACATGGGCGAAGCCAGGACAGTCCGCACACGCCGCCGGGGCCGCAAGTCACCCCCCAAAAGCAACACCCCCGCCGGGGCCTTTCTGCAGGACCGGGTGTTTGGCGAGCGCCCCCACCTTGGGCTGCTGGATGCGGACCGGCTGGCGTTCCTCAGGGACCATGCGATTTCACTGCTGGCGGATTACGGCGCGGTGGTGGTCCACCCCAGGGCCCGCGCGGCCTTCCTGAAGGCCGGGGCGCGCGAGGGCGACAGCGCCGATCGAATCCGCCTGCCCCGCGAACTGATCGCCGAAGCGCTGCGCGAAACCCCGAAAGAGGCGCTGCTGGCCGGACGCGATGCGCGCTTTGACATGGCCCTGCCCCGCCCCGACAAGGGGTTCATCATGCGCACCGGCACCGGCGGCCACGGCTATATCGACCCCCGCGATGCCAGCTATCGCAACATGGACCTGGCGGCGGCGCGGGAAATCGCCGCCGTCGCCAACGACCTTGACCAGGTCGGCTTCATCGCCCACCCCTTTGTGCATGGCGTGCCCGAGGTTACCGCCGACATCCACGCCTTTGCCGCCATTTCCGCCAACACCCGCAAACACGGCTGGATTCAACCCTACCAGAAGGAAAACATCGAATACCTGCTGAAGATCGCCGCCATCGTCGCCGGCGGCGAAGATGCGCTGCGCGCCCGGCCCTCGGCCAGCATGATCACCTGTTCGTTCTCGCCGCTGGAATTCAAGTTCATGGATGCCGAGGCGATCCTTCAGGCCGGGCAAATCGGCATGCCGATCCACGCCTGTTCGCTGCCCTCGGCCGGCGGCACCGCGCCGCTTTCGGTGCCCGCGCTGGTGGTCATGGCGGCGGCCGAAATCCTCGGCATGGTGACGATGGCCCACATCCTGGCCCCCGGCACCCCGGTGATCGCCACGCCGCTGATATTCACGCTGGACATGCGCACCGGCAGCGCGTTGCAGTCTTGCGTGGAATCGCAACAGGCGGCGACCATGGCGGTGCAACTGATGCGCGAAGGTTTCGGGCTGTTGACCCACACCTACGGCGCCGGGTCCGACACGCCGGACGCCGACCACCAGTCGATGGCCGAACGCGCGATGCTGATGCACAGCGTGGCGCTGGCCGGGGCCGACATTCTGGGCGGTGTCGGCCAGCTTGAATGCGCCACCGTCTATTCGCCGGTGCAGGCGGTGCTGGACAATGAAACGGGCCGGATGGTGCGCCGCTTTCTGCGCACGCCGGACATCAGCGAAGAGGCCCTGAACTGGGATGAAATGCGCCGCATCCGCGCCGGCGGGCATTTTCTGGACAGCGACCACACCGTTGCCCAATGCCGCGATCAGCTGGTGCCCGACGTGTTTCAGCGCGACGGGCGCGACGACTACGAGGCGAAAGACCGCCGCGGGGCCTTTGAAGCCGCCCGCGACGCGGCGCTTGCCTCGATCGCCAAGGCCCCCGAAGGCGGCTTGCTGACGCCCGAGCAAAACCGGGAAATCGCAGACCTGCTGGCGCGTGCCGACGCCCATATCGTTGGCGTCTATTCCGGGACGGTTGACACGATCTGATGATGCTTTTTGCCTTGCACCGCCCGCCATGCTTGCTAGAACGGGGTCATTGGTAAGTTATTATTACCAATCACGCCCACAGGAGCCCCGCCATGCCCGTGATCACCAACATCGACGACCTGAAACACATCTACCGCCGCCGCGTGCCCAGGATGTTCTACGACTACTGCGAAAGCGGCAGCTGGACCGAACAGACCTTTCGCGAAAACGTGTCGGACTTTCACGAAATCCACCTGCGCCAGCGGGTAGCGGTGGACATGTCCAACCGCACGACCCGAACCAGGATGATCGGTCAGGACGTGGCGATGCCGGTGGCGCTCGCGCCGGTCGGGCTGACGGGCATGCAAAGCGCCGATGGGGAAATCAAGGCCGCGCGGGCGGCGGAAAAATTCGGGGTGCCCTTCACCCTGTCCACCATGTCGATCTGCTCGATCGAGGACGTGGCCGCCAACACCTCGGCCCCGTTCTGGTTTCAGATCTACACGCTCAACGACGATGTCTTCAACAGGAACGTGCTGGACCGCGCCCGCGCGGCTGGCTGTTCGGCGCTGGTGATAACGGTGGACCTGCAGATCATGGGGCAGCGCCACAAGGATCTGAAAAACGGCCTGTCCGCCCCGCCGAAACCCACCCTGAAAAACATACTCGACCTGGCGACCAAGTGGCGGTGGGGCCTCGGCATGCTGGGCACCCGGCGGCGCGGGTTCGGCAATATCGTCGGCCATGTGGACGGCGTGAGCGACCCGTCCTCGCTGTCGGCCTGGACCGCGGAAAAGTTCGACCCGACGCTGAACTGGGACAAGATCAGGAAACTCATGGACATGTGGGGCGGCAAGGTGATCCTGAAAGGGATCAACGACCCCCAGGACGCGGAAATGGCCGCGCGCGCTGGCGCCGACGCGATCGTCGTGTCGAACCACGGCGGGCGCCAGCTGGACGGGGCGCTTTCGTCGATCCGCGCCCTGCCCTCGATCATCGACGCCGTGGGCGACAAGGTGGAAGTACACCTCGACAGCGGCATCCGGTCGGGCCAGGACGTGCTCAAGGCCCTGGCCCTGGGGGCCAAGGGCACCTTCATCGGGCGCGCCTTCGTCTACGGGCTGGGGGCCATGGGCGAAGCCGGCGTCACCGCGGCGCTAGAGATCATCCACAAGGAACTGGACCTGTCGATGGCCTTTTGCGGCCACCGGGACATCAACGATGTCACCCGCGATATCCTGCTGGTCCCCAAGGGTTTTTCCGACGGCTGGCAATAACACCGCCACGTCTTCTGTCCAGAAATATCCCCGCCGGAGGCACCGCGGCCGCCGCCAGGCGGGCGCAACCAAAAAAACGTCGCGCCGCAAGGCGCGCCTGCTTGGCAACAGCCCCGCTCAGCCGGCGTGCAAGCGCCGGCGAATGGCCCCCAGAAGCGGCACAACCAGCAGCAACAACCCCGCGAAAAACCCGAACGCCAGTTGCAGCCCGACACGTTCGGAAATCTGCCCCATGATCACCGGCGCCACAAAGAACCCGGCGAAGCCGATCACCGCCACACGTGAAATCGCCGCCGCCCGCCGATCGTCCGGCACCATCCGCGCCACCATCGCCAGCCCGATCGGGCCGATCACCGAAACCCCCAGCCCCATCGCCCCGAACCCCAGGTAGGCCACGGCCACCCCCTGCCCGGCCGCCACCAGCACCACCCCCAGCACCGCCAGAACCACCCCGCCCAGCATCACCGCCGCATCGTCGAAGCGCGCCGCCACCGATTGTCCGGAAAACCGCCCAAACGCCATCGTCAGCCCCAGAACCGCCGGCCCCGCGGCGCCTTGCGCGGCGCTGCCCGACAGGGTGCGCTCGATATGCAGGGCCGACCAGGTTTCCACCGTGGCCTCGGTCATGAAGGCGATCAGAACCACCGCGCCGCACAGCAGCACCGGCGCCAGCAACCCCGCCTTGCCCGGCACGGCTTCCCTGCCCGCAGCCCCGACCGCCTGCCGGCTAGACAGCGCCAACGGCAGGCACAACAGCATCAGCGCCGCGAAAACCGCAGCCGCGCCAACACCGCCCTCGCGCGCCCAGCCGGACGCCAGCGCCGCCGCCGCATAGGCCAGCGAAAACACCCCGTGGTTGGCGTTCATCAAGGGCTTGCCGCCGGCGGCTTCCATCTCGGCGACCCGGGTGTTCATCACCACGTCCGTCAGGCCCGACGCCATGCCCAGCGCCAGCAGGGCCGCGAAAAACACCGCCGGCGTGCCGGCAACCGCCGGCGTCCAGAACATCGCGATGAACAGCACCGACGCCACCGGCAAGGCCGCCGCCCCCAGCCGCCGGTCCAGCATCGGCGCCAGCCACATGGCGCTGACCAGCCCGACACCGGTGCCCAGCATCAGCAGCCCGAACGCCCCGTCGCCAACCGCCAGACGCGCCTTGAACACCGGCACATGGGCGGCAAACGCCCCCCAGAACAACCCGATGACGGCAAAGGCCGCCGCCGGCCTGCGCGAAAGATGAAGAGCCCCGAACAAGGTCATGCCCCGGCCTTGCCACGCCGCCTGCCGCACCGCAAGGAAAACGGGCGAATTACCCCCTTCCAAATGCCGCGCGAGTCGTCTATACGCGCGACTTCACGCGGGCATACACCCTTGGAGGATGCCCCATAACCTTAGGAGAATACCAATGGCAGGACAGATCCCTGATCTTCAAGCCGAGGTACGGACGGGGACAGGCAAGGGGGCCGCTCGTCAAGCACGCCGTGAAGGCATGGTACCTGGCATCGTTTACGGCGGCGGGGTTGATCCGCTCCCGATCAACATCCCCTTCAACGTGCTCATCAAGCGCCTGCGCGCCGGCCGTTTCCTTTCGACGCTGTTCAACCTCAAGGTTGAAGGCCACGACGATGTGCGCGTCATCTGCCGCAACGTCCAGCGCGACGTGGTGAAAGACCTGCCGACCCACCTGGACCTGATGCGCCTGCGCCGCACCACCCGGATCGCGCTGTTCATCCCGGTCGAATTCACCGGCGAAGACGAAGCCCCCGGCCTCAAGCGCGGCGGCGTTCTGACCGTGGTGCGTCCCGAAGTCGAACTGTCGGTGATCGCCGGCGACATCCCGGAAAAGCTGGTGTTCGACATTTCCGGCAAGGACGTGGGCGACGTGATCCACATTTCCGAGATTGACCTGCCCGAAGGTGCGCGCGTCACCGTCGACCGCGACTTCGTGATCGCCAACATCTCGGCCCCGTCGGCGCTGCGCTCCAGCGACGAAGACGAAGCCGAGGCCGAAGAGGTCGAAGCAACCGAAGAAACGGCAGAGGCCAGCGAAGACTGATCTTTGCGCCGAATTCGCCGATCAAGGCAGCGCGGGGCCTTCGGGCCCCGCGTTTCGTTTGCGCCCGGGCGCCGAAAGGCATAATTTGGCGCGAACGGAAAGGACGCCCATGAAACTGCTTGTCGGCCTCGGAAACCCCGGCGCGAAATATGCACGCAACCGGCACAATGTCGGCTTCATGGCGCTGGACCGGATCGCCGCCGATCACGGCTTTACCCCCTGGCGCGGCAAGTTCGACGGCCAGGTCGCCGAAGGGCGGCTGGGCGGCGACAAGGTGATCGCGCTGAAACCCGAAACCTTCATGAACCTTTCGGGCAATGCGGTCGCCAAGGCGCTGCGGTTCTACAAGCTCGACGCCCCCGATGTCATCGTGTTTCATGACGAAATCGACCTGGCCCCGGGCAAGATCCGCATCAAGGACGGCGGCGGCCACGCCGGCCACAACGGGCTGCGGTCGATCCACCAGCACATCGGCCCGCACTACAGCCGGGTGCGCATCGGCGTCGGCCATCCCGGCCACAAGGACCGGGTGGCGGGCTACGTGCTGCACGACTTTTCACGCGCCGAAGACGACTGGCTCGAGCCGCTGCTGGAGGGGATCAGCAAGGGGGCCGACGACCTGGTGCGCGGCGACAGCGCCCGGTTCCTGAACGCCGTGGCCCTGCTGGTATCGCCGCCGCGATCCTCGGCGACCCGCCCCGGCGCGTCGGCCAAACCGGCGCCCAAATCCAAAGCCGCCCCCGCCCCAGACCGCGCCCCCGATCCCGAACCGGACCCCGACGCCAGATCCCCCCTGCAGCGGCTGGCCGACAAGTTCCGGTGACCCTGCGCCAGGCATTCCTTGCCCAGGCCGAAGCCTGCCGCCGCCTGGACTCGCCCTTCATGGGGCGGCTGATGACCCTTCTGGCCGAACGCCTCGAACCCGGCGCGCCCGTGACCGACCGGCTGTTTTCCTGGACCAAAGACATCGGCCCCTCGGGCGCATCGGTGCCGCTGCGCCTGGCCGGTGCGCGACCGCCCCGGCTTTTTCCACCGCTTGCCAATTCGCCGCTTCGGTGGTCTGCTGGCCGCAACCAGGGGGGAGTCTGACCATGGACATGGATCCGTCGCTCAACGTGCTCGGGCAGCCGCTGCAACCTTGTTCTCTGACGCCGCGCACCGGGTTCTTTCGCAACGGCGCCTGCGATACCGGGCCCGAGGACCACGGCAGCCATACCGTCTGCGCGGTGATGACCGCCGAATTCCTGGCCTACTCCAAATATTTCGGCAACGACCTGTCGACCCCGCGCCCGGAATTCGGTTTCGAGGGCCTGAAGCCCGGCGACTGCTGGTGCCTGTGCGCCAGCCGCTTTCTGCAGGCCCACGAAGAAGATTGCGCCCCGCGCGTGCACCTGGAAAGCACCCATGTGCGGGCGCTGGACGTGGTGCCGCTGCACATCCTCGAACGCTACGCCACCACGCGCTGAAACCGGCACGCTTGCCATTCGCGCGTCAGGATGTTTCCCTGTCGAAAAACGGGAATTGTCATGCGACCCTTGTTCAAATGGACCCTGCGTTCGATCGTTATCCTTGCCCTGCTGCTGGCGGGTCTGGCCTATTTCAAACGCGCCGAGATCACCCGCTTGCTGGCGGTCAACAGCCTGTTTTCAGAAGAAAAGATCGTCGGCAACTTCAGCCACATGGGCACGCTGTTCGAAACCGCCCGGATGAG
The DNA here is from genome assembly GCA_024277955.1 of Alphaproteobacteria bacterium. Classification (GTDB taxonomy): domain Bacteria; phylum Pseudomonadota; class Alphaproteobacteria; order Rhodobacterales; family Rhodobacteraceae; genus JAJRUE01. The sequence continues at coordinate 32,505 of JAJRUE010000173.1, read as the reverse complement.
TCGCGGCCCGGGGCCGGTCAGTGCGCTTCCGCGCGGCGACGACATCGCCCTGCCCGCCGAGGTGCGCGACTGGATCGATGCGCGCGCGGTGACCTCGCTTCTGGTGCTGAAAGACGGAAAAATCGTTTACGAAGACTATTTTCTGGGAACCGGGCCGGATGACCGGCGGATCTCGTGGTCGGTGGCGAAAAGCTTTCTTTCCGCGCTGATCGGCATCGTGCTGGACGAGGGCAAGATCGGCTCGATCGACGATCAGGTGGTGGAGTACGCGCCGCAGCTCAAGGGGTCGGCCTATGACGGCGCGCGCATCGTCGATGTGCTGCAGATGGAAAGCGGCGTGGCCTTCAACGAAGACTATCTGGATTTCAATTCGGACATCAACAGGATGGGCCGGGTGCTGGCGCTTGGCCGGTCGATGGACGGCTTTGCCGCCGGGCTGGACCAGCGCTTTGCGCCCCCCGGCGAGACCTGGAGATATGTCTCGATCGACACCCATGTGCTGGGCATGGTGGTGCGCGGCGCCACCGGTCGGTCGATCCCCGACCTGATGCAGGAAAAGATGCTCTGGCCCATGGGGATCGAGGCCGATCCCTATTATCTGACCGACGGCTACGGCGTCGCCTTTGTGCTGGGCGGGCTGAACATGGTGACCCGCGACTACGCCAGGCTTGGCCAGCTGTTCCTGCAGTCGGGCCGGCTGAACGGGCGGCAGATCGTGCCGGCGGACTGGGTCGCGGCGTCAACCACCCCCAGCGCAAATACCGCCCCGGGCGAGCTGCGCTATGGCTACCAGTGGTGGGTGCCCCAGGACGGAGGCCCGGGCGAATTCTTTGCCCGCGGCATCTACGGCCAGCATGTCTATGTGAACCGCGACGCCGGCGTGGTGATCGCGACCACCGCCGCCGACCGGCATTTCGAAGACCCCGGCGTCACCGATCAGAACACCCGGATTTTCCGCCTGATCGCCGAAACCGCGCGCTAGTGCCTGTCGCACCTGATCGGATTCACCTCGTTTCCAGACGGAGGGCGGGCGGCCGCCCGGGTGGGCGCGAATGCGCCCGCCGTTGCGCTGGAAGCGCACCAAAGGTGCGACGGGGCGGGCGGGCGCATGCCCGGGCCGCTGCGCGACCCGGGCGAAGTGAATTCAGTCAGACGCGACGTGCTCTAGGGACTGGCACAGACAATCGGGCGCAAAACTGCTTGCACCAAAAGGCGCACGACCGCCCGGCTGCGCCAGTTCAGCGGCCGGCGGCCAGCCTGTTGTCCTTGCGCGCCGCGCCGTTGCTGGGGGTCACCCCCGGCAGGGCATCGCCCATCAGGTCGTCGATGAACAGGCTCAGCAGCTGTGGGCGCCCGCTGACCCCGGCCTTGCGGTAGATGGCGTTGGTCTGGGCCTTGACGGTGCCTTCGCTGGTGTTGCGCGCGGCGGCGATTTCCTGGGTCGACAGGCCCTTGATCGCGAAAAGCGCCACGTCGCGTTCCGAAGGCGTCAGCCCCCAGTTGTCGAACTGTTCTTCCAGAAGTTCCATGAACGCGCCCGAGGCCAGGCGCAGCTGCCCTTCGGCATGGCGCTGGCGGCGCAGCGACCGGAACAGCACCACCGTTCCCATGACCAGCCCCAGGAGCAGCCCGATCGCCGCCCCGATTTCGATGATCTCGCGATACTGCCAGCTGATCGGCTGGCTGCGAAAGCCAAACAGGCTCGAAAAAATATCCGTGACAAAAAAGAACGCCGATGCGGTCTGGACCAGAACGATCGCAAAGATGGTGATACTGTCTCTCAAGCTACTGCCCCGTTTCCCAGTTCTTGCCCTGCTGCCCACCGGGGCTCATGCCCAAACCGCTGATGGCCGGCTGTCGGCGTCAGTCGCCGTGCCCGTCATCTTTCTTGTCGTCTTTCTTGTCGTCCTTCTTGTCATCCTTGCCGTCGTGGCTGTCCTTGCCGTCCTCGTCATCCTTGCCATCGCCGCTGTCGCCGCCGTCGCCGCTGCCGTCGCCGCCATCGCTGCTGCCAGAACCGGAGTTCCCGAGATCGTCATTCGGGTCCAGAATATCGACACTTCCGTTTCCGTTGGCAATCTTGCTCCAATAGTCGCGCAGGATTTCGCCGGTGCGGGGGTTGGCGATGATTTCTCGCTTGAAGCGGTCGCTGGTGGCGACGATGCGCACCCGGCCCAGCCAGGTCCTTGAGACCTTGATATTGGAGAACCCTTGCGCCTTCAACTCGCGCACCAGGAAATCCTCGAATTGCGATGCAAAGGCCTGGTCCGGCAGGACCCCGACCGCGGCCAGTGAAATCATGAATTTCCGTCGGTCCATTGTCTTTCCCCTAACTGTGGCGCGCCACGGGCAGTTTCCTGCCCGCCGCGCGCCAGTTTTTCAGATCGTGCCGGCCAAGGGCGCACACTGTACGGCCTTAGTCGTCCTTGCCGCCGTCGTGGCTGTCATCCTGGTCGTCATTGCTGTCATGGCTGTCACTGCCACCCTTGTCGTCATTGCTGTCGTGGCCACGGCCACCGTCACTGTCGTTGCCGTCGTCGCTGCCGTTCAGGTCGTCCGAACCGGAAACCGTGTCCACGACGTTGCCGGCGGCATCGTAGTAGGTGGTGGTTTCAACGCCGTTGGCCTTGGTTTCCTGCTTTTTCAGCACACCGTCCAGGGTGTAGACCTGCTCGACCTTGACGCCATTGATAAAGGCCTTGACCTTGATCGAGAACATGCCGACGCGCACCCTGATGTTGGTGGCGTTCTGGCTCTGGAGATCGGCCACGATCGCGTCGGTGGTCGGGTTCGCGAGCGCCATGCCAGTCGACAGGATGGCGGCGGCGACGGAGAGGACGAGGGTTTTCTTGAACTGCATTTCGGGTTCCTTCAGTATGGTTTCTTGTTTCGTTGTCCGCATGAGCGCGGTCGTTCAACCCCGCTCCATTGCGGGTGACAAGACGGACAATCCCCCATGAAAACGCCCCAGGCTATCTGTCTGCGGTTTATCGCGAGACCAGTAAACCCCCAGATTAGGCATATAAACCGCAGTTTATGCCCCGGGGATCGCTTTCACGCGGTTTCGCACCAATTGGACGCCAGGCCAGCGTTCAGGCGCCTGTATCTATGTCGAAATCAAGATGCCGCGCGACGGTAAAGATGTCCTTGTCGCCGCGACCACACATGTTCATGCAGATCAGGTGGTCTTTGGGCAGGTCCGGCGCGATCTTCATCACATGCGCCAGCGCGTGGCTGGGCTCAAGCGCGGGGATGATTCCCTCAAGCGCGCAGCTCAGCTGGAACGCTTCCAGCGCTTCCTTGTAGGTGATCGCGACGTATTGCGCGCGCCCGGTATCGTGCAGCCAGGAATGTTCCGGGCCGATTCCCGGATAGTCCAGGCCCGCGGATATCGAAAAGCCTTCGCGGATCTGGCCGTCGTCGTCCTGCAGCAGGTAGGTCTTGTTGCCGTGCAGCACGCCCGGACGCCCGCCGGTGAGCGAGGCGCAATGTTCGAACTTGTCGTTCACGCCCTTGCCTCCGGCCTCGACCCCGATGATCGAGACGCTTTCATCGTCGAGGAAGGGAAAGAACAGCCCCATGGCGTTCGACCCGCCGCCGATCGCGGCAATCACCGTGTCGGGCAGGCGCCCCTCGGCCTCTTGCATCTGCGCCTTGGCTTCCTTGCCGATGATCGACTGGAAATCGCGCACCATCGCCGGATAGGGGTGCGGCCCGGCAACCGTGCCGATGCAGTAGAAGGTATCGCGCACGTTGGTCACCCAGTCGCGCAGCGCGTCGTTCATCGCGTCTTTCAGCGTGCCGCGGCCCGAGGTGACCGGGATGACCTCGGCCCCCAAAAGGCGCATCCGGAACACGTTGGGCGACTGACGCTCGACATCGTGGGCCCCCATGTAGACGATGCACTTGAGACCGAACTTGGCGCAGACCGTCGCGGTCGCGACCCCGTGCTGGCCGGCACCGGTTTCGGCGATGATCCGGGTACGGCCCATGCGGCGCGCCAGCAGGATCTGGCCCAGAACGTTGTTGATCTTGTGCGCGCCGGTATGGTTCAGCTCGTCGCGCTTCAGATAGATCTTGGCCCCGCCCAGATGGTCGGTCAGCCGCTCAGCGAAATACAGCGGGCTGGGGCGGCCGACGTAGTGTTTCCACAAATCGTCCATCTCGGCCCAGAATGTGGGATCGGTCTTGGCCTTTTCGTATTCCTCTTCCAACTCGAGGATCAGCGGCATCAGGGTTTCGCTGACAAAGCGCCCGCCGAATTCGCCGAACCGGCCCTTTTCATCGGGACCATTCATGAAGCTGTTGAAAAGATCGTTCATGGCGCGTGCCTTTCTCGGATTTCCCCAGTCCTAGAATGCACGCGGTTGAAGAGCAAGCGGAAGGCGTTTCATAACGCCTTCCGCCCAGCCGCACCACTGGCGCGCTGTTGCAGAACACCACGAAATGCCGACCGTTTTCGAAAACCTGGAAACCGCGCCGGTGCACTTCATTCAAAAACGCCTCGCGACCGACCAGGCGTTCCACATCGCGCACCTGGCGTTTGACCACGCCGCCTTTCAACGCCTCGCGCGAATTGAAGAATTGCGACAACCAGGTTTCCGGGGCCAGGTAATCGGGAAGCTTCGCCATGCCCGACTGTCAACCAATCCAGGTAAACGGCCGGTTAAGCGCGTCGGTCAAGCCCGAGCCGCCTCAAGAAACCCCCGGATCAGGTCTGCGTCCTTCACCCCCGGTGCGCTTTCCACGCCCGACGACACATCCACCTGCCGCGCGCCGGTCAACCGAATCGCCTCGGCCACGTTGGCCGGGGTCAGCCCGCCGGCCAGCATCCAGGGCACCGGCCACCTGCGCCCCGAGATCAGCCGCCAGTCAAAGGCCAGCCCGTTGCCGCCCGGAAGCTCGGCGCCTTGTGCCGGTTTCGCATCCACCAGCAGCTGATCGGCCACACGCCCATATTCCAGAAGCTTCGGCAGATCTTCTTCTCGGCCAATGCCCACCGCCTTCATCACCGGCAGCCCGTAGCGGGCACGAACGGCCAAAACACGTTCGGGGCTTTCGTCGCCATGCAGCTGCAGCATGTCGATACCGACCGAAGCGACGATGTCGTCCAGCATGGCGTCATCCGCGTTCACCGTCAGCGCCACCTTGGCGACCCCCGGCGGCACGTCGCCCGCCAGCTCGGCCGCCTGCGCCAGGGCGACGTGACGCGGCGATTTTTCAAAGAAGACGAAGCCCAGATAGGCCGCCCCGGCCCGAACCGCAGCCGCCACGGCCGCGCGGTCGCGCAGCCCGCAGATTTTCACCCGAATGTCGCTCATGGCGTTGGCCTATCCGGTCCGCGCCGGCAAATCCACTGCCATTCGCCCGGAAGGTCCGCCTTCCTCAAGCAGCGCCAGAACATCGTCCGTGCCCGAAGCGTCGTGCTTGCGCAGCTTGGAAACCTCGCGTTCAAGGCGCTCTTTCTCGCGGCGGTTGGCACGGGCTTCGGCGCGGATGCGGTGTTCGCGGAACCATTCCCAGACAAAGCCGATCAGCAGACCGGCAACGATGCCGCCGAAGATCACCAGAAACAGCGGCAGGGTCACCGTGGCATTCACCCCGATGAACCCGGCCAGCGTGTCGCTGAGCAGACGCAGTTCCACCGGCGCGCGATTGGCCACCGCGACCGTCACCAGGACCACGGCGAGCGCGGCCAGAAATCCGTAGCGAATGTAGCGCATCACCCCTGAGCCTTCAGTTCCCGTTCAGCCGGTCCCGCAGCAGTTTCCCGGTCTTGAAGAACGGCACGTGCTTTTCCTCGACCTGAACGCTCTCGCCGGTGCGCGGGTTGCGCCCGACGCGGGCGTCGCGTTTCTTCACCGAGAACGCGCCGAAACCGCGCAGCTCGACCCGGTCGCCACGCGCCATCGCCTCGATGATCTCTTCGAAGATCGTGTTGACGATGCGTTCAACGTCACGCTGGTACAAATGAGGATTCTCGTCTGCAATTTTCTGGACCAGTTCTGACCGGATCATCCGTCCCATCCCCCCGCGTTCGTTTTTCATGGCGTCCCGGCGGCAGCGCCGGCGCGATCCCGACTATAGGGTCAAATCGCGATTGCACAAATAATAACCGACACGTCTGCGCGCGAAACCTGCCGCTAAAGCGCTGATTCCCCGCCTTTTTGCCCGGATTGCCACATGCGGTGCACGCGCCCGCGCGCCAAAGGCGGCGATTTCGCAGGCGCAGCATTGGCATTGATTCGCAACGCCGCGGGGTATTCCCGCCCGCCACCGGGCACGAAAAAGCCCGCGGCCGGTTCAGCGGCCGCGGGCTGTATCAGCGCAAATACGCCGCTTGTCAGTCGTCGTCGCCCTTGAGCGCCGCCCCCAGGATATCGCCCAGCGAGGCCCCCGAATCCGACGACCCGTACTGGGCCACGGCTTCTTTTTCCTCGGCGATTTCGCGGGCCTTGATCGACAGGCCCAGACGGCGCGATTTCGGATCGACGTTGGTGACGCGCACGTCCACCTTGTCGCCGACCTGGAACCGGTCCGGACGCTGTTCGGCGCGGTCGCGCGACAGGTCCGAACGGCGGATAAAGGACTTCATGCCCTCGTATTCCACCTCGATGCCGCCATCTTCGATCGAGGTCACGGTCACGGTGATGACCGAGCCGCGCTTGACGCCGCCGATGACCTCGGAAATGGCATCGTTGCCCAGCGCCTTGATCGACAGCGAAATGCGTTCCTTCTGGGTATCCACCTCGGTGACCACCGCCTTGACGACATCGCCCTTGCGGTAATCCTGGATCGCCTCTTCGCCGCGCTGATCCCAGCTCAGGTCGGATAGGTGAACCATGCCGTCGATGTCGTTGTCGAGCCCGATGAACAGACCGAATTCGGTGATGTTCTTGACCTCGCCTTCGACCTCGGTGCCGATCGGATGGGTTTCGGCGAACACTTCCCACGGGTTGCGCATGGTCTGCTTGAGACCCAGCGAAACGCGGCGCTTGGCAGTGTCGATTTCCAGCACCATGACTTCGACTTCCTGCGAGGTCGAAACGATCTTGCCGGGGTGCACGTTCTTCTTGGTCCAGGACATTTCCGAAACGTGGACCAGGCCTTCGACGCCCGGTTCCAGTTCGACGAATGCGCCGTAGTCGGTGATGTTGGTCACCCGGCCCTTGTGCACGCTGTCCAGCGGATAGCGTTCTTCGACCTGGGTCCACGGATCGTCCTGAAGCTGCTTCATGCCCAGGCTGATACGGTGGGTTTCCTTGTTGATCTTGATGACCTGCACCTTGATCGTTTCCCCGATCGACACGATTTCCGACGGGTGGTTGACGCGGCGCCAGGCCATGTCGGTGACGTGCAGCAGCCCGTCAACACCGCCCAGATCGACGAACGCGCCGTATTCGGTGATGTTCTTGACCACCCCATCGACGGCCTGGCCTTCGGTCAGGTTGGCGATCACCTCGGCGCGCTGTTCGGCGCGGCTTTCTTCCAGGATGGCGCGGCGGCTGACAACGATGTTGCCGCGGCGGCGGTCCATTTTCAGAATCTGGAACGGCTGCTTGAGCCCCATCAGCGGGCCGGCATCGCGCACCGGGCGCACGTCCACCTGGCTGCCGGGCAAAAACGCGACCGCGCCGCCCAGATCGACGGTAAAGCCGCCCTTGACCCGGCCAAAGATCGCGCCTTCGACACGCTCTTCGTCGGCATAGGCCTTTTCCAGACGATCCCAGGCTTCCTCGCGGCGGGCCTTTTCACGGCTGATCGAAGCTTCGCCGCGGGCGTTTTCGACACGCTCGAGGAACACTTCGACCTCGTCGCCGACAGCGATTTCGGGCGGCTCGCCGGGATTTGCGAATTCCTTGAGATCAACGCGGCCTTCCATCTTGTAGCCCACGTCGATGATGGCTTGTCCCGCTTCGATCGCGATGACGGTGCCTTTGACGACAGAGCCCTCTTTCGGGGTGTCGATTTCGAAGCTGTCGTTCAGGAGGGCTTCGAATTCCTCCATGGTTGCTTTAGCGCACATTAACGGTTCGTATCCTTTTCAAGTCGTTTTTCGGGCCGCGCGGTTGTCTCCGCGGGTCTTTGACGGGTTGCATTGGTCTGCGGGTCGCTCACAAAACAATCAGGGCCGGAAAATCCCCGACCCTGCTCGCATGGCTCTGAACGGCCCTTCAACACGGGCGCATATAGTGGGTTTGGCCCAGCGGCGCAAGGGCATTTGACCGGGGTGCTGTCAACAACCGCCGCAAGGATCCGCCCCGGCCCGCCCAAAGGTCGCCCGGCGGCCGGGTCACGCCGGGTCTGGTCCGGGTTAGCGCCGGGGCCGGGCCAGTTGCAAAAACACCGTTGACATTCCACCTGCAGGATCCCCTAGGCAAAGAGTCGCACCGAGGGACAGGGCATCGCCGTCAATGAAAACACGTCCGGAGCAGACACCATGACCAACACCCCAGCAAAACCCGCCGAACCGGGAACCGGCCCGTCCGGCGGCCGCCGAGATTTCCTTTACTATGCCACCGCCGGGGCCGGCATCGTCGCCGTCGGCGCCGCCATCTGGCCCCTGGTCGACAGCATGAACCCGTCGGCGGATGTCACCGCGCTGTCGAATATCGATGTGGACATTTCCGGGCTCGAACTCGGCGCGCGGCTGACCCTGAAGTGGCACGGCAGGCCGATCTTCATCGACCACCGCACCCAGGAACGCATCGACCGCGCCCGCGCCGACGACAACAACCCCGACCTGATCGACCCCGCCACCGACGCCGAACGCGCCCAGCGCCCCGAATGGCTGGTGGTGATCGGCGTGTGTACCCACCTGGGCTGCGTGCCGCTTGGCCAGAAAGACGGGGATCCGGTTGGCGACTGGGGCGGGTGGTTCTGCGTGTGCCACGGGTCGGTCTACGATACCGCCGGGCGCATCCGGCGCGGCCCGGCGCCGCGCAATCTGGACCTGCCGCCCTACCGGTTCCTGACCGACACGATGGTGCGCATCGGCGAAGCGCCTACCGCCTGACCCGCCGCCACGGCCACAGCGCGCCGTTTACGCCCGCGCGCCGCCCGTCTGCCCGCCCGTCTGCCCGCCCGGCTCCGCTCGATCAGCCCTGGCGGTTGGCCTGGCGCAAGGCCTCGCCCACCCGCAGGCGCAGCGAATCAGAGCCATGTTCGGCGACCACATCCAGCACCAGGCGCAGCTCGCGCCGGGCCGCGTGCAACTGGTCGATCAGCGAAATCACCATCGCCAGCGCATCGTCCTGCAACCCGAACACGTCGCAAAGCTCGCACAACAGTTCCAGCCGCGCCAGGTCGACCTGCCGGTAATAGGCGCCGCCGTCCTTGGTAAGAACCGGCCGGATCACCTCGGCGCGCACAAAGGACACAAGCTGGGTCCGGGTCAGGCTGGCGACGCGCTCGATGACTTCTTCTTCGGTGTAACGCCTGGTCATGTCTTCATCCCCTTGCGCGGGTCATAGCCGTGCTTCTTGCGCCACTTTTCCATGAATTCGGTCAGTTCTCTGTCGATTTTCGGCGGCGAAACGATCTTGAGTTCGACGATCTGGTCGCCGCGCTTCTTGCTGGTCCAGCCCTTGATGCCGCGCCCGCGCATCCGCAGTTTCTGGCCGCTGCTGGCGCCCCTGGGGATCGTCAGCTGCACCTGACCGTCGATGGTGGGCACCGGAACCTTGCCGCCCAGCACCGCTTCGTCGATGCCGATCGGCAGCTGCATCAGCACATCGTCGCCCTCGCGCCGGAACACCGGGTGTTCGCGCACGAAGATCGTCACCAGCGCATCGCCCGGCTTGCCGTCCCCGACCCCCGGCGCGCCCTTGCCGCGCAGCCGGATCGTCTGCCCGTCGGCGGTGCCCTGCGGGATCTTCACATCCAGCGTGCCGCCTTCGGGCAGGGTGATGCGCGTGGTCGCGCCGCGCGCCGCGTCCAGAAAAGACACCTCCATCGTGTAGTGCCGGTCGGCGCCGCGGGCGTGAAAGCGCTGGTGACGCTGCGCCCCTTCGGCATGCGCGCGCTGGCGCAGGAATTCGGCGAAAATGTCGGACGCATCCATCGAATCGTCGAACTGCATGCCGCCGCCATAGGGGTTGCCGCCGGTTTCGGCATATTCGCGGTAGAACTGCCGTTCGGGCCGCTCGGCGCCGGTTGCGTCGATCTCGCCCCGGTCGAACCGGGCCCGCTGTTCGGGATCCTTCAGCAGGTCATAGGCGACCGACGCCGCCTTGAAGCGCGCCTCGGCCCCCTTGTCATCCGGGTTCAGGTCCGGGTGGCTGTCGCGGGCGATCTTGCGATACGCCTTCTTGATTTCATCCGCTGTGGCGGTCTTTTTCAGACCAAGTGCCGCGTAGGGATCGTTGCTCATGTCTGTCTCGGTTTTCCATCGGTGCGTGACCCGTGCGATCACCTGTCCCCAGATAAGCGCAACCGGCAGAAAAGCAAGGCTTTCCCCGGGGTCTCAGCCGCCCTTTCGCGCCTTTTCAAGCGCCGGTGCGACAATCGCGATCGCCGCCGCCAGCGCGTCCTGCACCGACATGCCCGAGGTATCGAGCAGCACCGCGTCCGCCGCGCGCTGCATCGGCGCCGCATCGCGCGCCGCGTCCCTGGCGTCGCGTTCGCCCAGTTCGCGCGCAACCTGCTGGCGCGTTACCGCGACCCCGCGGTCCTTCAGTTCCCGGTAGCGCCGTTCGGTGCGCACCGTATCGCTTGCGGTCACGAACAGCTTTACCTCGGCATCCGGGCAGATCACGGTGCCGATGTCGCGCCCGTCCAGAACCGCGCCGCCGTCGCGCCGGGCAAAGTCGCGCTGGAAATCCAAGAGCGCGCGACGCACCTCGGGTATCGCCGCAACCCGGCTTGCCGCCTGGGCGACATCTGCACCGCGCAGGTCGCCCGCCGCAAGATCATCAGCCGTCAGATGGCGCGCCGCGCCCACGGCATCTTCGCCATTCAGAACCCGCCGCCCGACCGCGCGATACAGCAGGCCGGTGTCCAGGTGGGGCAATCCGAAATGCTCGGCCAACCCCCGCGAGATCGTGCCCTTGCCGGCGGCAGCCGGGCCATCGATGGCAACCGTGAACTTCATCGCGCCTTCCAGTTTCCAACCACGCCGACCAGCACCAGCGCGATCGTCGCGCCCACGAACAGGAACTTGAGCACCGTCGCCTGGCTTGCCGCCGCCACCAACTCGGGCGGCGGGTCCACGCCGCGCAGCATCGCCGCGACCCGGGCGTTTTCGAGATAGTCGAACCCCGCCCCAAGCGCCGGCAGAACCAGGATCGCCACCCGCATCGGCCCGGATTTCTCGACATGGAGCCACCAAAGCGCGATCCCCATCACCAGGGCGAAAAGCGCGGGGAAAAGCGCGTCGATCCGCAACTGGACGCCCAGGTAGAACGCCCGCCCATCGGGGCCCAATGCATCCAGAAACGCCTGCGCCGAAGCCTGCGTATAGCCGAACACGCGCACGTCGAACGGCATCAAACCGCCGGCGGCGTGGCTCAGCCGCGGGCCGCTCCAGACCACCATCGACAGGTAGACCGCCGCGGTCACAGCGACCAGCGCCCAATAGGCCTTTTGCCGCCCGCTCACCGGTTGACCCGCACGATGCGCGCCCCAAGCCCGGCCATCAGCGGCTCGAACACCGGAAAGGACGTGTCGATCGGGCCGCCGTCATCGATGCGCACTGGCGATTTCGCCGCCATCCCCAGACACAGGAAGGCCATGGCGATCCGGTGGTCGAGATGGGTCTGACACAGGCCGCCGCCGGGAACGGTGCCGGGGCCGTTGCCGTGCACCGTCAGGCTGTCTTCGGTTTCCTCGACCGTGACGCCGCAGGCTTCGAGCCCGCGCGCCATCGCGGCGATCCGGTCGCTTTCCTTGACCCGCAACTCGCCGATGCCGCGCATCGCCGTGGCGCCCTGGGCATTGGCCGCCACCACCGCCAGGATCGGGTATTCGTCGATCATCGAGGCGGCGCGTTCGGGCGGCACCTCGACCCCTTTCAGGTCGCTGAACCGGACCCGCAGATCGGCCACCGGTTCGCCCCCTTCGGCGCGTTCGTTTTCAAAAGAGATATCCGCGCCCATCTCAAGCAAAGTGGTGAACAGCCCGTTCCGGGTCGGGTTGCGGCTGACACCGGGCACGGTGATTTCCGAGCCTTCGACGATCAGCGCCGCGCAGACCGGAAACGCGGCCGAGGACGGATCGCGCGGCACCGCCACATCCTGGGGCGCCAGTTCGGGCTGGCCGGTCAGGGTGATGATGCGCCCGGCGTCAGTGACCTCGGTCACGACCTGGGCGCCAAACCCCACTAGCATCCGTTCGGTGTGATCGCGGGTCGCTTCCTTTTCGATCACCACCGTCTGCCCCGGCGCGTTCAGCCCCGCCAGCAGCACCGCCGATTTCACCTGCGCCGAAGCGACGGGCAATTCGTAACGCACCGGCACCGGCTGGCGCGCGCCGCGCACGAGCATCGGCAGTCGCCCGCCATCGCGCCCCCAGGCCTGGGCGCCGAAAAGCGATATCGGGTCGGTGATCCGCGCCATCGGACGCGAGCGCAACGATGCGTCGCCGGTAAAGACCGCGCTGATCGGCGTGGTCGCCATCGCCCCCATGATCAACCGCACGCCGGTGCCGGAATTGCCGCAGTCGATCACGTCTTCCGGCTCGCCAAACCCGCCGACGCCGACCCCCTGCACCGTCCATACGCCGGGTCCAAGCCGTTCGACCCCGGCGCCAAAGGCGCGCATCGCCGCGGCCGTGTCCAGCACGTCCTGCCCCTCGAGCAGGCCGGTGATGCGGGTTTCGCCCACCGTCAGCGCGCCAAAGATCAGCGCCCGGTGCGAAATCGACTTGTCGCCCGGAACCTCGGCGACACCCTTGAGCGGTGCCGCGCGATGCGAACTCATCGGCGTGGGTGTTGCGTGGGCGGTCATGCAAACTCCTGTTTTCCCGGCTTGCAGATGCAGATACCCGCCGCACGCCACCCGGTCCAGCCATCCCGGCTTCTTCTGTCGAAAAATATCCCCGCCGGAGGCTCCGGCATCACCGCTTGCGGAACGTCAGGTAGTGGGGCACCCGGCCTTCGCGCAGGGCCTTTTGTTCGTATCGGGTGGAAATCCAGTCATCCCAGGGTTCGCGCCAGTCGCGCGCGCGCTCGGCGCACCACTCGAAGCCGTGGCGGGGCACCTGTTCCAGGGTCTGACGCACATAATCGGCAATATCGGTGGCGACCCGGAATTCGGCGCCCGACCGCATGACGCGTGCCAATGGCTCCAGATGTTCGGGCGTCACGAACCGCCGGCGGTGGTGGCGCTTCTTCGGCCATGGGTCGGGATAAAGCAGGAAGGCGCGGTCGATCGCCGCGTCGGGCAGCACATCGAACAGGTCGCGCACATCGCCCGGATGAACCGCCAGGTTGGTCACGCCGCTCTTGCGGATCTTGCCCAGCAACATGGCCACGCCATTGATGAACGGTTCGCAGCCGATGATCGCAACCTCGGGGTTGCGTTGGGCCTGATGGACCATGTGTTCGCCACCGCCGAACCCGATTTCAAGCCAGACCGGGCGGTCGCCGAACCGCTGGCGCAGGTCCAGCGGCACGCGGTCCGGGTTGGCCGAATATTCGACCGGGCCGGGCGACAGCGCCGCCAAGTCTTCTTCAAGATAGGTGCGCTGGCTGTCGCGCAGCGTCTTGCCGCGCAATCTGCCGTAAAAGTTTCGCCGCGGTCGGGGCGGTCGGGCTGGGGTGTTGGACATGGCGGCGCTTGTCGCCAAGACAGGCGCCGCGGTCAAGCCCCAGCCCGACCGCGCCAGACATCAATCCTCGAAGAAGCCGCTTTCGGCGCCACGGTGGCAGGCGTTGCAGTTCGACATCGAGCCGGCCCGATCGCGCATCCGCTTGGACACTTCGTATTTGTGCACCCGCACCATCACCGGCAGTTTCGAGATGCGCAGCGGCGTTTCGCTGGACGACACGCCGCGCAGCATGACCGGGGCGCGCCCGCCGGTATCGGCCGCGTTCGCCTCGAGCCACTTGCGGATATGCTTTGTCGTCGCCGCATCCAGCGAGGCGTCTTCGCCAAAGTGGTTGCTCAGATCCGAGACGATCGCACGCCAGGACCGCTTCGGCAGCATCGCCGCCGAATAGGCCATGTGACAGGCCGAACATTCCTCTTTGGTCACCTTGTCGGTCACCCTGGGGAACTGGGCGCCCTCTTCGGCATGGACGGCGGGGATGGTGCCAATTGCCAACACACCGGCCAGACAGGCATTCAGCAGGGTTGTTTTCTTCATCTGGTTTCCTTTCTTCAGATGCTCATCAGGAAGGCGACGATATCGGCCTTCTCGCCGGGGGTGCATTCGCGACCCAGCACGCTCTTGCAGTTGCGCCGAAACCACTTGGCAACCTTCTTGCTGTCGGTCAGCCGGTTCGGATTGACCGACAGCGCCATCGGTTCGATCACCTTGCCGGCGCGCGTCTTGCCCTTGGCCTTGAGGTTCTTGGTGTGGCAGGTAGTGCAGCTGGGCGTTTCAGGCTTGCCACCGGTGTGGGTGCCCGTGAACAGCGCCCGGCCGCGGTCCGCGGATCCCTTGGCTCCGGCCGCCGCCTCGAACCCTTTGAGCAATTTGGCAGGCGAGGTGTCGCCGGCCACCAGCGGGGTTGCGACCAGAAGGACGCCGACAATCAGAAGGTACTTTTTCATTCGTTCCTACTCCTTGGGAAGCTTGATGTTGAATGGGCTGAAGACCCCGGACACGGCGTCGGTGTGGCAGGCCTGGCAGTTTGCTTCGCTGCCCACCGATTTCACCTTGAAGGCGCCGTTTTCCAGCGGGGTGTCATGAAGTTCCCGCCAGACCTTGCTGTCGGTGATTGCACCGATCGTGCCGTCGGCCTTTCGCGGCAGAGAGAACAGGTGCGCCGGCCGGGTATCGGCGGTTTCCGCGGCATTGGCCACCAGCCAGTCGGTGATCTGACTGGTCGATGCATCATCCAGCGAGGCATCTTCGCCAAAGTGGCTGTCGAGCCCGGCCATCAGTTTTTTCCAGTCCTCGGCGGGCAGAAGGCTGGGGTTGTAGGCCATGTGGCAGGCGGAACATTCTTCGGCGAACACCGGGTCGAACTGAGCCTCGGCAACCGGCATGCCGCGCGGGCCATTGCCATCGAGCAGCTCTGGCGGTTCGTTCGAGCTGACCAGCGCCCAATAGGCCCCGCCGCCCACCAGCAGGACCGCGGTGATGATCGCGGGCAGCACCAGTGCCGGCTTTTGCGGCGCGACCACGTTGCCCGGGGCCACGGTTTTCTTGCCGGTGACCATTGCGCGCGCCAGGTTTTCGCCTTCGCGGCGGCTTTCAAAGATCACGCCGCCGATATGCAGCGCAATCATCGCCAGCAGCCCGAAGGCAAGAAGCTGGTGGAACACCCCGGACAACCAGCCCAGCCAGTAAGGCAGGTCGTCGATGAACGGGCCGGTCTTGTAGACCCCGCCAAGCAGCATGGTGCCGGTCAGGCCCAGCGCGAGGATCGTCAGCAGCAGCGCCAGAACCATGAGCGCCCCCAGCGGGTTGTGCCCGATATAGCGCGGCGCCTTGCCCCCGCGCAGATTGTCCAGATGCGCGCGCAGCTTTTCCGGGTGCAGCACGACAAAGCTGGAAAACCGCGCGAATGTCGGGCCGAAAAGGCCCCAGATCACCCGCACCGTCACCAGCACGACCGCCAGCACCGCCGAAACGATATGCACCCTGATCCACGACGCCCCAAGCACGAAGCCGGTCAGCGCGGCGACGGAAATCGCCGCCACCAGCGTCCAGTGAAACAGGCGCACGAAGAGATCCCACACAGGCACCTGCTCGGCCTGAGCATGGTCCAGTTGCGAACCTTTGATTTCCAATGTCATGTGAGTCGTCCAGAGTGGTGTTCTATTGGCCGTTTCCTAGACCCACCAGGTTAATTGTCCAATAATCCTCGGGAATAAACCCCGGGAAAAACCCAATATAATCCGTATGAATACGTGCCCCGCAGCCTTTTTGGCGGGCTGCGGGGCAATGTGCCTAAAGCGCGCCCTTCAGGGCCTCGGCAAGGTCGGTGCGTTCCCAGCTGAAGCCGCCGTCGGCATCCGGCGAGCGCCCGAAATGGCCATAGGCCGCGGTGCGCTGATAGATCGGCCGGTTCAGCCCAAGGTGCTGGCGAATGCCGCGCGGGGTCAGGTCCATCACCTGGCCGATCGCCTTTTCGATGGCTTCGGGCGGCACGTCGCACTGGCCGAAGGTATCGACGTAGATCGACAGCGGGCGCGCGACCCCGATGGCATAGGACAGCTGGATCAGGCAGCGCTCGGCAAGGCCCGCGGCCACCACGTTCTTGGCGAGATAGCGCGCGGCGTAGGCGGCCGACCGGTCGACCTTGGTCGGATCCTTGCCGGAAAAAGCGCCGCCGCCATGCGGGGCGGCGCCGCCGTAGGTGTCGACGATGATCTTGCGCCCGGTCAGCCCGGCGTCGCCGTCAGGCCCGCCGATCACGAAGGTGCCGGTCGGGTTGACGTGCCATTCGGTGGCGTCGGTCAGCCAGCCTTCGGGCAGGACTTCGCGGATGTAGGGGGCGACGATTTCGCGGATGTCGTCCGAGGACTGGCTTTCGTGCGCATGCTGGGTCGACAGCACGATCGAGGTCACCTCGACCGGTTTGCCGTCGATGTAGCGCAGCGACAGTTGCGACTTTGCATCCGGGCGCAGGGTCGGTTCCTGACCGGATTTGCGCACCTCGGCCAGCCGGCGCAGGATCGCGTGCGAATACTGGATCGGCGCGGGCATGAGTTCGGGGGTTTCGGTGGTGGCGTAGCCGAACATGATGCCCTGGTCGCCGGCGCCTTCGTCCTTGTTTTCGGCGGCGTCGACGCCCTGGGCGATATGCGCCGACTGGCCGTGCAGGAAGTTCGACACCTCCATCGTTTTCCAGTGGAACTTGTCCTGCTCATAGCCGATGTCGCGCACGCAGTCGCGGGCGATGCCTTCGATCCGGCCCATGTAATCGGCCAGCTTGGCCTTGTCCGACAAACCGACCTCGCCCCCGATGACGACGCGGTTGGTGGTGGCGAAGGTTTCGCAGGCGACGCGGGCTTCGGGTTCTTCGCTGAGGAAGGCATCCAGGACCGCGTCGGAAATCCGGTCGCAAAGCTTGTCGGGGTGACCCTCGGAAACCGATTCCGAGGTGAAGATGTAGTTGTGCCGTGACATGAATAGTGCTCCATTGTGTTTTCGCCGTCACGCCAGGAAGCCGTTGTGACGGTCAATTCGCTCGGGTTACATCCCGCCGCGCCTCCGGTCAATCGGATTTGGGCGGTTTGCCGCCGCAGCGGCGATTGCCAGGACAATAAGCAGGATCAGCGCCGGACTGTCGCCGAAACGCCAGTAGATGCTGGGGGCGTCCGCGCGCGGCAGATAGCCGTCGAGCCGCCCGTCCACCCCCAGCGGCAAGGATGCGGTGACCCGGCCGCGCGCATCGATGATCGCGCTGATCCCGGTATTGGCCACGCGCAGCATCGGCAGGGCCATTTCGATGGCCCGCGCGCGCGCCTGCGCGAAATGCTGATACGGGCCCAGGGCTTCGCCGAACCAGGCGTCGTTGGTCAGCATCAGCATCCAGTCGGGCCTTGCGCTGGCCCGGCGGATTTCATGCGGAAAGATCGCTTCGTAGCAGATCAGCGGCAGCGCCCGCCCGAGCGCGCCAAAGTCCAGCAGCTCGGGTCCCGGTCCGGGCGTGTAGCCGGTCCCGTATTGCGCCGCCAGCGCCTGCAGCCCAAGCCAGCCGGCGAACGCCCGGCCGGGGATGTATTCGCCGAAAGGCACGAGGTGATACTTGTCGTAGACCGCGCCGATCTCGCCGCCCTCGCTCAGAACCGCCATCGAGTTGTAGACCCGCCCGTCCTCGCGCCGCTGCGCGCCGATGACCACCGGCACGTCGGGCGCGGCGCCGGCGATTTCCCACAGCGGCGCTTGCGGATCGTTCAGCAGGAACGGCACCGCGACTTCGGGCCAGACCACCAGGTCCAGCGGCTGCTGCGACGGCTCGCCGGTCAGGCGAAGCTGGCGCATGTAGAATACCGGCATCATCTGCGGATCCCATTTCTGGTCCTGCCGGGCATTGGGCTGGATCAGCCGCACATAGGGGCGCGGGGCGTCCGCCCCCGCACCGGTTGCGCCGGCGATCGGGCGGCCCTGCATCCAGACCGCGATCGCCACCAGCCCGGCGGCCAGCCCAAGGGTAGCGACCGCCAGCGCGACCCCTCGCCGCCAGATCGCCCGCACCATCGCCGCGCAGGCCAGAAGCGTCAGCAAGGTCAGCCCGTGCGGCCCGGTCACCGCCGCCAGCTGATAGACCGGCGTGTCGATCCAGACATAGGATGTCAGCCCCCAGGGAAAGCCGGTAAAGGCGTAAGACCGCAGCATCTCGGCGGCGGTCATGTAGACCGGAAAGGCCAGCATCAGCCCCGCCGCGCCGCGCCCCCCCACCCGGCGCGCGGTCCAGAAGGCCAGCGCCCAGAACAAGGCCACCCCGAGGGCCATGAAAAACAGCGCGAACGGCGCCATCCAGCCATCGCGCGCGGCGTCGACCTGAAACGGCTCGGTTATCCAGAAAAAGGTGACCAGACCAAAGCCGAGCCCGCTCAGGATGCCGCGCAGGGCGGCCTGCCGGGGGCTGGCGGTGAAAAACCCCGCCGCGATGGCCAGCGCCATTGCCGGAAGCGCGACCCAGAACAGCCCGAACGGCGCCTGGCCCAGCGCGGTGCCGACCCCGGCCACCAGCGCCACCAGGCCGCCCCGCCACCGGGCTTGCAGCCAGACTGGCGCGTCAGCCATGCGCGGCGGTATCCGGCAGGCGAACCCGCAGACGCTTGATCCGGCGCGGATCGGCGTCGACCACTTCGAACTCGATCCCGTCGGGGTGCGGGATCACCTCGCCGCGCGCGGGGATGCGGCCGGACAGCACGAATACCAGCCCGCCAAGCGTGTCGATTTCCTCATCCTCTTCCGGATCCACCAGGCGGCGGCCGAGCTCGGCCTCGAAGTCTTCGAGTGGGGTGCGCGCGTCGGCCATGTAGCAGCCGGGCTTTTCGCGGACCCAGAACTGGTCGTCCTCGGTGTCGTGTTCGTCCTCGATTTCGCCGATCACCTGTTCGATCAGGTCTTCGATGGTCACCAGCCCGTCGACACCGCCGTATTCGTCGATCACCAGCGCCATGTGGGTGCGTTCCGACTGCATCTTCTGCAGCAAGACGCCGATCGGCATCGAGGGCGGCGCGAACAGCAGTGGGCGCACCAGCTTGCGCAGGTTGAAGCGTTCGCCCTTGCCGCCCTTGCCGTTGAAGCCGTGGCGCAGCGCCAGATCCTTGAGGTGGATCAGGCCGATCGGCTGGTCCAGCGTGTCCTGATAGACCGGCAGGCGCGAAAGACCGCTTTCGCGGAACACCGCGACCAGGTCGTCCTTGCGGATGTCGACCGGCACCGAAACGATTTCCGCCTTGGGGATGGCCACGTCTTCGACCCGCATCCGGCGCAGGTTGCCGATGCCCAGCGACGCCGCCGCCACGGGTGATCCGTTGCGCCTGGCCGGGATGGTTTCCGGGTGAACCTCGGGGGTGTCCGAAGGGCTCAGTGCAGCGATGATCCGGCCCAGAAAGCCGCGCTGCCGTTTGTTTTCCTCTTCTTGCGCGCCTTGCGCAGCGCTAGAAGAGCCACCTTCTGCGTCGCCCATCGTTCCTTTCCAGTTTCGGGCGAAATTGCCCTTATGCGTCCTCATATGGGTCGCCAAACCCCATTCTTGCAAGTATCTCGCGCTCAATTCCTTCCATCAGGCGCGTATCTTGCGGCGATATGTGATCATAACCCAACAGGTGCAGGGTTGCGTGCACCAGAAGGTGGGTCGCGTGAAACTCGAAGGCGCGGCCGAAATCGCGGGCCTCGCGCTGGCAGGTGTCAAAGGAAATCGCGATGTCGCCCAGTTCCTCGGGCGGGCCATCCGGGCCGGGCCGGGGCAGGTCGGGCGCCGCGCCCGGCTGCGCCGCGCCGCGTTCGCAGGCCGGCCAGGACAGAACATTGGTGGGCGCTGGTTTTTCGCGGAACTCGGCGTTGAGAACCGCGATCCGGGCGTCGTCGCAGCCCAGCAGGCTGATTTCGAACCGCTCGGGCGGCAGGGCGAAATGGGCAAGCGTCGCGCCGCAGCCGCGTTCGGCCATCCGCGCAAGCCCGGCGTCGCGCCAGCGGGCGTCCTCGGTCAGAAGGTCAAGCCAGTCAGCCATCCGCGTCGGCGTCATAGGCTTCGATGATCCGGGCGACCAGCGGGTGACGCACCACGTCGCGCGACGTGAAATAGTTGAAGCTGATGTTGCCGATCCCCGACAGCAGCCGTTCGGCATCGGCCAGCCCGCTGGCCTGACCGCGCGGCAGGTCCACCTGGCTGCGGTCGCCGGTGACCACCATGCGGCTGCCTTCGCCAAGGCGCGTCAGAAACATCTTCATCTGCATGGTGGTGGCGTTCTGGGCTTCGTCCAGCACCACGAAGGCGTTGGACAGCGTGCGCCCGCGCATGAAGGCCAGCGGCGCGATCTCGATCCGCTTTTCCTCGATCAGCTTGGCCATCTGCTTGCCCGGCAGGAAATCGTTGAGCGCGTCGTAAAGCGGCTGCATGTAGGGGTCGACCTTGTCCTTCATGTCGCCGGGCAGAAAGCCCAGCCGTTCGCCGGCCTCGACCGCCGGACGCGACAGGATGATCCGGTCCACATGGCCGCCGATGAACAGGTTTACCCCCACCGCCACCGCCAGATAGGTCTTGCCGGTGCCAGCCGGGCCGATCCCGAAGGACAGGTCGTTTTCGAACAGCGCCCGCACGTAGTCGGTCTGCGCCCTGGTGCGCGGCACCACGGTTTTCTTGCGCGTCGCCACTTCCACCCGGTCGCCGGAAAACATTTCCTTCTGGGTGCCCGGTTCGCCGTCATCGCCGTTTCCGGCCCCGCCCATGCGGATTTCCCCGTTGATTTCGCCGGCGTCCAGCTGCTGCCCGTTTTCGAGCCGCGCATAAAGCGCCCGCAGCACCTCGGCGGCCTTGTCGCGGGCGTCGCCGATCACCGACAGCTTGTTGCCCCGGCGCATGATATGCACGTCCAGTTCGTGTTCGATCTGGGCCAGGTTGCGGTCGAACTCGCCGCACAGGTCGATCAGCAGCCGGTTGTCGGGAAATTCCAGAACGGTCTCGTGATCTTCGCCGGCCACCGCCGGCGGTGTCATCTCGCTAAATCCCAAAAAGATTCTCCGTTCCAGAGGGCATGGCGCGATGGTGCCAACTGCGGCCGCCCGACGCAAGCCCCGGTCGGCAGGTTTCGCGGGCTGCGGCGACAAGGCGCCGGGCGCGGGCCAAGGGCCGCTCAGAACGCGCCGGAAAAGGGTGAGCCGCTCTTGAAATCGCCATAGGCCTGGTTGGCCAGGGCTTCGCCGGAGCACACCGGCTTGCCGTCCCGGTCGAGCCGGGTGCTCAGGTAGCCTTCGACCCCGTCGTCGATGATCCAGTGGTCGCAACCGTTCGGGTCCACCCAGATGCCGGCCTTGAGCTGGCTCAGCGGCTTGGCGTCAAAACCATAGTCGCGGGTCGTGTCGCGGCGCCTCAGAAAGGCGCCTTCGCAGGCGGTCAGCACCATCACCACCGTCAGGGCCGCCAAAAGGGATTTGCTGTTCATGGGCCCGGTCCTAATGCATGCAGATGACTTCGACGCGCCGGTTGGCGGCCCGGCCGGCGGCCGTCCGGTTGTCGGCCTTGGGGCGGGTTTCGCCATAGGCCTGAACGTCGAACACCTCGACCCCGGCCTGGCGGGCGATCTCGGCCACCGCCTTGGCCCGGCGCAACGACAGGGCCATGTTGCGCCGTTGGCTGCCGCGATTGTCGGTGTGACCGGCGATGATAAAGGCCTTGGCGTCGGCCTTGCGGAAAAACGCGATCAGACGATTGCGGTTGCCAGCCGAAACCCGCGCCCGCCCGCTGCGAAACAGCTGGTCTGCGTTGAGCACGGCGCAGGCGGTCCTGGTATCCGGGGTTTGCGGCGCGCGGTCGCGGCAAACGGGCTTGCCGTCGCGCGTCAGATGCGGGGTCATGTAGCCCTGCAGGCCGTCGTCGAACACCCAGTGTTCGCAGCCATCCGGGTCCACCCAGATCGCGGGTTTGTAGGTTTCGGTCCTGAGCGCGCCCTGGCCGGACGGCCCGCCCTGGGCGACGACCGCCGCCGGCATCAGGGCCAGCACCAACACCAGGATGGCCAGCAAAACGGAAAGATCAGGTTGCCAAAAAATGCGGCCTGTCCAATTCAGCACAATCGTAACGCCCCACGAAAAAACGGCACATTGCCGAAAAACTGGGCGAACCTTAGCAAATCTTGAGTGAAAGGGAAGGGAAATCCACAGCATGTTGGGTCATGCCATAAACGCGATGGGCGGCGGTGCCGTGGGCGGCAGCGGCGCGACAGGCGCTACGCCGCCGGAGACGCCTGGGGTTCCGGCACCAGTTCGCCCGCCAGCGAGTTGGGGTCGCTGCGCACGATCCTGACCTTGCGGATGTCGCCGATGCGCACATCGTCGCCGGTCACGTGAACCGCCTGGAGGTGTTCGGACTTGCCCACAAGCTGCCCCGGCATCCGGCCCTGGCGCTCGAACAGCACCGACACCGTCTTGCCGACCATCGCCGCCTGGGCCGCCTGCTGCTGTTCCTTCAGCAGGGCCTGCAGCCGAGCCAGCCGGTCGGCCTTGACCGCCTCGTCCACATGGGCGCGGTCCGCCGCCGGGGTGCCGGGGCGGGGCGAATACTTGAAGGAATAGGCTTGCCCGTAGCCAACCGCCCGCACCAGATCCATGGTCGCTTCAAAGTCGGCCTCGGTTTCTCCGGGAAACCCGACGATGAAGTCCCCGGACAGCAGCAGGTCGGGGCGCGCGGCGCGGATGCGTTCGACCAGGCGCAGATAGGACCGGGCGTCGTGTTTGCGGTTCATCGCCCCGAGGATGCGGTCGGACCCGGACTGCACCGGCAAGTGCAGATAGGGCATGAGCTTTTCGCAATTCCCGTGCGCCGCGATCAGGTCATCGTCCATGTCGTTGGGGTGGCTGGTGGTATAGCGGATGCGGTCGAGCCCGTCGATGTCGGCAAGCCTGCGGATCAGCCCCGCAAGCCCCAGATCGCCGGTTTCAGCCGCGCCGTGGTAGGCGTTGACGTTCTGGCCAAGCAGCGTGATTTCGCGCACCCCGCGTTCGACCAGGTCGCGCGCTTCGGCCAGGATCGCGGCCACCGGGCGCGAGGCTTCGGCGCCGCGGGTATAGGGCACCACGCAAAAGGCGCAGAACTTGTCGCAACCTTCCTGCACCGTCAGGAATGCCGCCGGCGCGCGGCGCGCCTTCGGCCGTGCAGAGAGCCGGTCGAACTTGTCTTCCTCGGGGAATTCGGTGTCCACCGCCCTGGCCCCGCCGCCGGTGCGCGCTTCGAGTTCGGCCAGCCGGTGGTAGCTTTGCGGGCCGACCACCAGGTCGACCATCGGCTGGCGGCGAACGATCTCTTCGCCCTCGGCCTGCGCCACGCAACCTGCCACGGCGATCTTGAGATCGGGCCGCGCCGCCTTGAGCCCCTTGAAGCGCCCAAGTTCGGAATAGACCTTTTCGGCGGCCTTTTCGCGGATGTGGCAGGTGTTCAGCAGGATCATGTCGGCGTCATCGGCGGTATCGGTTTCGACATAGCCGGCGCCCGCCAGCACCTCGGCCATGCGTTCGCTGTCATAGACATTCATCTGGCAGCCGTAGGTTTTGACAAACAGCTTCTTTGCGTCAGACATCACAGCGACCCCGTGGCAGGTTCCCGAAAACGGGTTCCTACAGGGGAACGCGACGCCCTGCAACGGTTGCAATTTTCGAAATTCATGGGATTTTCAACTTATCGGGCTGAAACGGGCACTGTGAACAACAACATGAACTACACAAGCCTAACGGAATTCGTGAAAAACGGCGGCGATGCCCTGGCGCGCGGGCCGATCGCGCTGATCCTTGTCGAAGACCTGGTGGAAGTGGAAACCACCATCCGCCACCACCAGATGGCCGGCTTCAAGTCCGTGGTGGTGCTGGCGCCCGACGCCTTGTCCCTGCCCGACGACATCGCCGAAACCATCCACCGGGTGCGCTACGACATGAGCGCCGACCAGGCCACCGAAACCGCCGTCAACACCGTGATCGAGGCGGCGGCGGGGCAATGGCTGTATTACTGCTATAATGCCGAATACCTGTTCCACCCGTTCTGCGAGACCCGGACGATTTCCGAAATGCTGGCCTTTCACACCGAAGAACGGCGCGACGCGGTGCTGGGCTATGTGATCGACATCTACGCCGACGACCTGCACCGTTTTCCCGATGCGGTGTCGCTGGACCACGCCTGCCTGGACCGGTCGGGCTATTACGCGCTGGGCCGGTTCGACGAAAACGGCCAGGGCGACCCCAAGGAACGCCAGCTGAACTTCTACGGCGGCCTGCGCTGGCGCTACGAAGAACACATCCCTGAAAAACGCCGGCGGATCGACCGCATTCCGCTGTTTCGCGCCAAGCCGGGGCTGCGGCTGCGCGCCGACCACACGTTCAACGACGAAGAATACAACACCTATTCCTGCCCCTGGCACCACAATATCACGGTGGCGCTGGTATCGTTCCGCACCGCCAAGGCGCTCAAGACCAACGCCGGGTCGACCTTTGATATCGACACGTTCACCTGGCACAATTCGATCCAGTTCCAATGGAATTCGCAACAGTTGCTGGACCTCGGGCTGATGGAACCCGGGCAGTGGTTCTGAAAGGCCCGCGCCTACCTGCAACCGGCGCAGCCCCGGCCAGCTGGCTGGCCGGCAAGGCGCTTGCAAGCGCCTTGGCCAAGGTTTTTGCAAAAACCTTGGCCCGCCGGGCTTCGCCGGCGCCCCCAAAAACCTAGCCGACCAGCATCCGCAGCCCTTGGGTCACATCGGTGCGCACCGCCAGGCGCAACCCCGGCTCGTCGCCTGCGCGCAGCGCCGCGACGATGGCGCGGTGGTGCTGGGGCACCTCGGTGCGCTGCAGCCGGCCATACAGGTGGCGCATGGTCGGACCCAGTTGCAGCCAGACGGTTTCCGCCATCGCCAGCATGGCGGGCGCCTGGGCGCGCAGATACAGCGTGCGGTGAAATTCCAGGTTGGTGCGGATATAGCCGACGGCATCGCCCTTGGCGATCACCTCGGCCATGGCGGCGTTGATCGCGTGCAGCCGGTCGTTCAGCGCCATATGCGCGCGCGGCAGGGCGCGGCTGGCCAGCTCGGGCTCCAGCAAGGCGCGGATGGCGGCCAGTTCCTCGATCCGCTCGTTGCTGAGGTCCGGGGTGTTGACCCGGCCCGACGCGGTCATCGAAAGCGCCCCTTCGGCGGCAAGGCGGCGCACCGCTTCGCGCGCCGGCGTCATCGACACCCCGTATTTCGCCGCCACCCCGCGCAGGGTCAGCGCGTGCCCCGGCGGCAGCTCGCCGTGCATGATCCGTTGGCGCAACGCACGGTAGACCCGGTCGTGGGCCACGGGGTTCTGGTCGTTTCTCTTGGGCGGGACTGGCATGGGCAGATGTGATCACGCCGGCCCGGCGGGGTCAATCTCTGAAACGATAGGCATGCAGCAGGGCGCCGTTGCGCCGCAGCCATGCGCGCGCCGCCTGGTAGTCGGGGAAGATCGCGGCCACCTGCGCCCAGAAAGCCGGCGAATGGTTCATTTCGCGCAGATGCGCAACCTCGTGCGCGGCCACGTAGTCCAGCACCTGCGGCGGGGCCATCACCAGGCGCCAGGAATACATCAGCCGGCCATCCGCCGAACATGACCCCCAGCGCGACCGGGTATCGCGCAGCACGAGCGTGCCAAAGCTGACCCCCAGGGCGCGCGCGTGGCGGTCGCTGGCTTCGGCCAGCCGGTCGCGCGCCAGCGTCTTGAGCAGGGCGGCGATGCGCCGCGCCACCAGCTCTGGGCGTTCGGGCACCGCGATCACCCCGTCTTCGAGCCGGGCCGCGCGCCCTGCCCCGGCGACGATCGGCAGCGCGCGCCCCTCGAACAGGATCTCGCCACCGATGGCCGGAACCGCCGGGGCAACCGTGCGCCGCAGCTGATCGCGTATCCAGCCTTCCTTTTCGCGGGCAAAGGCCAGCGCTTCGGCTGCGCGGGTGCCATGCGGCACGGTCATCGACACCACCCCGTCGCGGCGCGAAACGCGCAACGAAAGCCGGCGCGCCCGCGCATGACGTTTCAACCTGATGTCGACCGGCGGATCGCCGTCCAGAACCAACTGCCCCATGGGCCGGTTCTAGCCGCGCGCGCGCCCGAAATAAACCGGGATAAAGCCGCCTGCCGGGGGCGCGCCGCGCAAGCGCCGCTATCCGTCGGTGCTGCGCCGAAAGCCTTTGACAGCCCGGCGCGGTTGTGGCAGAGGGCTTCAAATCTCTGGAAATGACGATGGACGAAAGGGGTAGCACATGCCCAAAGAGGAATGGGGCACCAAACGCATTTGCCCGACCACCGGGCGGCGGTTCTATGATCTGAACAAGAAGCCGATCATCAGCCCCTACACCGGCGAAACCGTTGAGCTGGATGCAAATACCCGCACCCGCGTGGCGATCCCGGAAAAGGTCGAGGAAAAAGCCCCCGAAGCCGACGTGGTGGAAGAGGACGTTCTGCTGGAAGACGCGGAAGTGGTCGACCCGGATATCGCCGACGACATTCTGGACGACGACGATGATGATTCGGTGCCGCTGGAAGCGATCGCCGATGTCGCGGCTCCGGAAGAGGAAAGCTGACGACAGGCGCCGTGACAGGCGCACGGAAGCGAACATGGGGGCAGGCAGTTTTTTCGCTTGATCTGCCCCCGCGCCTTCCATAAATACACCGGGCGCGATGCAGTCGTGTCGCGCCGGATGGGGCCATAGCTCAGCTGGGAGAGCGCTTGCATGGCATGCAAGAGGTCGGGGGTTCGAGCCCCCCTGGCTCCACCAAATCCCCGACGGGATTTCCCTATAGTCTTGAATTGGTTGCCGACGCCACGCTGGGCGCGGGTCTGCCCGTGGCTCATTCTTGCCCGCGATAGCGGTGCAGGCGCAGTTCCGCGCAACGGGCATGGCCGGTCATGCCTTCGATGCGGCTGATGCGGGCCGTGGCCTCGGCCAGGGCGGGGACGGCGGCGGGGGCGGTGCGCTGCCAGGTGACTGTCTTGGTGAACTTTTGCACCGACAGCCCGCCGGTGTAACGCGCCGCGCCGCTGGTCGGCAGAACATGGTTCGGACCCGAAGCCTTGTCGCCAAAGGGCACGGTGGTTTCTTCCCCCAGAAACAGCGATCCGTAGACCGAAAGCCGGTCCAGCCACCAGTCCAGTTCGGCCGCCTGCACATGCAGGTGTTCCGGTGCAAAGCGATCGGCGACCTGCACCATTTCGTCGCGCGTGTCGCACAGCACCACCTCGGCGCGTTCGTCCCAGGAAATGCGCGCGGCCATCGCATTGGCCTGCGGCAGCGTTTCGATCAGCTGCGGCGCGCGCGCCATCACGCTTTGCGCCAGCGCGCGGTCGGTGGTGACCAGCCAGACCGGGCTGTCCTGGCCGTGCTCGGCCTGGCCCACCAGATCCCAGGCGACGATTTCCGCATCCGCCGTTTTGTCGGCGATGACCAGCGTGTCGGTAGGCCCGGCGAACATGTCGATCCCGACCCGACCGAAAAGCTGGCGTTTGGCTTCGGCCACATAGCTGTTGCCGGGCCCGACCAGGATGTCCGCGGGCGTCGCGCCGAACAGGCCAAAGGCCATGGCGGCGATCGCCTGCACACCGCCCAGGTTCAAGATGGTATCGGCCCCGCACAGGTCCATCGCGAAAACGATGGCATCGGGGATGCCGGTTCCGGGGCGGGCGGGCGATGCGGCGGTGATATGCCCGACGCCCGCGACCTTGGCGGTGGTGATCGTCATCAGCGCGCTGGCGATGTGGCTGTAGCGCCCGCCGGGCACGTAACAGCCTGCCGAGGTCACCGGGATCTGTTTCTGCCCGGCCCAGTGCCCGGGCATCAGTTCGATCTCGCAATTGGCAAGGGTGGCCTTTTGGGCTTCGGCAAAGCGGCGGATATTGTCATGCGCCAGGCGGATCATGTCCTTGAGCTCTTCCGGGACACGGCGCACGGCCTCGCGGCGGGCGGTATCGGACAGCACGATATCGCCGTCCCAGCCGTCAAGCTGGCGCGCGTAATGGAGAACCGAAGCTTCGCCGTCGCGTTCGATATTGACCAGCATGATCATCACCAGATCCCGCAGGTCACTGCTTTCGCTGAGCGGGCGCGGCGTGGCGCGCTTGAGGTAGGCGATGGCCATTACCGGGGCTCCGACGGGCTGGTGTTCAGGGAAAACGCAACGATTTCATGCACGAGAACATCCAGCGTGTCCTTGACGCGGACTTCGGGCGCGGCGCTGTCGGCGATCAGCGAAAACTCGGTGCAGGCGGCAAGCTGGAACGAAGCCCCCCGCGCCGCCAGTTCGCCGGACGCGGCGCGCAGCACATCGCGCGCGCCCTGGCCGGGGCCGTTGGCCTTGATCGACCGGATCGCGCCCAGCATGGCGTCTTCGTCCCCGGGCCAAAGGGCGTTCAGGCCGCGCCGCTGCAGCGCGGTGTCGAACAGCCCGGTCATGCGCACGGCGGGCGAGGCCAGCATGCCGACCGATGCGCCGGGCCCGAGCATCTGCGCGGCGCGGTCGGCCGAAAGTTCAACCATGTTCAGAAAGGGCACCGACACGGCGGCGGCGATTTCCCCGGCATAGTGGTGGGCGGTGTTGCAGGGCATCGCCAAGGCCTGAGCCCCCGCGCCCTGCAGTCGTCGCGCCATTTGCGCCAGCACCGGGCCGGGGTCTTTGCCGCGGCCGTGGATCAGACGTTCAATGCGTGAAGGCACCTGCGGGTTCATGTCGATAATCAGCGGGATATGGCCGCTGTCGTCGGAGACCGGAACCGCCGCCAGCAGTTTTTGCTGCAGCAGGATCGTCGCCTGCGGCCCCATGCCGCCCAGAATGCCGATGCGGCGCGGGGCGCTCATGGCGCCACCTGTTGCGCAACGTCGCGGATGATCGCGCCGATCCGGGTGCAGTCGTCGGTCGAGAAGGTCAGCGGCAGGCGCATGTCGAAAAGCTGCGCGAGGACGGCATCGGTGGCCGGCAGATCCTGGCTGGGCACGTAGCGCCAGGATCGGTGCGACGAGCTGAAGCCATGCGGCTCGGGCGCGCCAAACCACTTCAGTTCGACGCCACGCGCCGCGGCCGCCGCAACCAGATCCTTGCAGACCTGCCCATCGAGCCCGGGCAAGCGGAACTGGATGGACGAGCCGACCATTTCTTCGCCCCGCGGACGTTCCGGCAGAACGATCCTGCCCGAGGCGGCCAATTCGCGGGCTACCGCATCGTGGCGGCCGTTCCATGCCTGAATGCGGCTTTCGATGATCGCCAGTTGCGGGCGCAGCACGGCGGCGCGCAGGTTGTCCATCCGCGCCGAGGTGTTGGGCATTTCATGGCGCGCCCGCCCGTAGGCCGCCGCTGCCGGCCCCGCCCCGTGGCGGTCGTAGAACATGTAGCTGCCCGACAGGATCGTGGCGCGCGCGATCAGGTCGCCATCGTCCGAGGTCAGCAACCCGCCTTCGCCGGAATTCAGGTGCTTGTAGGTCTGGGTGGAAAAGCACGCCGCAACGCCGAAATTGCCCGACCGCGTGCCGTTCCAGCGCGCGCCCATGGTGTGGGCGCAATCCTCGATCACCTGCAGGCCGGCGTCGCTGGCCACCGCCATCAGCCGGCCCATGTCGCACAGATGCCCGCGCATATGCGACAGCAGCAGGGTTTTCGCCCCCGACGCCGCCGCCTTGGCCGCCAGGTCGGCCATGTCGATGCGCAGGTTTTCGTCGATTTCCACCAGCACCGGCCTTGCCCCCACCGCGTGGATCGCGCCGGGCACCGGGGCCAGGGTAAAGCCGTTGGTCAGCACCGCGTCCCCCGGCCCGACCCCGGCCGCGCGCAGGGCAATCTGGATCGCCTGCCCGGCCGAGGTCACGGCCAGGCAATACCGGCTGCCCTGCCAGGCGGCGTAGTCGCGTTCCAGCAGCGCCACTTCCCCGGCTTCGCCCGCCGCCAGGTTGTAGCGGTGCAACCGCCCGCTGCGCAGCACCGCCAGGGCCGCGACGATCGCCGCTTCGGGGATCGGCTCTTGCTGGGTGAAGCTGCCTTGGAAACGGGGGTACGACATGGCTTACAGGCTGACCCAGCGGTCGGCGTGGTCAAAGGCGAAGTCATAGCCGAACAGCCCGACCGAGCCGCCGGTATGCAGGAACACCACCGTCTGACCCGCGAACTCGCCCTTGCGCGCCAGATCGATCAGCCCCGAGGCGCCCTTGGCCGAATAGACCGGGTCCAGCAGGATGCCTTCCAGTTCCGAAAACATGCGGATCGCCTCGATCCCGGCGTCGGTCGGCAGGCCGTAGCCCTGACCGACGTAGTCGCTGTTGGCGACCACGTCTTCGCGCCCGACCACGCCGGGGCAGCCAAGCTTTTCGGCGGTCCTGCAGGCCAGGTCGTAAACCATCTGTTCCTGTTTTTCGCGCGGCGCGCGGGTGCCGATGCCCAGCACCGGGATCCCCGCGTTCATCGCGCACAGCCCGGTCACCAGCCCGGCCTGGGTGCCCGAAGACCCGGTTGCATGCACGATCCGGTCGATCACCAGCCCGGCCTCGTTGGCCTGCGCCAGCAGCTCGATCGCGCAGTTCACATAGCCCAGCGCGCCGGTGGGGTTCGACCCGCCGCCGGGGATGACATAAACCTTGCGCCCCTCGGCGCGCTTCTTTTCGGCGGCGCGCTCCATCTCGGCGACCATATCGGTGCCGCCGGGGAATTTTTCGGTGGTGGCGCCGTGCAGATGATCGAGCAACACATTGCCATTGTTGTTGTAATTGGCGTTGTTGTAGCCGGTGCGATCTTCGAGCAGGATATGACAGCCCATGCCAAGGCGCGCCGCCGCCGCCGCCGTCTGGCGGGCGTGGTTCGACTGGGTCGCGCCCTGGGTCATCACCATGTCGGCACCCTCGGCTTCGGCCTCGGCCATCAGGAATTCCAGCTTGCGGGTCTTGTTGCCGCCGGTGCTCAGCCAGGTGCAGTCATCGCGTTTTATCCACAAGTCGATGCCCAGTTCACGCGACAGGCGCGGCATCGGTTCAAGCGGTGTCGGCAGATGGGCAAGGCGGGTGCGGGGGAAGCGGGACAGATGCATGGAAACTTTCCTGGGTTGGCCCCGCCGGGAAGGGCGCGGCGCGTGTTTTCGGGGTCCGATTGCCGGGTTTTCCGGGCAGTCGCACGGGCACAATATGCTCGGCAAGCCGGCAACCAAAGCACGATCGGGTCGTCCCCTTTGAGCGGGGTTCCGGCGTTTTGGTCAACAGCGCCTGCAATTATTCTATTTTTTCGAAACTCTGCTTCTAAATTCACGCGCAGAGGCCCTGCCGGGCCGAAAAGGCGCGCCCCGGTCAGACCTCGCCATCGGGCATCAGGTAAAAGGAATCGGCCAGCCAGGGCATTTCGCGCAGGGCGACCTTCATGAAATGCAGATCGATCAGGCGGCGTAGCGTCGCCAGGATCATTTCCGCCACCGGCAGCACGTAGACCTCGGTGGTGAACAGCGACAGGATCCGCACAAAACCCTTGCCGGGGAACGGGTATAGCGTCACCTGCCGGTGGAACCGCCGGGCACGCAGGTAGCTGGCCGGGGTGGTGATCGCCCAGCCGCTGCCCGCGGCCACCATGCCGATGATCGACTGGTTGCTTTCCAGTTCGAACCGGTTGGGCAGGTTGACGCGGATGCGGCGCAGATGCGCTTCGATCCGGGCGCCGATGATCTGGGTCGAGGAATAGCGCAGAAACGGCAGGCCGGATGTGCCGGCCAGAAAATCCTCGGGCGCAGCGCTGTGGCTGGCCGGCACCGCGATCACGAAAGGATCGCGCAGCAGCGGATATTCGATCAGCCCCGGCACGTCGTTCACCGGGCGCGTCGCCACCCCCACATCCAGGTTGTTTTCCATCAGCAACTGAATGATCTCGTGGCTGGGGCGGGTGTGGTGGCGAAAGGTGCATTTGGGCATGGCGCCGGCCAGAAGCTGGGCCAGTTCCGGCGCGATCTCGCTGTCGAAATCGTCGACGATGCCAAGGCGCAATTCGCGCGCCTCGGCCAGGTTGCCGGATTTCAACTGCACCTCGCCCTTGCGGATCAGCCGCAGACCGCCTTCGACATAGCGCAGGAAATTCACGCCGGCGGGCGTCAGCACCATCGGGCGGCGCGAATGGTCCAGCAGGCTGATGTTCAGGTTGTCTTCGAGGCTGCGCAGATGGTGCGAGACCGTGCTGATCGACAGCCCGGTGTCCGAGGCGACCTTT
>JAJRUE010000172.1 GCA_024277955.1 Alphaproteobacteria bacterium | reverse complement strand
GCGGTGCGGATCGCGCATGTCAAAAAAGATGCCAAGCCCGAAGGCGGCCAGCCCGAATAGCAGCGATCCAAGCGCCAGCGACGATCCGCTGGCCAGATCGAACAGCCCGTCCGGCAGGCTGCGCCACAACCCGATCCGGTCGTCGGTGACAAAGGCATAGGTGGTGATCAGCCCGTAGACGCCAAAGACGAACATCGCGAACGGCAGCCGGAAGATCGCGAAATAGACCGCCATGCCGGCCATGCCCACCAGCCCGACAACGCGCGGCAGGCCCACCATGTCGGGCACCGTGCCCGAAGTCACCACCAGGATCGCGGCGTTCAGAAAGACGCCGAAACTTGCGGCCAGGAACATGCCGGGCAGGTTCATCCGGCGCTTGCGGATAAAGTAAAACGACAGCCCAAAGGTCACGGCAAGCCCGATAAAGGGCACGCCGACCCCGCCGCCAAAGATCACCGTATAAGCCAGGATGCCGCCCAGCAGCATTGCCAGGCCGACGGTGACAAAGATTTCGGCAAAGCCGCGGAAGAATTCGAAAGGCTCGTCTTCGGCCACCATGTGCTGACGCGCGCCGCGGCGCTGCTGGGCCAGCGCCAACACCCCGGCGGCCTGGGATTCGCTGAGCACCCCGGCCGAAACCGCGGCGCGGATGTCGTCTTCTTCCAGCGAAGCCACGTTCAACCCCCGAGCTTTTCGAGCGTCACGTTGCCGTTGGTGTAAACGCAGATGTCGGCGGCGATGGCCATTGCCTTGCGGGCGACGGTTTCGGCGTCAAGATCGCTGTCCATCAGCGCGCGCGCCGCGGCCAGCGCATAGTTGCCGCCCGACCCGATCGCGGCCACGTCATGTTCGGGGGCCAACACGTCGCCGGCGCCGGTGATTACCAGCAGATCCTTGCCATCGGTGACGATCAGCATCGCTTCAAGCTTTTGCAGATACTTGTCGGTGCGCCAGTCCTTGGCCAGCTCGATGGCGGCGCGGGCGAGTTGGCCGGGGGTGGCCTCGAGCTTGGCTTCGAGCCGTTCCAGCAGGGTAAAGGCATCTGCGGTGGATCCGGCGAACCCGGCCACCACATCCTGACCACCGGAATTCAGCCGGCGCACCTTGCGGGCGGTGCCCTTGATCACGGTCTGGCCAAGGCTGACCTGGCCGTCGCCGGCGATCACCACCTCGCCGCCCTTGCGAACGCCGATGATGGTCGTGCCGTGCCAGCCGGGAAAGTTGTCGTCTGCCATGCGATCCTCCGAAGTTGCTCTGGACACAGGGTGTTATATGGACGCGCCCCGGCCCGGCGACAAGCGCGGCTGACGCCGGGGCAGAAAAAGCGTGGGGCCAAAACAGTGGGGCCAAAACAAAAGGGGCGCCAGAAAAGCGCCCCCTTTGCAACTGGCTTGCCGCCAATCAGATTTCGCTTTCGATCCAGTTCTGCAGCGCGGCCTTGGGGGCGGCGCCGATCTTGTTGGACACCACCTGGCCGTCCTTGAACATGAACAGCGCCGGGATGCCGCGAACGCCCAGCTGGGCCGGGGATGCGGGGTTCTCGTCGACGTTCACCTTGGCGATCTTGATCTTGCCGTCAAACTCGGTCGACAGTTCTTCCAGCGCCGGGCCGATCTGGCGGCAGGGGCCACACCATTCGGCCCAGAAATCGACGATGACTGGGATGTCGGACTTGAGGACTTCGGCCTCGAAGGTGGCGTCGGTGACGGGAACGGTTG
This sequence comes from Alphaproteobacteria bacterium, assembly GCA_024277955.1. Classification (GTDB taxonomy): domain Bacteria; phylum Pseudomonadota; class Alphaproteobacteria; order Rhodobacterales; family Rhodobacteraceae; genus JAJRUE01. Next base: position 2,105 of record JAJRUE010000172.1, on the reverse strand, counting down.
CCATGCGAATTCTCCTAAGCGCTAATGGGTTGCCCCGTTAAGTATGGACCGGCGAAACGAAGGTCAAGGCGCGCGGCCTGCGACAAGAGATTCCAGGGCTAGGTCGGCAGGCACCTCCATCAGGGTGGCGCAGCGGGTCCACAGCACCGCCAGAACCACCTGCCGATCGGGGTAAATTTCGCGAATTACCCCGTAATAGACACCCATTTGCCGCAGGATCCCCAGGGGAATCGCCGCCGGGGTATCGGGGATCAGGCGATTGGACTTGAAATCGACGATCATCACTTTTTCGTCCGTGATCACCAGACGGTCGATAGTGCCGCGCACAGGCGCATGAGGCGGCGTTGGTATCGTGCCGGCGATTTCGACCTCGGCCAGGGCGTCGGGGGCAAAGATCTCGGCCAGCTCGGGGGCGGTCAGAACCCGGGCGGCTTCCTGCAGAAGCGCGTCCATTTCGGCCGGGGTTTGCGGGGCAAGATCGCCGGTCAGCACCTGCGCGGCGATGGTTGGCCAGAACTCGCGCGCGTGGTCGGGCAGGCGTTCAAGCAGCAGGTGAACCTGGCTGCCGTGGCGCATGGCGCGGGCGTCGTCTTGCGGCTGCGCCTGCGGATCGGGCAGCGATTTCGGCCCCTCCATGTCGGAAGGCGACACCGGCGCAGGCCGCTCCGGCGGCGCGGGCGCGGCGGCAGTTACCCAGGGCGGCAGGGTCGCGGCGCCGTCCTGGGCGGGGGCAATCGTGGGTCGCGGGGCGTCTTGCCATTCGCCGCGCTGATAGCGCAGCCCGACGCCCGCCGGTGTGGCCAAGGCGGTGGCGTCCAGCGTTTCAAGCCCGGTCCTGGCCAGGCGATACCAGCTGTTGCCGTCGGCCTTGGCTTCCTTGGCGGAACAGATGATCAGCCACTTTTCCGCCCGCGTCAGAGCCACATACAACAGCCGCATGCGTTCTTCTTCCTGGGCGGCGCGGCTGGCGGCCAGCGCCTGGGCCGCGGCTTCGGTCAGTTGCGGGGCGGGCGGACGCCAGGTGGCGATCCCGTTGACCAGCAGGATCTCCTGGCCGGCGCGCGGCGACCAGTCGCTGACATCGGGCAGGATGACGATGGGCGATTCCAGCCCCTTTGCCCCGTGGGTCGTCATGATCCGTATGCGCCCGCCGGAAGTATCGGCTTCGCGCTTGATCTCGGTATCGGCGGCGGCGGACCAGAGCAGAAAGCCGGAGACGCTGGGGGTTTCGCCCTGTTCATACAGCAGCGCCTGCGACAACAGCGCATCGATACCGTCTTCGGCCTCGGGACCCAGGCGGGCAAGCAGGCGTTCGCGCCCGCCGTGGCGTGTCAGGATGCGTTCGAGCAGGTCGTAGGGTTTCAGATAATCCACCTGCGCGCGCAGGTCTTCGAGGGTTCGGACGATTTCGGCAAAGCGTTTTTCGTGGCGTCTGAGCGCGGGCCAGAGATCGGTTTCGGGGCGGGGGTGGGCGATGTCGAACAGGTCGGATTCGCTCAGCCCGAACAGTGGCGAACGCAGCGCCGCGGCCAGTGACAGGCTGTCTTCGGGCAACACCAGAAAGGACAAGAGCGCGGTCAGGTCGCGCACCGCCATTTCCGCCCCGATCCTGAGCCGGTCGGCGCCTGCCATCGGCAGGCCCCGGGCCTTGCAGGCGCGCACGATTTCGTGGAACAGCGGCGAACGGCGCTGCACCAGGATCAGGAAGTCATCAAAGCGGATCGGCCGAAAACCGCCGTTTTCGCCCGGAATAGAGCCTGTTTTAACCGCATCTTCGATATGCGCTGCGATCTTTTCGGCAAGCGTGACGGTGGGGTCGCTGGCCGCCAGCATGTCGGTCGGGTCGAACCATTGCTTGTCTTCGGGCTTGTCACCGGCGGGTTCGGGCGGCCACAGGTCCACCCGCCCGGGCAGCTTGTCGAAAAACGCCAGATGCATCGATGGCGTGCCCAACCCCACATGGCCGGCGGCCCGGAAAGTCGCGTCGACAAAGTCGAGGATCGCCGGCGAAGAGCGAAAGGAATAGTCCAGCGAATGTTCGCACAGCGTTTCGCCGATCGCTGACAGCCTCGTGCCGAACCTGGCCTTCATGCGGTTGAACTCTT
>JAJRUE010000171.1 GCA_024277955.1 Alphaproteobacteria bacterium | reverse complement strand
TGGTCACTCATGTGTTTACCCTTCCGAAAGGAATTCGCTGATGGATTCAGTGTAGCCGAAGCTGAAATCGTCCAGCGGGTCGTCCCCGATGGCCGAAACGATTGTGCCCATGCCGGGCAGGGATTCAAGCGTATCCGTGCCGGCATAGCCGACGCCGATGCCCAGCACGGCGCAGGTGGCAAGCGTGATGGCCGCCGGAATGCCGCCGATGGGGGCCAGCAGCGCGCGCAGCCAGCCCTTGCGGTGCGCCGCGGCAACAGGGGCGGCAGGCTGGCGCGCCGCGCTCACCTCCGCCGCGTCGCCGAGGATGTTTTCCATTAGGCGCATGGACAGTTCCGGTTCGCCCTTGCGGGCCGCATCGAAGAAACCATCCAGATCGACAGGGTTTTCATGTTTTCCGGTCATGGTCTTCTCCTTTCATTCCTGCGTCAGCCCGAGGGCCGAACGCTGTTTCTGTAAATCTTTGGCCAGCGCGCGGCGGGCGCGCGACAGCAGGCTTTCGACGGCCTCGACACTGGTTTCCAGCACCTCGGCGATCTCGGGGTTCGACAGCTCCTGAAAATGCCGGAGCGTCAGGGCCAGTCGCTGGCGGTCGGGCAGGCGCTCCATGGCGATGTTCAGGGCCTTGCCGCGGTCCGCCTGTATCATCTGTTCCTCGGCGCTCATGCCGTCGTCCTCGATCTCCGGCGCCTCGTCCAGCCCGACACCGCGTTTCTTGCGCAGCCGGTCGGTGCAAAGGTTGCTGGCCACGCGGTAGAGCCAGGTGGAAACCTTTGCCTCGCCGCTGCGCCAGTCCGGCGCGATCTTCCAGAGGCGCAGCATGGCCTCCTGTGTCACATCCTCTGCCTCAGTCTGGTCCTTGAGCATCCGAGTGGCGAGCCCGAGAATACGCGGGGCGTGCCGCAGCATCAGAGCGCGGGCCGAGGCCTGGTCTCCGGTCGCATAGAGCGCGAGGAGGTCCTCGTCGCTGGTATCGGACATTGCATCAAACGCCATGGTCATCCGTAAGGTATAGGTCCGTTGCCGGAAAAAGGACAGGCCGCAGGGCGCGGCCTGCCCGGGGGATCAGTTGCCCTGACGGCTGGCGATGGCGGCGTCCCATTCGGCGCGGGTGACCGCACCGTCACCGTCGGCATCCATGCGCTCGAAGATCTTGCCGGCGTTGCGCGGTTTGGCTTCGTCGAGGCTCAGCTTGCCGTCACCGTCGGTATCGGCGCGCTCGATCAGTTTGGCGATGCGTTCCTCGGGCGATTTGCGCGGGCCGCGTTCGGCAGCGCGTTCCATCAGGCCGGTTTTCAACTCTTCGGCGCTGACGAAACCGTCGCCGTTGCTGTCGGCCTTGTCGAAGTTGCGGGCGATCGGCCCCTTGGCCTCGTCTTTGGAAATCTGCCCGTCACCGTCGGTGTCGCCGTTTTCCATGATCTTCGCGACCATTTCATCGACGTTTTCAGCGCTCGGCATCGGGCGGCCCTTGCCGCGCGGGCCTTTGGCGGGGCGGTCCTTGGCGGCCTGCAGCAGCTCGGTCGCATCAAGGAACCCGTCGCCGTTCAGGTCGTTTTCTGCGAATTTGGCCGCATGCTTGGCATCGAGTTCCGCAAGGGTGATGCTGCCGTCGCCGTTGGTGTCGAGTTCCTCGAACGAGGGAAGTTTGATCCGGTGTTCTCCGGCATTGGCCGCACCGGCGACCCCCATGCCTGCGAGGGTGATGACGAGGGCGGTTGTCAGGCTCTTTTTCATTTTATGCTCCTTTTTGTGTTGCTCGAGGCACGCTTCTGCCTGCCTTCACAAAGTAAAACGGAGCAGGGCGGGGATTCCGTCGAAAAAACTTTCGCCCTCGCGACATCCCGCCGCAAGACAGCTTGTCCCACTGTTTATTCGGCGATCACTTGCTAAAAACGGCTGATGGAAGACAGAAATCCGACTCTGGACACACTACCGGTGCGCCCGCTCAAGCCTGCATTGCTGCGTGGCTGGAAGTGCAAATGCCCCAATTGCGGAAGCGGCCCCCTGATGAACGGTTACCTGACCGTGCGTGACACCTGTCCGGTGTGCGGCGAGGAACTGTACCATCAGCGTGCCGATGACGGGCCGGCCTGGGCGACGATCCTTGTCACCGGACATCTGCTGGCGCCGCTGATGCTGATCGTGTTCGAGGTCTTCCGCCCCGAGGGCTGGATGATGGCGCTCGGCTTTTCCATCGTGTTCCTGCTGCTGGCGCTGTTTCTGCTGCCGCGGCTGAAGGGGATGTTTGTCGCCATCCAGTGGGCCAAGCGCATGTATGGCTTTGGCGGCGAGGATATCAGCCACACCAACGGCACCTGACGTCGCGCTGGACATAGCGTTCCGCGCGGGGGATATTGCGCTTCGGTTAACGAAGGGTTTTCCTATGGATGAAGCGGAAAAACGGCGGGTGATCCGCGATGCGGCGACGGTGATATTGCTGCGCGAGCACAAGGGCCGCGATCAGGTCTTGATGGGGCAGCGTGGCTCCGGCGCGGTGTTCATGCCCAACAAATATGTTTTTCCCGGCGGCGCGGTCGATGCGCAGGATTACACCGTTGAACCGGCGCGCCCCTTGCAGGCACCCGAGGCCGCTAAACTGGCGAAGCTGGCCCCCGAGGGTTCGGGCGTGGCGGCGGCAATGGCGGCGGTGCGCGAGCTGTGGGAGGAAACCGGTTTGATGCTTGGCGTCGAAGGGCAGGGGCCGGAAGCGCCGCCTGCCGACTGGCGCGGATTTTTCGGGCGCGGGCTGCTGCCGCGCGCCGATGTGTTCCGTTTCGTGTTTCGCGCGGTGACTCCGCCGGGGCGGCCGCGGCGTTTCGATGCGCGGTTTTTCATGGCCGATGCGGGGGCGGTGCATGGCTCCGTCGAGGATTTTTCCGAGGCTTCGGACGAGCTGAGCCATTTGCACTGGATCGATCTGGACGAGGCAAAATCGCTGGACCTGCCGTTCATCACCGAGGTGGTTCTGTCCGAGGTTCTGGCCATACGCGCCGATCCCGCGACCCCGCGCCGCACGCCGTTTTTCCACCACGACGAGACACGCTCGCATTTCAGCCTGCTTTGAGCGATTTTGCTGTTCGGGGGACTTGACTCCGGCCCCCACGGGTGTAGAAGGCCATTTCCAGTTTTGGGCGCACGCGCCCGGTATGCAGATAAACGCGGGGATCCCGCGAGGAGATGGACACATGGCGAAGCCAACAACTATCAAGATCCGCCTGAATTCCACCGCGGGCACCGGTCATTTCTATGTGACGAAGAAAAATTCGCGCACCATGACCGAGAAAATGGTCAAAATGAAATACGATCCGGTTGTGCGCAAGCACGTCGAATACAAGGAAGGCAAGATCAAATAGATCTTCCCGCCTTTACGGATTTCAAAAAGCCGCCGGTTCGTCCGGCGGTTTTTTTGTGTGCGCGGGCGGGGTGTTTCAGTTCCACTAAACCGGTTTAGTGGAACGGGCAGCGGCTGGCGTTTGCGCAACAAAAAAGGCCGGAGCGAACTCCGGCCTTCTGGAACTGGTTCGGGCCTTGCCCTAGTTGCGGTTGCCGAACAGGCGCAGCAGCATCAGGAACAGGTTGATGAAGTCCAGATAGAGGCTCAGCGCCCCGTAGACAGCCATCTTGCCGGCCATTGCCTCGCCGTTCGGCTGGGTGCGGACCTGCAGGTACTGGTTCTTGATCTTCTGCGTATCATAGGCCGTCAGACCGGCAAAGATCAGCACGCCGAGGGCGGAGACCGCGAACATCACGGCGGAGCTTTGCAGGAAGATGTTGACGATCGACGCCACGATGATGCCCACCAGCCCCATGAACAGGAAGCTGCCCCAGCCGGAGATGTCTTTCTTGGTGGTATAGCCCCAGAGAGACAGGCTGGCGAAGGCAATCGCGGTGACGAAGAACGTCTGTGCGATCGAGAAGCCGGTGTAGACCACGAAGATCGAGCTGATCGACAGGCCCATCACGGCGGCGAAGGCATAGAAGAACATCTGCGCGCAGGACTGCGACATGCGGTTCACGGCCGCGCCGAACATGAAGACCATGATCAGCGGGGCGAACATGATCAGATACATCAGCGGCGAGCTGAACATCGCATTGATCACGCCGTAGGACAGGAAGCGCGTCGGTTCGCCGTTGACGGCGGCGCTCAGGTCCATACCGACAAAATAGGAAACAATGCCGGTGACGATAAGGCCAACGGACATCAGGCCATAGACCTTGTTCATATGTGCCCGCAAACCCGCGTCGATTTCCGCTGTGCGGACTCCGGCACCGGTGCGGCGGACAGTATCAAATTCGGCCATCAGGACCCTCCATAAGTTAAACCGAAGCGCAACGGGGATGTTGCGCGTATGCGCTCTATATTGGCATGAAACGGTGCCTTTTCAAGGGTTAGCCGTCACATTGGCGTGTGTTTTTCACCCTATTCGCGGGCGCGCAGCACCCGTGCGGGGCGGGCGGAGAGCGGGCGCCAGGCAAAGGCCAGTCCGGCGAGCAGGCTGGCAAGGGCGCCGCCGGAAACGATCAGGATGGCCGAGGGCAGGTCGAGGTGGAATTCGATGTCCATGATATTGGTCATCACGGCCCAGCCCGCCAGCGCACCCGCCCCGATGGCGACCAGACCGGCCGCTGCACCGAGGATCGCCGAGCGCAGGGCGAAGCTGGCAAGGATGCGCGGGCGGGTGGCGCCGAGGGTTTTGAGCAGGGCGGCCTCGTAAATACGCTGGCGCTCGCCAGCCGCAGCCGCGCCGATCAGCACGGTGAAGCCGGTGAGCAGGGTCACGGCCGCGCCCCAGCGGATGGCGGAGGCGATGCCGTT
>JAJRUE010000170.1 GCA_024277955.1 Alphaproteobacteria bacterium | reverse complement strand
GGTGGCCTGTTCATCGGCGATGAGGCGCGCGGTGGACAGCGACAGGAGCCCCACAAACGACATCGGGAAAACCAGAAGGAACAGCGCCTGGGCGAATTCCACCCCATACCAGAAGCCCAGCACCGCCAGCGCGCTGATCAGCGCGCTGCCGATCCCCAGCAGCCACAGCCCGGTGACGCGCCCGATATAGAGCAGCCGGTTGCAGTTGATGCGCACCAGGTCTTCCAGGTCGCGTTCGGCGTCTCCCCCCAGCCTGCGCGCGCGCAGCACCATGTCAAAGGGCACCCCGATCACCCAATGGCTGGTGGTGGACCAGATCACCGCCAGCGCGATCCAATACCACAGATTGGAAAACGACCGCATGTCGATGACTTCGAAAACAGCCTGGTACCAGTCCAAAAGTTCAGTCCTTGCACGAAACTTGCACGAAAGCGGCAGCGGGTGTGACCGGGTGAGCGCCGGTTTCGGGCGCGACACTACTGCGCGCAAAGCCGGATGGCCACCCTTGAGATGGGGCGCGATCCGTGGCAATTCGGGCGGGTGTGACAGGAAGGACACCCACAAGATGCCCAATCCCCCGGCCCCCTACCCCGCCAGCCGTCCGCGCCGGCCGCGCAAGACCGCCGCGCGCCGCGCAATGGTGCGCGAAAACACCCTGTGCGCGGGCGATTTCATCTGGCCGGTCTTCGTGCAGGAGGGCGACGATACGGCGACGCCGATCGCCTCGATGCCGGGGGTGGCGCGGCTGACCATCGACCGGCTGGTCGAGGCCGCCCGCGAAGCCGCCGGCCTGGGCATTCCGGCGATCTGCCTGTTTCCCTATATCGAACAGGATCTGAAGACCGAAGACTGCGCCGACGCCTGGAGCGCCGACAACCTGGTGAACCGGGCGATCCGGGCGATCAAGGCGGCGGTGCCGCAAATCGAGATCATGACCGACGTGGCGCTTGACCCCTACAACATCAACGGCCATGACGGGTTCGTGGTGGACGGCCAGATCGTGAACGACGAAACCGTCGAGGCGCTGGTCAAGATGGCGCTGGCCCAGGCCGAAGCCGGGGCCGACATCATCGGCCCTTCGGACATGATGGACGGGCGTATCGGCGCGATCCGCACGGCACTCGAAGCCGCCGGCCACCGCGACGTGATGATCATGTCCTATGCAGCGAAATACGCTTCGGCCTTTTACGGGCCGTTTCGCGATGCGGTGGGGGCTTCGGGTGCGCTCAGGGGCGACAAGAACACCTATCAGATGGACCCGGCCAACAGCGACGAGGCGCTGCGCCTGGTGGCGCGCGACCTGGCCGAGGGCGCCGACATGGTGATGGTGAAACCGGGGATGGCCTATCTGGACATCTGCCGCCGGGTAAAGGACGAATTCGCCGCCCCCACCTTTGCCTACCAGGTGTCGGGCGAATACGCGATGCTGACCGGCGCCGCCGAACGCGGCTGGCTGGACGGCGACAAGGTGATGCTGGAAAGCCTGATGGCCTTCAAGCGCGCCGGCTGCGACGGCATCCTGACCTATTTCGCCCCCGCCGCCGCCCGCCTGCTGGCAGGCTGAGCCGCCCCGCCGTCCGGGCGGCGGCATGATCCCGCCGGCGGCGGCGCGCGCGCGCCCGTGACAGGGCGCAGGCGCTGGGCTATAGTCGCCACCAGACCGGCCAGCAAAGGCCGGCAATTCGAGGCAACCGGCAGCAAGGGTGGACCCATGACAAATTATTCTCGGCGTTTCGTGATCGCGGGCAGCGGCGCGGCGCTTGTGGCACTGAGCGGCTGCGCCAACGGGCTTGGCTCGGGCGGGCCGGAAAAGATCGACGCGCGGGTGGATGCGGCGTTGGAGTATCTCTATTCGACCTACCCCGACATGCGCGAACTTGGCGACAAGGCAGCCGGCATCCTGGTGATGCCGCTGATCACCAAGGCCGGCTTTGGCGTCGGCGGGGCCTACGGGCGCGGCGCGCTGCGCGTCGGCGGGGTGACGGTCGACTACTATTCCGCCGCCAAGGCCAGTTTCGGCTTTCAGATCGGCGCCCAGCAATATGCGCATGCGCTGTTCTTCATGACCCCCGAAGCGCTTTCGGATTTCCGCAACTCGCCGGGCTGGTCGGCGGGCGCCAATATCGAATACGCGCTGAACACCAACGCCGAAAACATCTCGGTCGATACCACGACCGCCACATCGCCAGTGATCGCGGTGGTGTTCGGCCAGGCCGGGCTGATCGCCGGCGCGACGATCGAGGGCACGAAATATACCCGCATCATCCCCTGACGCCCGCCACACCGCGCCGCTGCGGCCACTCCGGGCACACCGGGCGCACGCAAACCCGGTTCGCGGCGGACGCGGTGACGCAGGGGCGGGTTTTTTGCCCCGCCGACACGATTGCCCCTAGCCTTTTGCCAAGGCGCGGGTTAGGGCGCGCTCTTGTTCCCTATTCAGGCCAGGAAGACCAATGGACTTGCGCAACATCGCCATCATCGCCCACGTGGACCACGGCAAGACCACGCTGGTGGACGAACTGCTGAAACAGTCCGGGGCGTTCCGCGAAAACCAGGCTGTGGCCGAGCGCGCGATGGACAGCAACGATCTGGAACGCGAACGCGGCATCACCATCCTGGCCAAGGCCACCAGCGTCGACTGGAAGGGCACCCGTATCAACATCGTCGACACGCCGGGCCACGCCGATTTCGGCGGCGAGGTCGAACGCATCCTGTCGATGGTCGACGGCGTGGTGCTGCTGGTGGACGCCGCCGAAGGGCCGATGCCGCAGACCAAGTTCGTCACCTCGAAAGCGCTGGCGCTGGGACTCAGGCCGATCGTGGTGCTCAACAAGGTCGACAAGCCCGACGCCGAACCCGACCGCGCACTGAACGAAGTCTTCGATTTGTTCGCAGCGCTCGATGCCGACGACGACCAGCTGGATTTCCCGCATCTCTACGCCTCGGGGCGCGCCGGTTGGGCGGATGCCGACCTGGACGGGCCGCGCAAGGATCTTTCGGCGCTGTTCAACCTGATCGTCAACCACGTGCCCGCGCCGCGCCAGATCGCCCGTCAGGACGAACCGTTCCGGATGCTGGCGACCACGCTGGGGGCCGACGCCTTTATCGGGCGCATCCTGACGGGCCGGGTCGAAAGCGGCCGCCTCAAGGTCGGGGCGACGGTGCAGGCGCTGTCGCGCATCGGCCAGAAGATCGAACAGTTCCGCGTCTCCAAGATCCAGGCCTTCCGCGGCCTTGCGCTGCAGGAAATCAACGAAGCGGTCGCCGGCGACATCGTGACGCTTGCCGGCATGTCCAGGGCGACGGTCTCGGACACCATCTGCGCGCTGGCGGTCGAAGACCCCCTGCCCGCCCAGCCGATCGATCCGCCGACGATTTCCGTGACCTTCGGCATCAACGACAGCCCGCTGGCCGGGCGCGACGGCAAGAAGGTGCAAAGCCGCGTGATCCGTGAACGCCTGATGAAGGAAGCCGAAAGCAACGTCGCCATCAAGGTCACCGATACCCCGGGCGGCGAAGCCTTCGAGGTGGCCGGGCGCGGCGAATTGCAGATGGGCGTGCTGATCGAAAACATGCGCCGCGAAGGGTTCGAACTGTCGATCTCGCGCCCGCAGGTGCTGATGCGCGAAGAAGACGGCCAGAAACTGGAGCCGATCGAAGAAGTCACCATCGACGTGGACGACGACTATTCCGGCGCGGTCATCGAAAAGATCACCGGCGCGCGCAGGGGCGAGCTGGTCGAAATGCGCCCCGCCGGCGCCGGCAAGACGCGCATCATCGCGCATGTGCCCTCGCGCGGGCTGATCGGCTACCACGGCGAGTTTCTGACCGACACCCGCGGCACCGGCGTGCTGAACCGGGTGTTCCATGGCTGGGCGCCCTACAAGGGGCCGATCCCGGGGCGGCGCGCGGGCGTGCTGATTTCGATGGAAAACGGGGCGTCTGTCCCCTACGCGCTGTGGAACCTGGAAGAGCGCGGGCGTCTGTTCATCGGCGCGCAGGAACAGGTCTATACCGGCATGATCATCGGCGAACATTCGCGCGAAAACGACCTGGAAGTGAACCCGCTCAAGGGCAAGAAACTGACCAACGTGCGCGCCTCGGGCACCGACGAAGCGGTGCGGCTGACCACGCCCGTGCGCATGAGCCTGGAACAGGCGATCGCCTATATCGACAATGACGAACTGGTGGAGGTCACCCCCAGCGCGATCCGGCTGCGCAAGCGCCACCTGGACCCGCACGAACGCAAGCGGGCGGCCAAAACCGCTGGCTGAGGCCTTTATGCGAAACGCTTAAATCGCCCGAACTTGGCGGTTTGCCCAATGGCGAAACCCCGGGCGAGTTGTTTTTTGCCGTCTTGTCCCTGGCAGTTCCCGCCCCGGCAGCAACAAGCAACGCGAAGTTTCGCACATCAGACAAGAAGGTCTAACAACATGAAAAAACTCATCCTTTCCTCCGCCGCGGTTCTGGCGCTCGGTGTTTCCATGGCGCAGGCGCAATCGCGGGGCGCCGACCTGATGGTGACCGACCCGCATACCGGCATGCAGGTGCGCTTGTCCAAGCTCGACACCGCGCAGCTTACCGCCCAGGAAATCGCCCTGCTGGCGCAGCAGCTGCAGATGCTGAGCCCGCAGGACCGCCAGAAGCTCGCCGCCGCGCTGCGCGCCAAGATGCAGGACATCGCCACCATGGCGGGCGACCATATGAGCGGCGTCGAGGGCAAGGCCCGCGGCATGGGTGACCAGATGGGCGACGGCGCCGACGGCACCATGGGCGACCACCGCGACAACGGCAGGTCGGGACATGACTCGGGCCGCGATTCGGGCCGCGATCCGGGCGACATGGGCGGCTCTGGCCACGACAGCCAGGACGGCCCGGGCGCCATGTCCGGCATGGGCGGCAACGCCGGCGCCGGCGGCATGGGTCAGGGCATGGGCCGCGGCAACTGAGCCGGCTTGCATGTCCGCCATCGCGCACTAAACTCGGGGCCGCGCCAATCCCGGCGCGGCCGCATTCGCAGACCTGTGGGGGAATTTCCATGTTCCGGATCGCTGAAAGAGCATCACTGATGCTGGTGCTCGCCCTTGCGTCGCTGCCGGCGCAGGCGCAAACCCGGGCGCATGCCCAGACCGAAGCGCAGATCGCCGCCCAGATCGCGGCGCAAAGCTCGTCCCTGTCGCAGGCCCAGGCGGAAATGCTGGCCCCGATCATCCTGCGCCTGCGCCAGGAAGGTTTCGAGGTTCGCGAGATCCGCCGCACCTGGCTGGGACGACTGCTGCTGGTGTCGTCGAACGGCGACCGGCTGCGCGAAGTGGTGGTGAACCGGCGCAACGGCGAAGTGCTGCGCGACCGCACATTCACCGCGCCTTCCGGCGACATGGGGCGAACCCCGATGCCGTCGGGCGGGATGGACGATGGCGGCGGCTCCATCGGCAGCGGGATGGGCGGCAGCGGCAACGGCGGCAGCAGCGGTGACGAAGGCGGCATGGGCGGCGGCGGCATGGGCGGCGGTGACAGCGGCAACATGGGCGGTGGCATGGGGGGTGGCATGGGCGGCAATGGCGGCACCATGGGGCCGGGCCGCTGATGCGGATGCGTGCCCTGGCGATGACGTTCCCGAAAACGGTGGCCCGCTGACATGCTCAAGCACCCCTCGCTTGTCTGGATCCTGGTCGCACTTCAGACCGTTGCCGGCGTGTATTTCCTGTGGGAAATGATCGCTTCGGTCTTTGGCCTGCCGGACATTCCGCTACGCTGGCAATGGCGCGAAGTAGTTGAAATTGCCGCGGTTTTCGGGCTGATCCTGGGGGCGGTGCTGGGCGTGAACCTGGCGCTGACCGCCCGGCGCGAGATCGCGCGCGCCACCTCTTCGCAGCGGCTGACGGCCGGGAAATTCACCGACGAGGTCAAGGCAAGGTTCCGGCAAATGGAGCTGAGCCCGGCGGAAACCGAGGTCGCCTGGTTCCTGCTCAAGGGCATGTCGCTCACCGAAATCGCCGCCCTGCGCGGCACCCGCGAAGGCACCGTGCGCGCCCAAAGCACCGCGCTTTACCGCAAGGCCGGCGTCAGCGGCAAGGCGCAGTTCATATCGCTGATCCTCGAAGATCTGCTGCTGTGATCACGCCGGCAAACCCCGCCGGTTGACGACCCGCAGGCCACCGCATCACCGGCGCCTGACCGGGCACCACGGCCCCGGCAGGGCCGCCCGCCCTGCACAAAACCGCCTATTCGGTGGTCTCGACCACCAGCAGATCGCGTTCGCTCGCGCCCTTGGCGTGTTTCAGCGCCTCTTGGTATTTCGGCGAATAGTAGCAGGCCACCGCGTCGTCGAAATCGGCGAACCGCGCCACCACGTTGCGCGGCCGGTCATTGCCTTCCAACTGCACGTAGCGTCCGCCGCGGGCGATGAAGGTGCCGCCATGTTCGGCGATCGCCTCGGTGGCGATGGCGGCGTATTTCATATAGGCCTCTTCGTCGGTGACCAACACATGCGCAATCCAGAGTGCACCCATATCCTATCCTCCCAGAAAGTTTTTTGCCGCCTCGATGGCCTGTTCGGCGCCGGAAATGTCGCGCCCGCCGCCCTGGGCCAGTTCCGCGCGCCCGCCGCCGCCCTTGCCGCCAAGCGCGGGCACCGCGGCGCGCAGCAGGTCCACGGCGCTGATCCTTTCGGCCAGGTCCGGGGTCACGCCCGCGGCCACCGCCACCTTGCCGCCGGTATCGGCGATCAGCAACACCACGCCGGACTTGATGCGCGCCTTATGTTCGTCGACCAGGCTGGGCAGATCCTTGCCTGACACCCCAGAAAGAACCTGAGAAACAAAGGCTATCCCATTGATTTCACTCACCGGCTGCGCTTCGCCGCCACCGCCGCCCATGGCCAGTTCGCGCCGCATCTGCGCCAGTTCGTTCTGCAGCGCCTTGCGTTCGGCCAGCAGCGCCGCGACGCGGTCGGGCGCTTCGGTCGGCTGGGTCTTGAGCGCCGAGGCCACCGCCGCCAGGCGGTCCGACTCCACTTCCACATGGCGCAGCGCCGCTTCGCCGGTCAGCGCTTCGATCCGGCGGACCCCGGCGGCCGAGGCGCTGTCGCTCAACAGAATGAACAGGCCGATATCGCCGGTGCGCGCCACATGGGTGCCGCCGCAAAGCTCGATCGACCAGGTCAGCCCGTCCAGCCCCTTGCCGGTGTCGGCGCGCCCCATCGAAACGACGCGCACCTCGTCGCCGTATTTTTCGCCAAACAGCGCCTGGGCCCCCAGGTCGCGCGCCGCGTCCGGGGTCATGATCCGGGTCTCGACCGGCGTGTTCTGGCGGATGTAGAAGTTCACGGTTTCAACCACCTTGTGCATCTCGCCGCGGCTGAGCGCCTTGTTGTGCGAAAAGTCGAACCGCAGCCGGTCGGCGTCGTTCAACGAGCCGCGCTGGGCCACATGCCCGCCCAGGGTCTGGCGTAGCGCTTCGTTCAGCAGGTGGGTTGCGGAATGGTTGGCGCGGATCGCGGTGCGCCGGTCGTGGTCGATTTCCAGCACCGCCGCGGCGCCGCGCCGGATCGTGCCGCTTTCCACGTCGCCCACATGGATGAACACACCCGCCGCCTGGCGCGTGTCGGTGATGCGCACCACGGCATCGTCGGTGGTGATGGTGCCGGTATCGCCGACCTGACCGCCGGCCTCGGCGTAAAACGGGGTCTGGTTGACGACGATCTGCACCGGCTCGCCCACGCTCGCCTCTTCCACCAGGCCACCGTTCTGGACCAGCGCCAAGACCTGACCCTCGGCCTTTTCGGTTTCGTGGCCCAGGAATTCAGTGGGGCCGTGTTCCTGGGCGATGTCGAACCAGATCGCCGCATCGGCGGTTTCGCCCGAGCCGGCCCAGGCGGCGCGGGCCTTGGCCTTTTGCTGCGCCATCGCCGCGTCAAAGCCGGCGGTATCGACGCTGCGGCCGCGTTCGCGCAGCGCATCCTGCGTAAGATCCAGCGGAAACCCGTAGGTGTCATACAGCTTGAACGCGGTTTCGCCGGGCAGCGCCGCGCCTTCGGGCAGGCGCGATAGCTCTTCGTCCAACAGTTTCAGCCCGCGATCGAGCGTCGCCTTGAAACGGGTTTCTTCCAGTTCCAGCGTTTCTTCGATCATCTCCTGGCCGTGGCGCAGTTCCGGGTAGGCCTGCCCCATCTGCGCCACCAGCGCCGGCACAAGCCGGTGCATCACCGGATCCTTGGCGCCAAGCAGATGCGCGTGCCGCATGGCGCGCCGCATGATCCGGCGCAGCACATAGCCGCGGCCTTCGTTCGAGGGCAGCACCCCTTCGGCAATCAGAAACGAGGTCGAACGCAAGTGATCCGCGATCACCCGGTGATGCACCGCGCCGGGCCCGTCGGGATCGGCGTTGGTGGCATTGGCGCTGGCCTCGATCAGGGCGCGCATCAGGTCGGTGGCAAACAGGTCGTGCTTGCCCTGCAGCACGGTGCCGATCCGCTCCAACCCCATGCCGGTGTCGATCGACTGGTTCGGCAACTCGATCAGATCGCCGTTTTCGAGCTGTTCGTTCTGCATGAACACAAGGTTCCAGATTTCCACGAACCGGTCGCCGTCCTCATCGGGGCTGCCGGGCGGGCCGCCGGCGACCTCGGGGCCGTGGTCGAAAAAGATTTCCGTGCAGGGGCCGCAGGGGCCGGTGGGGCCCATGCGCCAGAAATTGTCGTCCGAAGCAATGCGGATGATGCGCTCATCGGGCAGACCGGCGGCCTTTTTCCAGATTTCGGCGGCCTCGTCGTCGGTGTGGTAAACGGTGACCAGCAGCCGATCCGGATCAAGGCCCAGCTCGCGGGTCAGCAGTTCCCAGGCGTATGGGATCGCCGCTTCCTTGAAGTAGTCGCCGAAGGAAAAATTGCCGAGCATCTCGAAGAACGTCAGGTGGCGGGCGGTGTAGCCGACATTGTCCAGGTCGTTGTGCTTGCCGCCGGCGCGCACGCATTTCTGCGAGGTCGTGGCGCGCACGTAGTCGCGCTTTTCGACGCCGGTAAACAGGTTCTTGAACTGCACCATGCCCGAGTTGGTGAACATCAACGTCGGATCGTTGCGCGGCACCAGCGGAGAGCTTGGCACCACCTCGTGACCGTTCTTTTCAAAGTAGCTCAGAAAGGTCGAGCGGATGTCGTTCAGGCTGGCCATTTTGCGGGTTTTCTTTCGGGCAGGTAACGGGTTCGATACGGTTTATCGCCAAGCCCGGCCCCTGTCCACAGGCCCCTTTCGCCAAAGCAAAAGGCCGGATGCTGTGCACCCGGCCCCTTGTGTTCGCGACAGGCGGTTTTCAGACCTCGACGACATCGCCCGTATCGTCGGCGGGCTTGCCTTCGTAGTCGAAATCCAGCCCGTGGGCGGCGCGGATCTTGTCTTCGATTTCCAGCGCCACGGCGGTGTTTTCCTTGAGATAGGTCTTGGCGTTTTCGCGCCCCTGGCCGATGCGTTCGTCGCCGTAGGAATACCAGGATCCGGATTTTTCCACGATCCCGGCCTTTACGCCCAGGTCGATCAGTTCGCCGGTCTTGGAAATGCCTTCGCCATACATGATGTCGAATTCCACCTGCTTGAACGGCGGGGCGACCTTGTTTTTCACGACCTTGACGCGGGTGGCGTTGCCGACGACCTCGTCGCGATCCTTGATCGCGCCGATCCGGCGGATGTCGAGACGCACCGAAGAATAAAACTTCAGCGCATTGCCGCCGGTGGTGGTTTCGGGGCTGCCGAACATCACCCCGATCTTCATGCGGATCTGGTTGATGAAGATCACCGTGCATTTCGAGCGCGAGATCGAACCCGTCAGCTTGCGCATCGCCTGGCTCATCAGCCGGGCGTGGACCCCGACGCTGCTGTCGCCCATGTCGCCTTCCAGTTCCGAGCGCGGGGTCAGCGCGGCGACCGAATCGACCACCACCATGCTGACGGCGCCCGATCGCACCAGGGTGTCGACGATCTCCAGCCCCTGTTCGCCGGTATCCGGCTGGCTGATCAGCAATTCGTCCAGATCGACGCCCAGCTTGCGTGCGTAAAGCGGATCCAGCGCGTGTTCGGCATCGACAAAGGCGCAAACCCCGCCTTTTTTCTGTTCTTCGGCCACGCAATGCAGCGTCAAGGTGGTCTTGCCCGAACTTTCCGGGCCGTAAATCTCGATGATGCGCCCGTTGGGGATGCCTCCGATGCCAAGCGCGATGTCCAGCCCGAGCGAGCCGGTCGAGGTCGACTCGATCTCCTGCACCGGGTTGTCGGCGCCCAGTTTCATGATCGAGCCCTTGCCGAACTGCCGTTCGATCTGGGCCAGCGCCGAATCGAGCGCCTTCTGCCTGTCGTTGCTGCGCTTGTCTTTCATGTCCAGAATACTTGCCGTGGCCATTGGTTGCTGTCCTTATTTCACACCCCGAGGGGGGCGGCAATGCTGCTTGATGTTCGCCTCTTGTTCCGCTTTGCCCTTATGGGACCAAAAAGAGAACATTTCAAGCAAATTTTATCAATTCGAGATTGCCGGAAACCGGTTAACGAAACCTTACGCCGTGCAAGGAGGCGCGAAATATCACCGGTTTTTCCGCTATCTGCCGGCGCGCACAACCGGGCTTGCCCCCGTTGCACTGCGTCGTCGCGCACGGAAACAGCTGATACCCGTCAGTGGATCTGTTCCTGAACAGTGGCCGTCAACTGGTTCAGGGAAAACGGTTTCGGCAGGAACACCGAATTGGGAATGCGCGCCTGTTGTTCCGAAAAGCTGTCCTCGGCATAGCCCGAAACAAAGACCACCCGGACACCGGGCCGGTCTTCCAGCGCCTTGGCAACCCAGCTTGGCCCGTCCATGCCCGGCATGATCACATCGGTTACGAAAACGTCGATATCGAGGGTTTCGTCTTCGAGGGTGCGCAAGGCTTCCTCGGCGTTTTCGGCTTCCAGCACCGTATAGCCGCGCATTTTCAGCGCGCGCGAGGCAAAGGCGCGCACCGGGGCTTCGTCTTCCACCAGCAGAACCACGCCGCCGGCCTGGCTGTGGGTCGGTTTGGGCAGGGGCGCGGTTTTCTCGGGCTCGGCTGGAACTTCCTCGTTCAGGGCGGGGAAAAACAGGGTAAAGCAGGTGCCGTTCCCGACCACACTGTCGGCAAAGATGTACCCGCCGGTCTGCTTGACGATGCCATAGGCCATCGAAAGCCCAAGCCCGGTGCCTTCGCCGGTGCGCTTGGTGGTGTAGAAGGGTTCAAAGATTTTCGGCAGTTTTTCCGGCGCGATCCCGGTCCCCTGATCGCTGACGGTGACCACCACGTAATCCCCGGGCGGCACCACGGCGCGATCTTTTTCGTAAGGCTGGCGCAGGGTTTCGATATGGGTTTCGATCTTGATGTCGCCGCCGTCGGGCATCGCATCGCGGGCGTTGACCACCAGGTTCATGATGACCTGTTCCAGTTGCCGCTTGTCGGCGCGGATCGGCGCCAGTTCGGCGTCATGCACGACGCTCAGACGGACCTTTTCGCCGACCAGCCGGTTCAGCAGGTGGGTCAGATCGTCGAGCGTTTCACCGATATCGACGATCTCGGGCTTGAGCGTCTGCTTGCGCGAAAACGCCAGCAACTGTTCCACCAGGCTGGCGGCGCGGTTGGCGTTCTGGTTGATCTGGATCAGGTCGCCATAATCCGGGTCGTCCGGTTCGTGGCGCAGCAACAGCAGGTCGCAATGGCCGCTGATCGCCGTCAGAAGGTTGTTGAAATCATGCGCGACCCCGCCGGCAAGCTGGCCGATCGCCTGCATCTTCTGGCTTTGCACGAATTGCGCTTCCAGGGTTTTCAGCTTGGTCGCGTCGTTCAGAACCACCACCAGCGCGGTTTCGCCGTTTTCCTGCACCGGGGTCAGCGAGATCTGCAGGAACACATCCTTGGTCTGGCCCTTGGCGCGGACGAATTCCGAACACATCTC
>JAJRUE010000169.1 GCA_024277955.1 Alphaproteobacteria bacterium | reverse complement strand
GTATTCGTGCAGCACATGGAACGGATATTCCCGCCGCGCCATATCCAGCCGCGCCAGTGCGCGCCACGAGCCGCCGACCAGATAGAGCCGCTCCGCCTTGCCCCCCGCGCCCTTGAGCAGTTTTTTCACCTCGGCGCGGATGTATGTGTCCATGTCGCCGCGATAATCCGCCAGTTTCAGCGGCCCGAGGGGGGATGTCGCCGCCGCGCCGATCCCGCCCGCGCTGATCCGTGCCAGCTCCATCGAGGCGCCGCCGATATCGCAGACCAGCCCCTCGGCGTCGGGCCAGCCCAGCAGGATGCCGCGCGCCGAAAGCTGCGCCTCTTCCTCGCCGCTGGCGACCCGCAGGCGCAGGCCGGTTTCCCGCGCCACCTGTTCGACAAATTCCGCCCCGTCCGCGGCCTCGCGCACCGCCGCCGTTGCCACGCCGGTCACCACATCGCTGCCCATGCCCGCGACCAGTGCCATGAACCGGTGCAGCGCCGCCATCGCCCGCTCGCGCCCTTCAGGGTTCAGCAGTCCGGTGTCGGCCAGCCCTGCCCCCAGCCCGCACAAAACCTTTTCGTTATAGAAATACGCGGGCGAGCGGGACATACCGTCGAACACCACCAGCCGCACCGAGTTCGATCCCACATCGACCACCGCGACCCGCTTGCTCATGCCGCCCCCTCCGCGCGCAAAACCTCGCCCGCCAGTCGCGGGGTGATGGCCCGCCGCTTCGACAGACCGGCGCGATCCAGCGCCTCCACCATTGCCCGCGCGGCGGCGAACGACCGTTCCATGCGCGGCAGCAGATAGCCGATCAGATCCGGCGAAACCGTGATCTGGCGATCCATGAACAGCTTGACCAGCACCGCCGAGAGCAGCGCATCATCGGGCGCCTCCAGCAGCGCCACCTCGGCGGCGCGCAGCCGCGAGGCCAGATCGGGCAGCCGGATATCCCAGCGCGAGGGAGCCTCGACCCCGCTCACCAGCAGGCTCCCCCCCGCCCCCAGCAGACGGTTGTGCAAATGGAACAGTGCCTCTTCGGATTTCCTGCGCCGTGCATCGGGGAGTGCCGCCAGCCGGTCCACGTCTTCCACCGCCGCCGCGCCCGCCTCGGCCAGTGTCGGGATGTCCTGTTCTGCCAGCGCCTCCGCCGCCAGCACCACGCCGCCGGAGCGCGCGGCCCAGACCTGCACAAGATGGCTCTTGCCCGAGGCGACCGGCCCGCAAAGCGCCAGCTTCCCCGTTGCCCACTCCGGCCAGCTGTCCAGCATCCGCACGGCCAGCGCATTCGACGGTGCCACGAAAAAATCGTCCCGCCCGAGCGCCGCGCGCGCAGGCAGGTCCAGCACCAGTTGTTCAGGTTTCGGCATTGTCCGTCTCGTTAGATTCCGGTTCCGCTTCGGGTTCTTCCGGCCCCAGATACAGCTTGCTCTGTTTGTAATTGGCAATGGCAAAGCGCCCCAGCACGCCAATGCTCGCCGCCGCCGGCACCGCGATCAGCAACCCGACAAACCCGAGCGCCGAGCCGAAGGCAAACAGCGCGAACATCAGCCAGACCGGATGCAGCCCGACCGAGCCACCGACCAGTTTCGGCGTCAGGAAATTCCCCTCGACCACCTGCCCGATGACAAACACCGCCGCGACCGCGGCAATCCAGATCGGGTCATCCCAGAACTGGAACAGCGCCAGCCCGATGGAGGTCACGCCGCCAAAAGTCGACCCGACATAAGGAATAAACGTCAGCAACCCCGCCAGCAGCCCGACAACCACACCGAACTGCAAACCGATCAGGCCCAGCGCGACAGCATAAAATATCCCGAGGATCAGCCCCACGGTCATCTGCCCGCGCACGAAACCGGCCAGCACATTGTCGATATCGCGCCCCAGCTTGCGGATCACCGGCGCATGTTCGCGCGGCAACCAGCCGTCGACCACCGCCACCATCCGGTCCCAGTCCAGCAGCAGATAGAACGCCACCACCGGCGCGACAATCAGAATGGTCAGCGAGTTCACCACCGCCAGCGAGGACGACAGCACACGGCTAATCACCTCGCCGCTATTGGCTCGCAAGGTTGCCTCGATCGCCGCCAGATTCTGCCGGATCGGCGAATTCTGGTCCAGCAATCCGGGGAAACGCTCGGTCAGGAAGTCCAGCGTTGTGGTCAGGAAATTCGGCGCCGCCTCGATCAGCCCGCGCACCTGCCCGACGATCAGCGGCACTACCAGCAGCAATGCCAGCAACGACAGCACCAGCACGACCAGCGAGATAATCACCGTCGCCCAGGTGCGGCTCAGGCCCCATTTCTCCAGCCGGTCGGCCAGCGGGTCGAGCAGATAGGCAATCGCCGCCCCGACCAGAAACGGCAGCAATGTGTCGCCCACATACCACAAAAACGCGGCAAAGACCGCCAGTCCGACGCCCCAGTATTTGACCTGCTGTTGCACACTCAGACTCATGTAACCCCCTCAGGCAAACTGTTCGCGGATCAGGCGTTCTTCCAGCCCGTGACCGGGATCGAACAGCAAGGTGTGGCTGATCCCCGGTTCGCTGGTGATATCCACCTGTTTGACATTGCGCACCTCGGTCGAATCCGCCACCGCGTTGACGGGGCGTTTCTCGTGCTGCAACACCTCGAATGTGATTTTCGCGTCCATCGGCAGCAAAGCTCCGCGCCAGCGCCGTGGCCGGAACGCCGCCATCGCCGTCAGCGCCAGAATATCGGCCCCGATCGGCAAAATCGGCCCGTGCGCGGAGTAGTTATAGGCCGTGGAGCCCGCCGGTGTGGACACCAGCGCCCCGTCGCAAACCAGTTCGTCCATGCGCACCCGCCCGTCGACCGAAATCCGCAGTTTCGCCGCCTGCGGGCCGGAGCGCAGCAGGGAAACCTCGTTGATCGCCAGCGCCTCGGTCACATTGCCGTTCACGCAGGTGGCTTTCATGTGCAGC
>JAJRUE010000168.1 GCA_024277955.1 Alphaproteobacteria bacterium | reverse complement strand
GTGCCGATGTCGACGGTGGAAATGAACATCTCGATCCGCCTGCAGCGTGGCGGCTGGCTGAACGTCGACACCCGGTTTCACCGGCCGCCGCTGCAATGGGCCTGGCGCAGCGTCGCGACCTTTGGCGTGACCGCGGCGCTGATCGCCGCGGCGCTGTGGATCGCGCTGGGGCGGCTGACCGGGCCGCTGCGCCGCCTGGCCGAGATGACCGCGCGTTTCGGGCGCGGCGAAGCGACCGAGCGGCTGCCCGCCGTCGGTCCCGAAGAGCTGCGCGACCTGACCCGGGCCTTCAACGACATGCAGGACCGCATCCGCCGCTTCGTGGACGACCGGACCCGGCTGCTGGCGGCGCTGGGGCATGATTTGCGTTCGCCGCTCACGGCGATGCGGGTGCGCGCCGAAATGGTGGACGACGATGAAAACCGTCAGCGCCTGGTCGCCAGCATCGAGGAAATGCAGCAGATGGTCGACGCGACGCTGTCATTTGCCCGCGGCATGGCGGCGAACGAGGCCGCCGAGACCATCGAGCTGGGCGCCTATGTCGGCGATCTGGTCGCGCAGATGACCGAGGCCGGCGAACCGGTGACCTTCACACCGCCGGACCGGCCGGTGCCGGCGCGGCTGCGCCCGGCGGCCACGCGGCGGGCGCTGCGCAACCTGATCGCCAATGCCACCCGCTATGGCGAACGCGCCCGCGTCACGGTGCGCGGCGGCGCCGAAGGGGCCGTGGTCGAGATCGACGATGACGGCCCCGGCATTCCCGAAGCCGACCTGGCCCGGGTTTTCGAACCTTTCGTGCGGCTGGAAACCTCGCGGTCGCGCGATACCGGCGGCACCGGGCTTGGGCTGGCGATCGCGCAAAGCATCCTGCAGGCCCAGGGGGGGCGGATCACCCTGGAAAACCGCGGGCAGGGCGGGCTGCGCGCTTCGGCCATCCTGCCGTGCGCTCAGCCGGACGATGATCGCGCCGCCGGCGACTGACCGGGAAACTGCACCTCGGCCTGCCAGCGGCCGCTGCGCACTTCCTGGCCGATCAGGGTCAGGATCAGCTGCTTGATCGCTTCGAACAGCCGGTTGGGCGGGTGGTCGCGCCGATGCCCCAGGAAAAGCCGGCGCGACAGGTGCGGATCGGTAATCGGGCGCGCATGCAGGGTGGCGGCCTGCAGCTGTTCGCGCACGAAGACCTGGGGCGCGATGGTGCAGCCCAGCCCCGCCAGCATGCCATTGGTGATGCCGCTGACCGAATTGAGCTGCAACCGCGCGTTGGCTTCCAGCCGGTTCAGCAGGCCCGGCCGGTCGATCAGGGCGCGCGACGATGCGCCGTGGCGCAGCAGCAGCACCGGCAGGCGCGAAAGCTCTTCAAAGGTGATCGGGTCGTCGCTGGCCCCGATCACATCGGCGCGCCCGACGCACAGCACCGCTTCTTCGAGCACCGGTTCGATCGTGACGTGGCGGTCCTTTTGCGGGTTGTAGAACAGCGCCAGGTCGACTTCGGACGACAGCAGCGCCGCGTGGGTGTTGCCCGACAGGCCCTCGACGATGGACAGGCGCACCTTGGGGTAGTCGGCCAGGATCGCCTGCATCAGCGCCACGCCGATGCCCTTCATCACCGAATAGGGCAGGCCGACGGCGAATTCCCCGGCGATGTCGCGGGCGTCGTGCAGCATGTCATGTTCGGCGGCGCGGATCGCCTGCAGGATGGCGCGCGCGTGGCGGTGCAGCCGGTGGCCGGCGGCGGTGGCCTCCATGCCGCGGGGTTTGCGTAGGAACAGCCGCGTGCCCAGGTCGTTTTCAAGGTTGGCGATATGGTGGCTGATCGCCGATTGCGCCACCGCAAGATGGCTGGCCGCGTGCGACAGGTTGCCGTGCTCGTAAACCGCGAGGAAATAGGTCAGTTGCCGCACATCCATGCATAGCGTTCTAGAATACAGAACGAAACTTTCAAAACATTATATTTTTCGGAAACCTGAAATCTTCCTACCATCCGGGTACTGGAACCGAAAAGTCATTGGAATTCGCAAAGTTGGACTTCGCCAAGATGGGCTCTGAAAGACTGCCGCTTGCAGATATCCGCGTCGTCGAGATGAGCCACATGATCATGGGGCCAAGCTGCGGCATGATCCTGGCCCAGCTGGGCGCCGAGGTGATCAAGGTCGAGCCGCCCAGGGGCGACAAGACCCGCGACCTTGCCGGCATGGGCACGGCGTTCTTTCCGCTGTTCAACCGCGGCAAGCGGTCGATGGTGATCGACATGACCACCAAGCGCGGCCGCGCGGCGTTCGATGCGCTGCTGGCCACTGCCGATGTGTTCATCGAGAATTTCCGCGATGGCCAGCTGGAAGGCCAGGGGATCCGCGCCGACGAGCTGCGCGCGCGCCATCCGGGGCTGATCATCGCCGGGCACAAGGGCTTTCTGTCGGGCCCCTACGAACACCGCCCGGCCCTGGACGAGGTGGTGCAGATGATGACCGGCCTGGCGATGATGACCGGCTCGCAAGCGCAGCCGCGCCGGGTCGGGTCTTCGGCCAACGACATCATGGGCGGCATGTTCGGGGTGATCGGCATTCTCGCAGCGCTGCTGGAACGCGCCCGCACCGGCAAGGGCGGCGAAATCCGGGTCGGTCTGTTCGAAAACTGCCTGTTCATGGTGGCGCAGCACATGGTCCAGCACGAACTGACCGGCGCGCCATCGGTGCCGATGCCCGAGCGCGTGCATGCCTGGCCGATCTACGACATTTTCGAAACCCGCGACGGCGGCCGGATCTTCATCGGCGTGGTGACCGACGGCCACTGGCGGGCCTTTTGCGAGGCGTTCGATCTGTCCGCGTTTCTGGCCGACGACCGTCTGCAGAACGCCACCGACCGGATCGATGCGCGCGGCTGGACGGTGCCGATCGTGGCCGACCGCATCCGGGCGGTGCCGCTGGCTGATCTGGAGGCCACGCTGGACCGGCTGAACATCCCGTTTTCGCGGATCAACCGGCCCGAAGACATGTTCGACGATCCGCATGTCCAGCGCCCCGGGGGGCTTGTGAGTTCGACCCATGCCGACGGTCGCCGCTTTCGCTGCCCGGCGCTGCCGCTTGAGCTGGATGGCCGGGGGCTGGGGGACGGGCTGGACGTGCCGGCCCTGGGCGCGGATACCGCCGATATCCTGGCCGAACTGGGCCTGGCGGAGGTGGGCGATGGGTAGCACGGTCCGCGACTTCAAGCCGGACGGCAACCGCGTGATCCTGCGCGAAGTGGGCCTGCGCGACGGTCTGCAGATGTCGAACGGCTGGCCGACCACCGCCGGCAAGATTGAATGGCTGCGCCGTGAATACGCCGCCGGTATCCGGCACTTCGAACTGGGGTCGTTCCTGCCGGTGGCCCGCTATCCGATGTTTGCCGACCTGGAAGACCTGATTGCCTGCCTTGGCGCGCTGCCGGGCGCGCAGGGCGCGGGGCTTGCGCCCAACAAGCGCGGGGCGATGACCGGGTTTGCCAGAGGCATCGACGAAATCCAGTGCGTGATTTCCGCGACCGAAGCCCATAACCAGGCCAATCTCGGCCGGACCCAGGCCCAGACCATGGCCGAGATCGCCGAAGTGATCGCGCTGCGGTCGTGCGCCGAAAACCCGCCGCGCATCAGCGTCGGGATCGCCATGAGCTTTGGCTGTTCGATCACCGGCCCGGTGGATCCGCGCAACGTGCTGGAACTTGCCGAACGGTTTTTCTCGATGGGGGCGGATGTGGTGGCGCTGGCCGATACCGTCGGGCACGCCGGCCCCCGCCAGGTGGAAACGCTGGCGCGCGAAATGCGCCGGATGGCGGGGGCGCAGGCTTTTGGCATCCACCTGCACGATACCCGCGGGCTGGGCCTTGCCAACGCGGCGGCGGCGCTTGGCCAGGGGGTGAACATCCTGGATGCGTCGCTTGCGGGGCTGGGCGGCTGCCTGGCGGCGCCCAATGCCACCGGCAATATCGTGATGGAAGACCTGGCTTTCCTGTGCGCCACGATGGGGTTCGAAACCGGCGTCGATGTGGACCGGCTGATCGCCGTGCGCGACGTGCTGGCGCGCGAAATGCCGGACGAGCCGCTTTACGGCGCGCTGGCGCGGGCCGGGTTGCCAGGGCCTGCCGCGGGGCCGCCCGGCCCGGCGGCTGCGCCAAACCAAAGCCGCGCCGGCGAAAGCCGGACAACAAACTGACCGACAACTGACCAAGAAAGGGAGAAAGAAGATGAAGATATTTACAGGACTGGCCGTCAGCCTGGCGCTGGCGACGGGGGTGGGATCGGCTGTCAGCGCCGCCGAAACCCAGGTCATGCGCTGCAGCCACCAACTGCCGCCGGCGCACCATATCGCCAAGGTCATCGACCGTTGGGCGGCCGAGGTCGAAAGCCTGTCGGGCGGCGAAATCGACGTGCAGATCTTTGGCGCCAACAGCCTGGTCGGGGCCAAGCAGAACGCCACTTCGGTCGCCAAGGGCGATATCGAATGCGCGTTTTCGATCAACCCGCAGTGGGGCAAGACGCTGCCGATCATGAACGTGACGCTTGGACCGTTCGCGGTGTCCAGCCTGGATGCGCTGCAAAAATGGGACGGCTCGGACGCCGCCAAGTACCTTGAAGAAAAACTGCTGACCAAGGGCGTGCGCAACGTGGTGTGGATGTTCACCACGCGATCGACCGCGATCACCTCGAACGGCAAGTTCCTGATCAAACCGGAAGATTTCAAGGGCGTGAAGATCCGCGGCCTGGGCCCGGTGCCCGACGCCGGTTTCGTGGCCATGGGGGCGGCGCCTTCGGCGATGTCCGGCTCAAAGGTCTACCAGGCGCTGTCCACGGGCGTGATCGACGCCGGCCTGACCGACATTTCGGCCGCCTATTCGCGCAAGTATTACGAGGTGCAGGACCACGTGGTGGTGCTGCCGTTGTTCTCGATCTACTTCCACGGCTATGTGAACCCGAAATGGTATGACGGGCTGTCGGCCGAGGCGCAGGCGGCGATCGACGAAGCCGGGCGCAAGGCGGCGGTCTGGGCGATCGACGCCTCGGAAGAAGCCGCCGCCAAGGCCCCGGGTCAGCTGGCCGAAAAGGGCATGCAGGTGCATATCGCCACCGATGGCGAGATCGACGCGCTCAAGGCGGTGATGGCCCCGGCCTTCAACAAGGCCTTTGGCGATGCCACCGGCGACGAGGGCAAGCGGCTGCTGGAACTGATTGACCAGATGTAGGCCGCAGGTCCGATGCAAGACGACAGCGAAAAGGCCAGGGGGGGCGGCAACGTCCCCTCTGGCGCCTATCCGCCGGGCTGGCCGGGCCGCGTGATCGGCTGGCTGGCGCTGGCGGCGGCATGGGTCAGCGCCTTTCTGGTGCTGTTCACGCTTGCGGTCACCGGTTTCAGCGTGTTTCGCCGCTATGTGCTGGGCCGCCCGGTCACCTGGACGGATGAGCTTTCGGGCTTTCTGGTGGTGGCCATCGTGATGCTGGGCGCGGCCGAGGTGCTGCGGCGCGACGAACACGTATCGGTCGATATCTTTTCGGCCCAGGCGCGTGGCGCGAAACGCTGGCTGCTGGCCTTCTGGTCGGATCTTTCGGTGGCGGCGGTGTCGGGGGTGCTGTTTTTCAGCAGCCTGGATGCGGTGAAGTTTTCCCGTATGATCGGGGTTTATTCCGACGGCTACCTGGAAGCGCCGCTGTGGATACCGCAATCGGTCATGCTGGTGGGCGTGGGGCTGCTGTTTGTGATGGCGGTGGCCCGGCTGGCCGATCTGATCTTTTACCACCGGGGAAAATAGTGCTGACTTTTGTCATTCTTCTCGTGCTGATCGCGGCACTTCTGACCGGCATGCCGATTTTCGCCGGGCTGGCGCTGACCTCGATCGGGATCACGCTGATTGCGGAAGGCTCGATCTCTTCCTTTGCCGACACGGTTTTCGCCAAGCTCGACAACGGCTTGCTCACCGCGATCCCGATGTTTGCCTTCATGGCGCATGTGATGATCCGAGCGCGGGTGGTCGATGATCTCTATGATGCCGCCAACGCGCTGGTGGGCCATTTCAAGGGCGGGCTGGCGGTGGCCACGGTGTTGGCCTGCACGGTTTTCGCGGCGATTTCCGGGTCGTCCGTGGCCACCGCGCTGACCATCGGGTCCAGCGCCATTCCGCAGATGAAGCGCTTTGGCTATCGCCCGTCCGACACATACGGGGTGATCGCCGCCGGCGGCACGTTGGGCATTCTGATCCCGCCCTCGGGGCCGCTGATCCTGTATGCGATCGTGTCGGAAACCTCGATCGGGGCGCTGTTCATCGCCGGGCTGATCCCCGGCGTGATGATGGCGACGCTGTTTGCGCTTTACTGTGTCGCGCAGGGCTATGCGCGCGGCGATCAGCGCCAGATCGACTGGACCGGCTGGCGCGCGGTGGCAGGCGCGATGCGCAAGTCGGTCTGGTCGCTGATCATGCCGCCGCTGGTGCTGGGGGGCATCTACATGGGGGTGTTCACCGCCTCGGAAGCCGCGGCCATCGGCTGTATCTACGCGCTGTTCGTGGGCGTCGCCGTCTATCGCAACTTCGGTGCGCGCGACCTGGCGATCACCGCCTATGAAACCGTGCGCACCACCGCGATGCTGTTCATGATCCTGGCGGCGGCGGCGATGTTCGGCCATGCGGTGACCATCATCCGCCTGCCGATACAACTGATGGAAAGCGTCACCCGGATGGGGCTGGGCCCGATGGAGTTCATCCTGGTGGTGATGGCGGTGATCTTCGTGCTGGGGATGTTTCTGGAAACCATCGCCATCATCCTGATCACGACCCCGATCGTGCTGCCGGCGCTGATGAGTTTTGACATCAACCTGATCTGGTATGGCATCCTGTTGATGATCAACCTGGAACTGGCGCTGATCACCCCGCCGGTGGGCATGAACCTGTTTGTGATCAAGGGCGTCGCCAACGCGCCGCTTGCCGAGGTGATCCGGGGCGCGCTGCCATATGTGTTGCTGATGCTGTTCGGGCTGGCGGTCGTGCTGCTGTTTCAGCCGTTGGCGCTGTGGTTGCCGGAACTGGCGGGCTTCGGGCTGTAGCCGTGCCGGTCCATCCGCGCCCAACGGGCCGAAAAGGCGTTTGCAAACGCCTTGCCAAGGTTTTTGCAAAAACCTTGGCCCGTTGCGCCATCGTGGCGCGTCGCGCATCAAGCTAGCCGATCCGCGGATCTTCCAGTGCAGGCGGAAAGGCGCGCGGCAGCAGGCCGGCCTGGAACCAGGTCACGAAACTGTAGATCGAATAGACCGGCAGGCCCGTCAGCCTGCGGATATCCTGGGCAAAGGGCACCATGTTGGTGCATTCCAGCACGATCGC
>JAJRUE010000167.1 GCA_024277955.1 Alphaproteobacteria bacterium | reverse complement strand
GGTCGGGGTCGCGGACGTGATGTGCGGCATGTATGCGGCCAACGCGATCCAGGCGGCGCTGCGCCATCGCGACCGCACAGGCGAAGGCCAGCACATCGACATTTCGCTGGTGGACAGCACCCTGTCCTGGCTGGTGAACGAAGGGGTGAATTACCTGGTGTCGGGCCGCGAACCCGAGCGCCGCGGCAACCAGCATCCCAACATTGTGCCCTACCAGGTGTTCGCCGCCAGCGACGGGCACCTGATCGTGGCCGCGGGCAACGATGGGCAGTTCGCGCGCTTCTGTGCGCTGCTCGGGCGGGGCGATCTGGCCGAGGATGCGCGCTTTGCCACCAACCCCGCGCGGCTGCGCAACCGCGCCGAACTGATCGCCACGCTCGAGGCCGAGATCGGGCGTCATCCCCGGGCCTGGCTGCTGGCGCGGATGGAGGCCGCAGGCGTGCCGGGCGGGCCGATCCACTCGGTCGCCGAGGTCTTTGCCAGCGACCAGGTCACGGCGCGCGGCATGAAGATCGAGATCGAGGACGGGCTTGCGAAAACCGGGCGGGTGGCGCTGATCGGCCACCCGGTGAAATTCAGCCGCACGCCGGTCAGCTACCGCCGCGCGCCGCCGATGTGCGGCGCCGACACCCGGGACGTTCTGCGCGAGATCGATGAAGCCCCGGCGCGCGATGCCCCCGGCGAACCTGATGCAACCGACTGAAAGAAAAATAAATGTTTTACCTTAGCGATACCCAGAAGATGCTGAAAGAGGCCGCCCGCCGCCTGGCGGAAGGGGAATTCCGGCCCCGCGCAGCCGAGATCGACCGGACCGAAAAATACCCCCGCGACAACGTGGCGAAACTGCTTGAGGCCGGGTTCATGGGGATGACGATCCCGCCCGAATACGGCGGCCAGGGGCTGAGCTACATGGACGCGGTGCTGGTGGTCGAAGAGGTCGCGCGGGTGTGCGGCGTCACCGCGCGCATCGTGGTCGAAGCCAACATGGGCGCGATCGGCGCGGTGATGAAATACGGCTCGGACAAGCAGAAGAAACTGGCCGCCGGGCTGGTTCTGGCGGGCGACAAGCCGGCGATCTGCATCACCGAACCCGGCGCCGGATCGGCGGCGACCGATATGGCGACCACCGCCGTGCGGACCGGCGGCAGCTACGTGATCAACGGGCGCAAGCACTGGATCACCGGCGGCGGCGTGTCGCGGTTTCACCTGATTTTCGCGCGCGTGATCGAGGACGGAACAGACCTTGGCATCGGCGGGTTCATCGCCGTGCGCGGCGAGAATGCCGGGCTGAAAGTCGGCCGGCGCGAGCCGACCATGGGGCTGCGCGGCATCCCCGAGACCGAGATCATTCTGGAAGATCTGGTGGTGCCCGAAGACATGGCGCTGATCCCGCCGGGCGGTTTTCGGCGCGGCTTTGCCGGGTTGATGAACGCCTATAACGCCCAGCGGATCGGCGCGGCGACCGTGGCGCTGGGGATCGCGCAGGGCGCGTTCGAGCTGGCGCGCGACTACGCGCTTGAGCGCCGGCAGTTCGGCCGGCCGATCGCCGAATTCCAGGGGCTGCAATGGATGATCGCCGACATGTCGGTGGGGCTGTCGGCGGCGCGCGCGCTGATCCACAATGCGGCGATGAACGCCGGCACCGGTTTCCCCGACATGCGCGAAGCGGCCGAGGCCAAGATCCTGGCCGCCGAGACCGCGATCAAGGTGACCGGGGACGCGCTGCAGATCCACGGCAGCGCCGGCTATTCGCGCGATCTGCCGCTGGAACGCATGGTGCGCGACGCGCGAATGTTCACCATCGGCGGCGGCACCGCGCAGATCCTGCGCACCCAGGTGGCCGGCGCGGTGCTGGGGATCAAGCTGCCGCAGACCCGCGACGGATATGCCCGCCTGGCCGCGAGAGCGGGCCGGTGAGCGGCAGCGACAGCGCCGCCGAAATCATCGCCGCGCGGCTGGCGGAGGCCGGCTGCCGGCATGTGTTCGGTCTGCCCGGGGGCGAGGTTCTGGTGTTACTCGAAGCGCTGCGCGCGGCGGGGGTGGAATTTACCCTTTGCAAGCACGAGAACGCCGCCGGCTTCATGGCCGAAGGCAGTTGCCACGCCACCGGCGCGCCGGGGGTGCTGCTGACGACCATCGGGCCGGGGCTTGCAAACGCCGTGAACTCGATCGCCAATGCGTTTCAGGAACAGGTGCCGCTGATCGTGTTGTCGGGCTGCATCGGCGATGCGCAGGCGGCGCGCTTTACCCATCAGGTGATCGACCAGCGCGCCCTGCTTGCGCCGGTGACCAAGGCCAGTTTGCGGGTGGCGCCGGGCAGCGCCGGGGCGGTGATCGACAAGGCGCTGTCGATCGCGCTGGCCGACCCGCCAGGGCCGGTGCATGTGGACCTGCCGGTGGACGTGGCGGCGCTGGCCGAGACCGGCGGCGGCAGAGCCGCAGCGGGGCAAGGTTCGCGGCGTAGCCCGCGCACGTCGGCAACCGCCTGCCCCCCCGGCGGGCCGGGTCTCGCGGCGGCGCTGGACAGGTTGAAACGCACCGAACGGCCGGTCCTGCTGGCCGGGCTGGGGGC
>JAJRUE010000166.1 GCA_024277955.1 Alphaproteobacteria bacterium | reverse complement strand
TTGGGTGATTTCCTGAGATCGCGGATCGAGCAAAGCCCGGACATGACCATGCCGGAACTGGCCGATGCGCTTTGGCAGGTTCATGGGGTGCGGGCGGCACCTGCGGAGCTGTCGCGTTTCGTCCGGCACCGTCTCGGGTTCACATATGAAAAAATCCCTGATCGCAACGGAGCGACGGCGCAAGCGGGTGCGCGCCGCGCGTTTCGAGTGGCAGCACCGCCGGATGCCAGGGATGCGCCTTGAGCCGCACCGGCTGGTCGTCATTGAAGAGACCGCCGTCACCACCAGGATGACCCGGCTGCGAGGGCGAGCCCCCTGCGGCGCGCGGCTGGAAGCGGACGCCCCGTTCGGGCACTGGCGGACGCAAACCTTCATCGCCGGGCTGCGTGTCGATGAACTGACCGCGCCCTGGCTCCTGGACGGACCGATGAACCGTGCTGCCTTCGACGCCTATGTCGAGACCCAGCTCGCCCCCGTGCTCCAACCCGGAGACGTGGTGATCGCCGACAATCTCGCCGCCCACAAATCAGCGAAGGCGCAAGCACTCTTGCGTGCGCAGGGCAACTGGATGCTGTTCCTGCCGCCATACAGCCCCGACCTGAACCCGATCGAGATGGCATTCTCCAGGCTGAAGGCTCACCTCAGTCATATGGCCGTCCGAACCTTCGACGCCCTGACCCAAGCGGTCGGAAACATCTGCGACCTCTTCCCTCGCGATGAGTGCGAAGCCTACTTCAGGTCCGCAAACCATGTTGCAGAATAAATGTCCGAGGCTCTAGGGTCCAATGATTGTTGCCGCCTGGCCGTCCTTTGACAAGAAGTTTTGGTTCACCGCGGTGTGCGTCCGGTCAGCCGGTTTCGCGCGTCAAAGCCCGAAAGTGGATCGGTATGTCGTGATGTAGTCGCGCAGCTTGGCTGCGACATGTTCACGGTCGTCATCCACCGGGCAGTGCCCCGTGGCGCAGTACTCGCGCCAGACGAAAGCGATCAACTCGGCCGCATCGGGGGCGATCGGGTAGTCCGGCGGGTTGAGCGATTGCAGGGTGTGGTAGCGGACATCACGGGCGAAGGCCCGGGAGATCCAGTCATGGAGCGGAAGCAGGTGAAAATGCAGCGCATGGCCGGGCACGAGGCCGAATTTGCCACACAGAACATGAGGGACGTTCAGGCATTTTTCTTGTGCCGACGTTGCCAGACCGATCAGTTTGCCGAGTTTGTGAATTGGCGTGCAAAACTGACCCACTTGGGTAGCTCAGGGCTTGACTCGGGCCGGCCTCGGTCACAAACTGACTGAGCGATCAGTCAGTATGGTCCGCCGCCGGAACCACGTATGGGAAACCCATGCCTGCCAACCCCGCCAAGGTAAGCCCCAAGCGCGCGACGCGTCCCCTGGGGGAAGCCCGTTCGGACGCCATTCTCGATGCCGGCGAACGGGTGTTTGCGGCCAACGGCTTCAAGGGCGCCACCATGCGCGAGATCGCCCAGGCCGCCGGGGTGGCCCAGGGGTTGATCCATTACCACTACGTGAACAAGGCGATGCTGTTCGAAGCGGTGGTGGCGCGCCGCTCGGCCCAGATCAACGAACGCCGCGCCGCGCTTGTCGACCAGCTGTTCGCGCCGGGGCGCAGCCCGCGCCTGTGCGACGTGGTCGAAGCGCTGTTCCGCCCGACCATCGAGACCGGGATCGAACTGGCCAGCGACGGCGGCGCCTTTGCCCGAATTCTGGTGTCGATGGCCAATTCGGCCGACCCGACCGACCAGGCGCTGGCGGAAAAATACTATGACCCGATCGCGCGCAAGTTCATCGACGCGCTCATGCGGGTCGAGCCGCGCCTTGGCCAGGAAGACGCGGTCTGGGCCTACATGTTCGCCATCGGCGTCGGCATGACGATGATGGCCAAGACCGGCCGCCCGGCGCGGCTGTCCGGCGGGGTTTGCGACGATGGCGATGTCGAGCGCATGCTGAAAAAGATCGTTCCGTTCATCTGCGGCGGGATCGAAGCGTTGACCCGAAACCGGGAAAACTGACAAAAAAAGTGGGAGGATAAAATGACAAGATTTCTGAAAACTGCGGCCCTGGCGGCTGCTCTGGCGCTTGGCGGGCTGGTATCGGCGCCCGCGTTCGCCGGGGAAATGAACGTCACCATCGTTGCCGGCCACCCGCCGGTGTTTCGTTGGGTGAAACACGCCAACCAGACCTTCATCCCGGCGGTCAACAAGGCGCTGGAAGGCACCGGCACCACCATCAACTGGTCCGAACAATACGGCGGTTCGCTGGCCAAGGTCGGGGACGAACTTGAAGCCGTCGAAGAAGGCCTTGCCGAAATCGGTCTGGTGGCCAGCCTGTTTGATCCGGCCAAGCTGGCGGTGCAGAACGTCACCTATTTCACGCCCTTCGTTTCGTCGGATTCGACCTTCATTTCCGGGCTGATGGACAAGATGCAGACCGAAAACGCGGACATGCGCGCATCCTGGGAAGAAAACGGGCTGGTCTATCTGGGCGGGGCGATCGGCATCGATGACTACCTGCTGATGACCACCTTCCCGGTCAACGCGATTTCCGATCTCGAAGGCAAGAAGATCGGCGCGCCCGGGCCGGCGGTCAACTGGCTCAAGGGCACGGGCGCCGTGGGTGTTTCGGGCAACCTGACCACCTATTACAACGAGCTGAAGACCGGCGTCTACGACGGGGTGATCGTGTTCGCCTCGGCGGCGCTGCCGGGCAAGCTGTACGAGGTTGCGCCTTACATCACCAAGGTCGGTTTCGGCGCGCAATACGCCGGCGGTCTGGCCGCCAACAAGGACTGGTTCGAAGGGCTGGACCCGGTGGTGCAAAAGGCCCTGCGCGACGCGGCGGAAGTGGACCGCGTGGCCTACCAGCAGGATCTGGACGCATCGGTGACCAAGTTCCTGGGCATCATGCAGGCCAACGGCGCGACCATCACCGAAGTTGACGAAGCCTTCCGCAAACAGTGGGCCTTTGGCATGGACAACGTCGCCAGGCTGTGGGCCGAAAAGCTGGACAGCGAAGGCAAGAACGGCACCGCGGTGTTGAAAACCTACATGGAAACCATGCGCGCCGCCGGGGCCACTCCGGTGCGCAACTGGGATCAGGAATGATCCCGGTCGCAGCCCCCTTTAGCGGCGGGGGGCTGCGGTTTTTCCAGAGTAAGCACAGGCCATGACCGACATCCCACCGAACACCACGCCGGGCGTGGACGACGCGGACCTGCCCGGCTGGTTCCGGGCGATCCGGCGCGCCGTGGATGGCGTGACCTCGGGGCTGAACGTGATCGGCACCTTGCTGATCATCGCCATCACCGTGCTGGTCAACACCGATGTGATCGGGCGGGGCGCTTTCAATGCGCCGGTGTCGGGGGTGCCGGAAATCGTGTCGCTGTCTATCGTCGCCATCGTTTTCCTGCAGATCGCCCAGACCTTTCGCAAGGGCCGGCTGACGCGCACCGAAGCGCTGCTGAACCTCTTGAACCGCCGCGCGCCGCGCCTGCGCGAGGCGCTGGACCTGGTCTTTGCCCTGGCCGCCATCGCCTTGATCTGGCAGATCTTTTCGGCCAGCCTGCCACTGTTCGAAAAGGCCTGGGCGCGCGGCACCTATGTTGGCACGGTCGGCGATTTCATCGCCCCGGTCTGGCCGGTGAAACTGATCATCCTGATCGGCTGCGGCGCGCTGATCGTGCAGCTGGCGCTTTTCGCGCTGGCCGCGGCGCTGCGCCTGACGGGGGCGCGCAGATGAGCGCCTTTGACATCGGGCTCTGGTCCTTTGTGGGCATGGTCGCGCTGGTCTACCTGGGCTTCTGGGTGCCGTTTGCGCTGATGCTGTCGTCCTATGTCGGGGTCTGGGCGATCAAGGGGTCGCCGGTTCTGGCGGGCAAGCTGCTGGCGCTGGCGGCCTCGGAAACCGTTTCCAGCTATTTTTTTGGCGTGGTGCCGCTGTTCGTGCTGATGGGCTACCTGGTTTCGGTGACCGGCATGGGGCGCGATGCGTTCGACGTTGCCAATCACGTTTTCCGCCGACTGAGCGGAGGGCTGGGGATCGGCACGGTGGGGGCCAATGCGATCTTTGCCGCGATCACCGGGATCTCCATTGCCTCGGCCGCCGTCTTTACCCGCATCGCGGTGCCCGAAATGATGCGCCACGGCTATTCCGGCCGTTTCGCCGTGGGGGTGGTGGCCGGCAGTTCGGTGCTGGGGATGCTGATCCCGCCCAGCCTGCTGCTGATCCTCTACGGGTTGCTGACCGAACAATCGGTGGGCGATCTGTTCCTGGCCGGCATCCTGCCCGGCCTGGTGCTGGCCACGGTCTTTGCGCTGGGCATCTACCTTGCCGCCCGCCTGCGCCCGGGCCTGCTGGGCAGCCTGCGCGCGCCCTCGGGCGATGCGGGTCGGCTGAGCGCGCGCGAACTGTTCACCAAGGGCGGACCGCTGGCCGGTCTCATCGCGCTGGTTCTCGGCGGCATCTACGGCGGCTTCTTCACCCCGATCGAGGCCGGGGCCGTCGGTTGCCTTGGCGCGGCGCTGATCGGGTTGGCGCGGCGCCGGCTTGGCTGGCGCGACGGCTGGAACGTGCTGAACGACACCGGGCTGGTGACCGCGGCGATCCTGTTTCTGATCATCGGCGCGCAGATGTATTCGCGCATGCTGGCGCTGTCGGGGGTGCCCGCCGGTTTCGGCGCCTACATCGCCACCGCCGGCATCGGGTTCTGGGGGGTGATGTTCGCCTATGTGGCGCTGGTGATCGTGATGGGCACGGTGCTGGACAGTTCGTCGATCATGCTGATCCTGGTGCCGCTGATGCTGCCGGTGATCAGCGCCATGGGGGTGGATCTGATCTGGTTCGGCATCGTCACCGTGATCGCGGTCGAAATCGGCCTGCTGACCCCGCCGTTTGGCATCTCGGTCTTCGTGATAAAATCCGCGCTGGACGATCCGACCATCACCCTTGGCGACATCTTCCTTGGCGCCGCCCCCTTTGCCGCGTTGATGCTGATCGTGCTGGGCATCGTGCTGGCCTTTCCCATCCTGACAACCGCATTTCTCTGAAAAAGGAGCGCCCCTTATGACCCGCCGTTACGTTGATCTGTCCGTTCCGCTGGAAACCGGCATCGTGTCGGATCCGCCGATCATGCTGCCGGAGATTACCTACATGAGCCACGCCGAGACCGCCGAACAGGTGATGTCTTTCTTTCCGGGCCTCAAGAAAGAAGACCTGCCCGGTGGCGAAGGCTGGGCCGTCGAAATGCTGCACATCGCCACCCATAACGGCACCCACCTGGATGCGCCCTATCACCACCATTCCACCATGAACAATGGCGAACGCGCCATCACCATCGACGAGGTGCCGCTGGAATGGTGCATGAACCCCGGCGTAAAGCTGGATTTCCGCCATTTCGACGACGGCTACATCGTCACCGCCGCCGATGTCGAGGCCGAGCTCAAGCGCATCGGCCACGACTTGCGCCCGCTCGATATCGTCGTTGTCAATACCTCGGCCGGGGCGCATTACGGCCAGCCGGACTACCTGCTCAAGGGCTGCGGCATGGGGCGCGAGGCGACTTTGTATCTGCTCGAACGCGGGGTGCGCGTGACCGGCACCGACGCCTGGAGCTGGGACGCTCCCTTTGCCCTGACGGCGCAGGAATATGCCAAAAGCCACGACCCGTCGATCATCTGGGAAGGCCACCGCGCCAGCATGGAAATCGGCTATTGCCACATGGAAAAGCTCGCAAATCTCGAAACCCTGCCGGGCAACGGGTTCGAGATTTCCTGCTTTCCCTACAAGATCAAGGGCGCCTCCGCCGGCTTTACCCGCGCCGTCGCCATATTCGAGGAGTAAGCGCCATGCGATTGGGAACTGTCGAATTCGAGGACCGCGCGCGCCTGGTCGCGGCGCTGGACGATGACAGCCTGCTGGATCTGGCCGGCGCGGCCGGGCTGACGGGGCGCGATGGTGCGGCGTTTGCCGACATGTTGGCACTGATCGAAGCCGGCGAAGCGGGGCTGGATCTTGCCCGGAACCTTGCCGAAAACCCGCCCGAGGGCGCGGTGATCGCCACCGGCGACGTTGCCTTTCTGCCTCCGATCGTGCCGGTACAATACCGTGACTGCCTGGTATTCGAGGAACATCTGAAAAACAGCTTTGCCGCCGCAAGCCGGATGACCGGGCGGGCGTTCGACATCCCGCCGGTCTGGTATCGGCAACCGATCTATTACAAGGGCAACCGGCTGTCCTTTGTCGGCCACGGGGCCGATGTGATCTGGCCGTCTTACGCGCAGTTTCTCGACATCGAACTGGAACTGGCGATCGTCATCGGCAAGCGCGGCAAGGACATCGCGCCCGAGGATGCGCCGGGCCATATCTTTGGCTACACGATCCTCAACGACGTGTCGGCGCGCGATGCGCAGATGCTGGAAATGCCCGGCCAGCTTGGCCCGGCCAAGGGCAAGGATTTTGACACCGGAAACATCCTGGGCCCCTATATCCTGACCGCCGACGAGGTCGCGCATCCGGTCGCGCTGCGTATGGAGGCGCGGGTCAACGGCGAACGCTGGGGCGGGGGCAATTCGCGCGACATGCACCACGATTTCGCGGCGATCCTGGCGCATATTTCGGCCAGCGAAACGATCTATCCCGGCGAAGTCATCGGCTCGGGCACCGTGGGCACCGGCTGCGGTCTGGAGATCGGCAAGCAGCTGCAGCCCGGCGACCGGTTCGAGCTGGAAATCGAAAGGATCGGCATCCTGGCGAACCGCATCATCAAGGAGCGCCAGCCATGACCGGCCAACCCGCCCCGCCCGCCATGCCGCCGCGCGCGGTGGTCGAATTCACCTGCACCGGTACCGCCGTGGGCAAGATGCGCAACGAACTGGACGTGCGCATGGTGCGCCCGATGCGCGAACAGTTCACGCTGGCCACCGACGAAGGCGCGTTTCACGGCGGCGACGCCAGCGCCCCGCCGCCGCTGGCCATGTTCGTCGGCGCGCTGACCGGCTGCATCATGACCCAGATCCGGGCGTTTGCGAAACGCATGGATGTGTCGCTGACCGGGCTGCGGGTGGAAACCCGTGTTGAATGGGACTGGGAAGCCAAGGGGCGGATCTACGAAACCGCGCCGAAATCCTTTGAAATGGACGTGTTCATCGACAGCGACGATGCGCTCGAAAAGCAGGAAGAGCTGGTCCGGAAGGCCCGGCGCGGCTGTTTCATCGAACAGACCCTGGGTCAGAAAAACACCATCCGTCACCGGATCAGGACGCCCGAGGGGTGGCGCAGCATCGACTAGTCCGCCACCGCGCGGGCGGCCGGCGCGGCATTCATTTTAAGCCTGAAGCTTCAACCTTGAAATATTTTCCGGGTTTGCTACCATCTTCCCCAAGGGGCGCATCATGGCCCGATTGGCCTGACCGGGGGGAAGGCAGCATGAAGACAGTCTGCCTGGGCGGCGGTCCCGCGGGGCTCTATTTCGCGATCTCG
Source organism: Alphaproteobacteria bacterium (assembly GCA_024277955.1). GTDB lineage: Bacteria > Pseudomonadota > Alphaproteobacteria > Rhodobacterales > Rhodobacteraceae > JAJRUE01. Next base: position 9,051 of record JAJRUE010000166.1, on the reverse strand, counting down.
ATGAAGCTGCGCGATCCGTCGCATCAGGTGACGGTGATCGAACGCAACCGCGCCAACGATACGTTCGGCTGGGGCGTGGTCCTGTCGGACGACGCGCTGGACAGGATGCAGAAAAACGACCCGAAAAGCACGCAAGCCATCCGCGACCACTTTGTCTACTGGGACGATATCGCGGTGCTGCGCAACGGTGTGCGCACGGTGTCGGGCGGGCACGGGTTTGCGGGGATCGGCCGGCGGCAAATGCTGATCCTGCTGCAGGAACGCGCCCGCGAGCTGGGCGTGGACATGCGCTTTGAAACCGAATTCGCCTCGGCCGAAGAGTATCGCCGCGATCATGACCTGGTGGTTGCCGCCGACGGCATCAATTCGCGCATCCGCCAGGAATATGCCGACACCTTTCAGCCCGACATCGACCTGCGAAAATGCAAGTTCATCTGGCTGGGCACGCACCAGAAGTTCGACGACGCCTTCACCTTCATCTTCGAACAAACCCGCCACGGCTGGATGTGGGCGCATGTCTACCAGTTCGACGACAACACTGCGACCTTCATCGTCGAATGCCTGCAGCCGACCTGGGACGCCTGGGGGTTCGATGCGATGTCCAAGGCCGAAACCGTCGAAACCTGCCGCCAGGTGTTCGCGCGTCACCTGGGCGGGCACGAGCTGATGTCCAACGCCGACCACCTGCGCGGCTCGGCGGTCTGGATGAACTTTCCGCGGGTGATCTGCCAACGCTGGTATCACGACAATATCGTGCTGATGGGCGATGCGGCGGCGACGGGGCATTTTTCGATTGGCTCGGGGTCTCGGCTGGCGTTTGACAGCGCCATTGCCCTGGCCGACTACCTGCACAGCGAACCGACGCGCGACCAGGCGTTCGCGCGCTACCAGGACGAACGCCGGCTGGAAGTGCTGCGCCTGCAGTCGGCGGCGCGCAATTCGCTGGAATGGTTCGAAGAGATCGAGCGCTACCTTGATCAGCACCCGGTGCAGTTCACCTACAACCTGCTGACGCGCTCGCAGCGCATCAGCCACGAAAACCTGCGACTGCGCGACCCGGCCTGGGTCGAAACCGCCGAACGCTGGTTCCAGACCCGGGCCGGCGTGGCCGAAGATGCGCCGGTGCGCGCGCCGATGTTCGCGCCTTTCCGGCTGCGCGACATGCGGCTGGCGAACCGCGTCGTGGTGTCGCCGATGGCGCAATACAAGGCGGTCGACGGTTGTCCGACCGACTGGCACCTGGTGCATTACGGCGAACGCGCCAAGGGGGGCGCCGGGCTGGTCTACACCGAAATGACCTGCGTTTCGCCGACGGGCCGCATCTCGCCGGGGTGCCCGGGTCTGTATGCCCCGGAACACGAAACGGCCTGGCGGCGGATCGTCGATTTCATCCATGCCGAAACCGGCGCAAAGATCTGTTCGCAGATCGGCCACGCCGGGCGCAAGGCTTCGACCCGCGTCGGCTGGCAAGGCGACAACCGGCCGCTTGCCGCCGGGAACTGGCCGATCATCGCGCCCTCGCCGCTGGCCTGGTCGGACGAAAACCAGGTGCCGCGCGAAATGACGCGCGCCGACATGGATGCGGTGCGCGATCAGTTCGTGGCGGCCACCGAAATGGCGGCCCGCGCCGGGTTCGACATGGTCGAGCTGCACGCCGCCCATGGCTACCTGGTCTCGTCCTTCATTTCACCGGTGTCGAACCGGCGCGAAGACGCTTATGGCGGCAGTCTGGAAAACCGGATGCGCTACCCGCTGGAGCTGTTCCGGGCGATGCGCGCCGCTTGGCCCGCGTCCAAGCCGATGTCGGTGCGCATCTCGGCCCATGACTGGGTGGGCGAGGCCGGCGTCACCCCGCAAGAGGCGGTCGAGATCGCCCGCATGTTCCGCGACGCAGGCGCCGACATCATCGACGTATCCGCCGGCCAGACCACGCCCGAAGCCGCGCCGGTCTACGGCCGGATGTTCCAGACGCCGTTTTCCAACCGCATCCGCAACGAATTGCACATGCCCACGATGGCGGTGGGCAATATCTATGAAACCGATCATGTGAATTCGATCCTGATGGCGGGCCGCGCCGATCTTGTCTGCCTGGCGCGGCCGCACCTGGCCGATCCCTACTGGACGCTGCACGCGGCGGTGGCGCTGCAAGATAGCGATACCGCCTGGCCCAAACCCTATCTCGCGGGGCGCGACCAGGCGTTTCGCCTGCGCGAGAAGGCCCAGGAGGACATCCGGGCATGACGCTGGCGCACAAGACCGTTCTGATCACCGGCGGCGGGTCCGGGCTGGGGGCGGATCTGGCGCGCGGTTTTGCCGGGGCCGGGGCCAGGGTGATCGTGGCCGGGCGCCGGCGCGCGCCGCTGGACGCGGTCGCGGCGCGGCTCTCGGGGGTGCGCGCGATCCCTGCCGATGTGACCGACGAGGCCCAGGTCGGCGCGCTTTTCGACGCCGCCGGGCCGGTGGACGTGGTGATCGCCAATGCCGGGGCCGCCACCAGCGCGCCGTTTGCCGGCACCACGCTTGACGACTGGAACGCGGTGCTGGCGGTGAACCTGACCGGCGCCTTCCTGACCCTACGCGCCGGGCTCGGGCAGATGGATGGCTGGGGGCGGCTGATCAGCGTCGCCTCGACGGCGGGGCTCAAGGGCTATGCCTATGCCGCCGCCTACAGCGCGGCCAAGCATGGTGTCGTCGGGCTGACGCGCGCGATTGCCCAGGAGGTAGCGCGCAGCGAGGTGACCGCAAACGCGCTGTGCCCCGGTTTTCTCGATACCGAGATGACCGACCGTTCGGTGGCCCGGATTGCCGAAAAGACCGGCATGGATGCGCGTTCCGCCCGCGCCAGGCTGGCGGCGCATAACCCGCAGGGGCGGCTGATCGCCCCGGCCGAAGTCACCGCCGCCGCGCTGTGGTTGTGCGGGGCGGGTTCGGAAGGGATCAACGGGCAGGCGATCGCCATCGCGGGGGGGGAAGCATGAGCCGGGAAACCACGCTTTCGCGCCGCCGGCTGCGCACCTGGATCAGGCTGCTCAGGATCACCCGCAGCACCGAAAACCGGCTGCGCGAATTCCTGCGGGTCAACTTTGACACCACCTTGCCGCGCTTTGACGTGGCGGCAGCGCTTTACCGGAACGCCGGGCCGATGAAGATGAGCGATCTCAGCCAGCGCCTGCTGGTTTCCAACGGCAACGCCACCGCCGTGGTCGACCGGCTGGAACGCGACGCCCTGGTGCGGCGTGTGCCCAGCGGCGACGACCGGCGGGTGGTGCTGGTGGGGCTGACCGACAAGGGGCGCGCCTGGTTCGAAACCCTTGCCGCCGCGCATGAACAAGAGGTGAATGCGATCTTCGCGGGCCTTGACCACGACGACCTGGACACGATCCGCGACCTGATGCGGCGATTGGAGGACACCGGCGATGACTGACCACGGCCCAAAACATTTCCGGCTTGCACGCGCCGGCGGCGTGGCGACGATTTCGCTGGCCCGCCCCGAACGCAAGAACCCGCTGACCTTCGAAAGCTACGCCGAGCTGCGCGACTGGTTCCGCGCCCTGCCCGATGACGACACCACCAAGGCGGTGGTCTTTGCCCCCAATGGCGGCAACTTCAGTTCGGGCGGGGATGTGCACGACATCATCGGGCCGCTCACCGGCATGAACATGAAGGACTTGCTGCGGTTCACCCGGATGACCGGAGATCTGGTCAAGGCGATGATCGCCTGCACCAAGCCGGTGATCGCGGCGGTGGACGGGGTGTGCGTGGGTGCCGGTGCGATCATCGCGATGGCGTCGGACCTGCGCATCGCCACCCCGGAAGCGAATACCGCCTTTCTCTTTACCCGGGTCGGGCTGGCGGGGTGCGACATGGGGGCCTGCGCGATCCTGCCGCGCATCATCGGGCAGGGGCGGGCGGCGGAACTGCTGTATACCGGGCGCACCATGAGCGCCGAGGAAGGCGAACGCTGGGGGTTCTATAACCGGCTGGTCGGTGCGGATGCCCTTCTGGACGAGGCCCGGACCCTGGCCGAACGCATCGCCGAGGGTCCGGGCTTTGGGCACATGATGACCAAGACGATGCTGGCGCAGGAATGGTCGATGTCGATCGAACAGGCGATCGAGGCGGAAGCCCAGGCCCAGGCCATCTGCATGCAGACGGCGGATTTCGAACGGGCCTACCGCGCCTTTGTCGCCCGCGAAAAACCGGTGTTCGAGGGGGATTGAGAGGGGGGCTGATGGCAGACAAAAGCTATCTCGACTGGCCGTTTTTCGCGCCGCACCACCGCAGCTTCGCCGCCGGGCTGGAAGCCTGGGCCGGCGACAGCCTGGGCCGGATCGACCACGCCGACACCGATGCCGCCTGCCGCAAGCTGGTGCGCGCGCTTGGCGACGACGGCTGGCTGCAGCACACCGGGGCCGGGCGCGGTGAAACGCTGGATGTGCGCACCCTGTGCCTGGCGCGCGAAACGCTGGCCCGCCACGACGGGCTGGCCGATTTCGCCTTTGCCATGCAGGGGTTGGGCACCGGGGCGATATCGCTTTTCGGCACCGTCGAACAACGCGCCGAATGGCTGCCGCTGACCCGCGCGGGCACCGCGATCGCCGCCTTTGCGCTGACCGAACCGGGCGCGGGATCGGACGTGGCCAGTTCCACCATGAGCGCCACGCGCGATGGCGGCGACTACGTGCTGAACGGCGAAAAGACCTGGATTTCCAATGGCGGGATCGCCGATCTCTACACGGTTTTCGCGCGCACCGGCGAAGCGCCCGGCGCGCGCGGGCTGTCGGCCTTTGTGGTGCCGGCCACGACCCCGGGGCTGGCGGTGGTCGAGCGGCTCGACACCATCGCGCCGCATCCGCTGGCCCGGCTGCGCTTCGACGATTGCCGCATTCCGGCCAGCGCGATGCTGGGCGCGCCGGGGCAGGGCTTCAAGGTGGCGATGTCGGGTCTGGACGTGTTTCGCGCCACCGTCGCGGCGGCGGCGCTGGGCTTTGCACGCCGGGCGCTGGACGAAGCGCTTGCGCGCGTCACCACGCGCCGGATCCAGGGCGCGCCGCTGGCCGATCTGCAGATGGTGCAGGGCCATATCGCCGACATGGCGCTCGAGGTGGACGCCGCCGCCCTGCTTGTCTACCGCGCGGCCTGGACCAAGGACATGGGCGCCGACCGCGTCAGCCGCGAAGCGGCGATGGCCAAGCTGTTTTCCACCGAGGCCGCGCAGCAGGTGATCGACCGGGCGGTGCAGCTGCATGGCGGCGACGGGGTCCGGTCCGGCGAAACCGTCGAACGGCTGTATCGCGAAATCCGGGCGCTGCGCATCTACGAAGGCGCATCCGACGTGCAGCGCGTGGTGATCGCGCGCCAGGTGCTGGCCGAGTTCAGGGGAGGGTAGACAATGCTGGGACCGACGGCCCATGTGGACACATTCGCGCGCGACGGCCTGCCGCCGCCCGACCAGTGGCCCCGGTTCCCGCTGGACGGGTTCGACTATCCCGACCGGCTGAACGCCGCGGTCGAGCTGACCGACGCGATGGTCGCAAAGGGGTTCGGCGACCACACCGCGCTGATCGGCAACGGCCGGCAGCGCACCTACAAGGAACTGACCGACTGGACCAACCGGATCGCGCATGTGCTGGTCGAGGATCTGGGGGTGAAGCCCGGCAATCGGGTGCTGATCCGTTCGGCCAACAACCCGGCGATGGTGGCCTGCTGGCTGGCGGCGACCAAGGCCGGCGCGGTGGTGGTCAACACCATGCCGATGCTGCGCGCGGGCGAGTTGGGCAAGATCGTCGACAAGGCCGAGATCAGCCACGCGCTGTGCGACACCCGGCTGATGGACGAAATGGCGAAATGCGCAAGCAAAAGCGCGCATCTGAAAACCGTCGTGGGGTTCGACGGCACCTCGAACCACGACGCCGAACTGGACCGCCTGGCGCTGGAAAAGCCGGTGCGGTTTGACGCGGTCCCGACCGGGCGCGATGATGTGGCGCTTTTGGGGTTCACTTCGGGCACCACGGGCGAACCCAAGGCGACGATGCATTTTCACCGCGACCTGATGATCATCGCCGATGGCTATGCGCGCGAGGTGCTTCAGGTCACGCCTGACGATGTCTTCGTCGGCTCGCCGCCCTTGGCCTTTACCTTCGGGCTTGGCGGTCTGGCGATTTTCCCGCTGCGCTTTGGCGCGGCGGCGACCCTGCTGGAAAACGCTTCCCCCGCCAACATGATCGAGATCATCGAGAAATACCGCGCCACGGTCTGCTTTACCGCCCCGACCGCCTACCGGGTGATGCTGGCGGCGATGGAAGAGGGCGCCGATCTTTCGTCGCTGCGGGCCGCTGTTTCGGCGGGCGAAACCCTGCCCGCGCCGATCTACCACGACTGGATCGAGAAAACCGGCAAACCGATGCTTGACGGGATCGGCGCGACCGAAATGCTGCATATCTTCATCTCGAACCGCTTTGACGATCACCGGCCGGGGTGCACCGGCAGACCCGTGACCGGGTATCAGGTACGCATTGTCGATGACGACATGAACGACCTGCCCGCGGGCCAGGTCGGCCGCCTGGCGCTGCGCGGCCCCACCGGCTGCCGCTACCTGAACGATGCCCGCCAGACGGGATATGTGCGCGACGGCTGGAACATCACCGGCGACAGTTTTTCAATGGATGAGGACGGCTACCTGCATTTCGCCGCGCGCAACGACGACATGATCGTGACCGCGGGCTACAACATCGCCGGCCCCGAAGTCGAAGCCGCCCTGCTGTCGCACCCGAGCGTCGCGGAATGCGCGGTTGTCGGCGCGCCCGACGAAGCCCGTGGCCAGATCGTCGAAGCGCATGTGGTCCTATGCCAGGGCACGCCGGCGAACGACGAAACGCGCAAGGCGCTTCAGGATCACGTCAAGGCTGAAATCGCGCCCTACAAGTATCCGCGGTCGGTCAAGTTCTGCCTGGCGCTTCCGAAAACCGCCACCGGAAAAATCCAGAGGTTCCTGCTGAAGGAAATTGCGGATAAATAGAAGTTCGGCACTGGTCCGGGAATAATGAAAAACGAACCAACAAAGGGAGATTTGACATGAAATTGAAATCACTTGTGCTGGCGGTATCGCTGGCGGCGATTTCCGCCGGCGCGCAGGCCGAGGGCCTCAAGGTCGGCATGATCACGACGCTTTCGGGCGGCGGCGCCGGTCTGGGCATCGATGTGCGCGACGGCTTCATGCTGGCGATCAAGCAATCCGGGCGCGACGATATCGAGGTCGTGATCGAGGACGACCAGCGCAAGCCCGACGTGGCGGTGCAGCTGGCCGACAAGATGATCCAGTCGGAAAAGGTCGATGTGCTGACCGGCATCATCTGGTCGAACCTGGCGATGGCGGTGGTGCCGGGCGCTGTGGCGCAGGGCAAGTTCTATCTGTCGCCCAATGCCGGGCCGTCGGCGCTGGCCGGCAGGGGGTGCAACAAAAACTACTTCAACGTCGCCTGGCAGAACGACAACCTGCACGAAGCCGCCGGGGCCTATGCCAACCAGGCGGGCTTCAAGAATTCGTTTATCCTGGCCCCGAACTACCCGGCCGGCAAGGACGCGCTGACCGGCTACAAGCGCTTTTACGAAGGCAGCCTCGCGGGCGAGGTCTACACCAAGCTTGGCCAGACCGACTATGCCGCCGAGATCGCGCAGATCCGGGCTTCGGGCGCCGACAGTGTGTTCTTCTTCCTGCCCGGCGGCATGGGGATTTCCTTCCTCAAACAATATGCCGATTCGGGCGTGGACCTGCCGCTGGTCGGCCCGGCCTTCAGCTTTGACCAGGGCATCCTGCAGGCGGTCGGGGCCGCAGCGCTTGGCGTCAAGAACACCTCGCAATGGAGCAAGGATCTGGACAACGCCGCCAACAAGGCTTTTGTCGCCAGCTTTCAGGCGGAATACGGCCGCCTGCCGTCGCTTTACGCCAGCCAGGGCTTTGACACCGCCAACCTGCTGATCAGCGCGATGGCCAAGGCGGACGTGGAGGACGCGGATGCGTTCCGTGCGGCGCTGGAAGCGGCGGATTTCGCCAGCACGCGGGGCAAGTTTTCCTTTGCCGCCAACCACCACCCGATCCAGGATATCTACGTGCGCGAAGTGATCAAGGAAGGCGATATCTTCACCAACAAGATCGTCGGCACCGCGATGACCGACCGTTCGAACGCCTACGTGGATCAGTGTTCGATGTAATGTGAACCTTCCGGCCCCCCGCGTCTTGTGTGGGGGGCCGGATACCTGCGTTCCGGCAAACCCATGTCACTTGTCCTGTTTATCGAGCAGGCCCTGAACGGGCTGCAATTCGGCGTCATGCTGTTTCTGATGGCGGCCGGGCTGACGCTGGTTTTCGGGGTCATGGGGCTGATCAACCTGGCGCACGGGTCGCTCTACATGATCGGGGCCTTTGCGGCGGCGGCGACCGCGGCGGCGACCGGATCTTTCGTGCTGGCGCTGGCCGCCAGCCTGGTGTTCGCCGCCTTTGCCGGGGTCATCGTCGAGGTGGTGGTGATCCGCAGGCTTTACGACCGCGACCACCTTGATCAGGTGCTGGCGACATTCGCGCTGATCCTGATCTTTTCGGAAGGCACGCGCTGGGTCTTCGGGTCGTTCCCGCTGTTTCTGGACAAGCCCGCGTGGCTGTCGGGCACCGTCATGCTGCCCTTCGGGATCGAATATTCGCTGTATCGGCTGGCGATCATCGTCGCCGGGCTGGTGATCGCCGCGGGCCTGTTCTGGATGATCGCGCGCACCCGTATCGGCATCCGCATCCGCGCCGGCGAAAACGACCGTGAAATGATCGGCGCGCTGGGGGTCAACATTTCGCTGCTCTACACCTTTGTCTTCGCGCTTGGCGCCGGGCTGGCGGGGTTTGCCGGGGCGCTGATCGGAGCAATCCAGTCGGTGCAGGTGGGCATGGGCGAACCGGTGCTGATCCTGGCCTTCGTGGTGATCGTGATCGGCGGGCTCGGCTCGATCAAGGGGGCGCTGATCGGGGCGCTGCTGGTCGGGCTGACCGACACGCTGGGGCGGTCC
>JAJRUE010000165.1 GCA_024277955.1 Alphaproteobacteria bacterium | reverse complement strand
GCGCGCCCGATGCGGCCACGGGCGGGCGCGTGGCCCCGGCGGCGCTCGAACCCGCGGCCCTGGCCACGCCGCCCACGGGGGCGCCCGCCGCCGGTGCGGCCTTGCCTTTGGCGCCGCCGGTGGTTGCGGGTCTTGCGCAGGGGCCTGCGGGCTTGCCGCCGCTTGGGACTGCGTCTGCGCCCACGGCCAGCGCGCTGATCCAGCCTGCCGACCAGACCGCCACACAGCCCGCCGCGCCCGGCCACGCGCCGCTGCGCGCCAGCCTGTCGCCACCGGCGGCCCTGCACGCCGCCCCGCCCGCCGCCGCCCTGCCGGCGCTGGATAGTCATGTGCCCGACCCGGTTGCGCCGCCGCCGGACCTGAGCCGCTACAACGTCATCTTCAGCGCCCCCGGCGGCGTTTCCGACGCGCGTCTGGCCACCTACATGCAGGCGCTGCGCGATACCGGCTTTCCGGTGGGCGACCCCAGCCGCGTCGGCTTTACCGTGTCGCGCACCAACGTGCGCTACTTCCACGAACAGGACCGCGAGGCGGCCACCAAGCTGGCCAGCGTGGTCGAAGGCATCGTGCGCGATTTCACCGATTTCCGGCCGCAGCCGCCCGTCGGCACGATCGAGATATGGCTGAAGGGAAGGCCCGCCCAGCGCGCCAGCACCGGGGCGCGCCGCCGGTCGGGCAGCGGGCGCGACGCCGGGCTGATCGAGCTGCGAAACCGGCTGATCCGCCAGCTACGGCGCGGCGACTACCTGCGCCGCTGAGCGCAGGCGCGGGCGGCCCTGCCGGCCGTGGTTGAAATCACCCGGGGTTGTGGTTAGGATTGCTTTTGGTTTCGGTCGGTTGTGCCGCCTAGCGCGGTCGTGGGGGGATCATGCCAAATCCGCGGCTGATGGCCGTCGTCACAGTGCTGCTTCTGATGGCCGGGCCGCAGGCCGGCCACGCGCGCTATTCGCTGGCCCAGTTGCAGGTGATCGAACAGCTCATCCTGGCGCGCGATTGCGCCGGGCTCGAAGCCTATCTGATCGAAAATCGCGAGATCCTCGAAGGCGACGACCCGCTGGCGGTCGAGCTGCGCAACTTCATGGCCGGGGTCAGCAGCGGGCTGATTCAGTGCCTGTCGGTGGCGCCAGAGGACGAGGCGCTCAATGGCGCCGGCAACACAGACGGAGCGTACTGAGGTGCCGGCGGCGACCCGGGCGCAGGGCCAGCGCGACGGTTGGCGCAACAGATGACCGCGCCCGTAACCGACGAACCCCGCACACCGCCACAGGTGCGATCCCCGGCGCGGTTCCCGGCGCAGCCGCGCCCCGGCCGCCGCTTCGTTCCTCCCTCGGTCGCGCTGGTGATCGACGCGCGGTTTCCCGGCGGCACCTCGTCGGCGGTGGCGCGCGAACTGGCGGCGCTTTGCGCCCTGCGCGACCAGGGCAGACTGGGCAAGCCGCGCGTGGTCGCGCTGTCCTCGGCGATGTTTCGCGGCCACGAAGCCGCCCCGGTGCTGCAGGAAGCCTGCGCCGCGCTGGGGCTGGCGCTTGAATGGGATCCGCCGGCGGTCAGCGCCGATCTGGTGGTCGTGCACAACCCGGCCTTCCTGAAATTCCAGGACAGCCTGGCGCTGCGCATCGTCGCGCGCCGCCTGGTGGTGGTGACCCATGAAAACTTCACCCGTCCGGGCGGGGCGGAAAGCTTTGACGTGGCGCGCTGCCTGGGGGCGATCAGCAAGGCCTCGGTCGCGCTCGAGCGGCTGCTGGCGCCGGTGTCGCCGCTGAACCGGGCCACGGTCGAAACCTGGTGCGCCGCGCATCCCGAAACCTCCGCCCCCTGGTCGCTGATGCCCGAAGACTGGTTCAACATCTGCGATTTCGGCCTGAGCGCGCCAAGCCCGGCGCCGCGCGACCGGCGCGGCCGCCTGTCGCGCCCCGGGCACGAGAAATTTCCACCGCTGGCCGAGTTGGAGGCCTGCTTTCCGCCGCATGCCGAAAAGAACCTGATCCTGGGCGGCGACACCCTGATCGGGCTGGCCGCCGATCATCCGCACTGGGACATCCTGCGGTTTCGGGCGATCGAGGTGGCCGAGTTCTTTGAGCAGATCGATTTCATGGTCTATTTCACCGCCCCCACCTGGCGCGAAAGCTTTGGGCGGGTGCTGGCCGAGGCGATCGCGGCGGGCAAGCTGGTGATCACCGACGCCCAGACCGCGCAGAACTTTCCCGACGGCGCGGTGGCGGCGCGCGCCGACGAGGTGGATGCGCTGATCGCCGGCTTTCTGGCGGCGCCGGCGGATTACGCCGCACGGGTGCGCGCCGGGCAGGCCGGGCTTGCGCGCTATTCGCAAGAGGCGTTCTGCCGGTTCTTCGAGGCCACCGCCTTGCCGCCCGAGGCCGCCTTGCCGCCCGCCGCCTTGCCGGAAAACGCCTTGCCCGCAACCGCGTCGCCTTCGCCTATGGCGGCGCCCGAACAGGAGGGCGCGCGATGATCCTGGTGACCAGCGGCCAGCGCGACGAACGCGGTTTCGACGCCTGTGTGCAGTTCGCCTGGCTGCTGAAGGCGCGCGGGCACGCGGTGATCGTCGATGCCGCCAGCGCCCCGGAAAGCCTGAACCGCAGCCAGAAATACGAAGCCGCGCCGTTCCTGGCCGAGCCGGGCGATGCGCCGCTGTCGCAGGTGCTGGTGATCGGGGCCCAGGACCTTGGCCAGGACACGCTGGCGGCGCTGCGCGATCTGCGGCTGCCGGCGCAGTGCCGGGTGGCGGCGCTGGGGTGTTTTGCCGATGTGCAGGCGCGGATTTCGGCGACCGCGCGGCTGGCCTATGTGCTGGGGCGCGACCCGGTGGTGGTGGATCTGCTGGCGCTGCAGCCCAAGCCGATCCGCGACCACCAGCTTGCGCCGCTGTTCGTGCCGCCGGCGGCGGGCCTGCGGCCCCCGGACCAGCCGCTGCGGCTGTTGCTGGTGGTGCCGCCCGAAGCGCTGGAAGAGGCCGACGCCCTGCCGGTGATCGAGGCGCTCTCCAACCAGCCGGCGGTCGAGCTTTGCGTGGTCACCGCGGGCCGGGGCAAGGACATGATCCGCAGCTCGCGCTACAGCGATTTGCGGGTGCTGGGGATTTCCGAGTTTCCCGCCCCGGTGATGGCGGGCATGGCCGATGCGGCGGCGATTTTCGGCGCCAACATGCCCGGCGAACGGATCGCGGCGATGGCGCTGCTGCTGATGCGCGCGGGCGGGGTGGTGATCGACTGTACCGACAAGGGCGCGATCGCGGCGACCGGCGCGCCGGTGCTGCGCGGTCCGCGCGGGCTGGCCAGCCTGGCGCCGTTCCTGCAGACCAGCGTCGATCCCAACCGGGCCGCGCTGGCCGGCGAGATGGCCGCCGACGGCTGGCTGCAGGCCTGCGCCATCGAGCGGCTGGAAAAGGCGCTGGCGCCGCCGCCCGCCGCCCCGCCGCCGCCCGCTGCTCCGCCGCCGCCCCGCCGCGGCAAGGCGCGCGCGCCGGATCACGCCCCGCGCACGCTGTTCATGCCGACCAACGGCGTCGGGCTGGGCCATGCCCAGCGCTGCGCGCAGATTGCCGCTGAACTGCCGGACGCGGCGCAGGTCGGCTTTGCCGCCTATCCAAGTTGCGTGCCGATGCTGCGCGCGCGCGGCCACGCCTGTCTGCCGCTGGTGCCGCGCAGCGACCGGCACGGCGACGACTACGCCAATGACATCGTCAACTACCTGCGGCTGAGCCAGGTGGTGCGCCCCGGCGACCGGCTGGTTTTCGACGGCGGCTACGTGTTCGATTCGCTCTACCGCACCATCGCCGAAAAACGCGCCCGCGGCATCTGGATCCGGCGCGGGTTGTGGCAGGCCGGCCAGCTCGAACGCACCCCGATCGAGCGCGAGGCGGTGTTTGACCAGGTCATCGTGCCGCTCGAAGCCTTTGACGAGCTGAACACCGACTACAGCCGCGGCCCCCGCGTGCATCGCGTCGGCCCGGTGGTGCAGCAGGGCCCGCCGGCGATGGCGCGCGACGCGCTGCGCGCCGGGCTGGCCGAGCGCTTTGATCGCGGCTTTGACCGGCTGGTAGTGACCATGCTGGGCGGCGGCGAAGCGGCGGACCGGTCGGCGCAGATCCAGACGCTCTGCGCCCAGCTTGCGGGGCGCGGCGACTGTCTGCACCTGGTGGTGGTCTGGCCGGGGGCCAAGGTGGCGCCGGGGCTGTTCGGTTGGGAAAACACCCATGTGGTGCGCACCCAGAACGCGCTGTCGCTGGCGATGGCGAGCGATCTTCTGGTCAGCGCCGCGGGCTACAATTCCTATCACGAGGTGCTGTATCACCGCATCCCCGCGATCTTCATTCCGCAGATGGCGTCCTACATGGACGACCAGGAACGACGGGCGCGGGCCGCGTCCGACCGGGGCTGCGCGGTGACGGTGCTGGCCCACGAACTGTTGCTTTTGCAGCGCGAAGTGGCGGCATTTCTGGATGGCAGCCGGGCCACCGAGCTGGCCAACGCGCTGCTGGCGCTGGATCTGCCGGGCCCCGGCAACCGGGCGGCGGCGGCGATCATCGCACAGGAGGGTGACCATGGGGGATGATCGCTGGCTAAAGGTGGCGGCCCGGCTGGGGGCGCAGGATCCGGTGGACCTGGACGCGGCGCTGTTCAATGCCGGCGCCGATGCGCCGTCGCCCGGCTGGCTGGCGCGCCAGGACATCGGCGCGCGCGTGGCGCCGTCGGCAAGGCTTTGGCCGCTCGACCAAGGCGACGGTGCCTTTGTCGGGGT
>JAJRUE010000164.1 GCA_024277955.1 Alphaproteobacteria bacterium | reverse complement strand
GCGCCCCGAGGCCCGCGCGGCGGTGATCGCCGGGCTCGAGGCCACCGGCAACCCGTCGGCGGTGCATGGCGAGGGGCGGCGGGCGCGCGCGCTGGTCGAAAAGGCCCGCGCGCAGGTGGCCGAGGCGCTGGGCGCGCAGGCGGGCGATGTGGTGTTCACCTCGGGCGCGAGCGAGGCCGCTGCGCTGGCGCTGGCCGGGCGCGATCTGGCCTGCGCCGATGTGGAGCACCCCGCGGTTCGGGCCTGGTGCCGGGCAGAACTGCCGGTGGATCGCGATGGCGCCATTGCCCTGGGCGCGCCGGGCGGTGTGGCGGTACAGCTGGCCAATGCCGAAACCGGCGTGGTTCAGGATCTGCCGCAGGGGGTTGCGGTTTGCGATGCGACCCAGGCCTTTGGCAAGCTGGCCTTCGGTTTCGACTGGCTGGGCTGCGACATGATGCTGGTGTCGGCCCACAAGCTGGGCGGGCCGCGCGGCGTTGGCGCGCTGGTGCTCCGGCAGGGGCTGGATGTCGAGGCCGTCATCCGTGGCGGCGGTCAGGAAATGGGGCGGCGTTCGGGCACCGAGAATGTCGCCGGGATCGCGGGCTTTGGCGCCGCGGCCGAAGCGGCGGCGCGCGATCTGGCCGATGGCGTCTGGGAGGCGGTGGCTGCGCCGCGCGACGAGCTGGAAGCGGCGGTTCTGGCGGCATCGCCCGACACGGTGATCGCCGGGCGCGGGGCCAAACGCCTGCCCAACACCAGTTTTTTCGCCACCCCCGGCTGGAAGGGCGAAACCCAGGTCATGCAGATGGACCTGGCGGGGTTCGCGGTTTCCGCCGGCTCGGCGTGTTCCAGCGGCAAGACCCGCACCAGCCGGGTGCTGCGGGCGATGGGATTTGACGAAGGTCTGGGCAGCAGCGCGATCCGCGTGTCGCTGGGCCCGACCACCAAAAGAGATGACGTTTTGCGTTTCGCCGAAGTCTGGGCCAAGGCCCGCGCCCGGCATGCGCAAAAGGCAGCCTGAAAGGAAGCGAACAGGACATGACAACGACCGAGAAACTCATCGCCAAGGACGGCGTCGATCAGGAAACCGTCGAGGCGGTCGAATCGATTTCGGGCAAGTACAAATACGGCTGGGAAACCGATATCGAGATGGATTACGCCCCCAAGGGGGTGAACGAGGACATCGTCCGGCTGATCTCGAAAAAGAACGAAGAGCCCGAGTGGATGACCGAATGGCGTCTGGCCGCCTTTGCCCGCTGGAAGGCGATGAAGGAACCGGACTGGGCCATGGTCCATTACCCGATGATCGACTACCAGGATCTCTATTACTACGCCCGCCCGAAAAGCATGGAGGTCAAGCCCAAGTCGCTGGACGAGGTCGATCCCAAGCTGCTGGCGACCTATGAAAAGCTGGGGATCCCGCTCAAGGAACAGATGATCCTGGCCGGGGTCGAGGGGGCCGAGGAAATCCCCGCCGAAGGCCGCAAGGTAGCGGTGGACGCGGTGTTTGACAGCGTGTCCGTGGGCACGACTTTCCAGAAGGAACTGGAAAAGGCCGGGGTGATATTCTGTTCGATCTCGGAAGCGATCCGCGAGCACCCCGAACTGGTGAAGAAATACCTCGGCTCGGTCGTGCCGGTCAGCGACAATTTCTTTGCCACGCTGAATTCCGCCGTGTTTTCAGATGGTTCCTTTGTCTATATCCCGCCCGGCGTGCGCTGCCCGATGGAGCTTAGCACCTATTTCCGGATCAATGCCGAAAATACCGGCCAGTTCGAACGCACCCTGATCATCGCCGACAAGGGCAGCTACGTGAGTTACCTCGAAGGCTGCACCGCCCCCAAGCGCGACACCGCGCAGCTGCATGCGGCGGTGGTGGAAATCGTCATCATGGAAGATGCCGAGGTGAAGTATTCCACCGTCCAGAACTGGTTTCCCGGCGACGAGGAAGGCAAGGGCGGCATCTACAATTTCGTCACCAAGCGCGCCGACTGCCGCGGCGACCGGGCCAAGGTGATGTGGACCCAGGTGGAAACCGGCAGCGCCGTGACCTGGAAATACCCGTCGTGCATCCTGCGCGGCGACGACAGCCAGGGCGAGTTCTATTCCATCGCCATCACCAACAACATGCAGCAGGCCGACACCGGCACCAAGATGATCCACCTGGGCAGGAACACCAAGAGCCGGATCGTCTCCAAGGGGATCAGCGCCGGCAAGGCGCAAAACACCTATCGCGGGCTGGTCAGCATGCATCCCAAGGCGAAGAACAGCCGCAACTACACCCAGTGCGACAGTCTGCTGATCGGCAGCAATTGCGGGGCGCACACGGTGCCCTATATCGAGGTCAAGAACAATTCCAGCCGGGTAGAGCACGAGGCGACCACCTCGAAGGTCGACGACGACCAGCTGTTCTACTGCCGCCAGCGCGGCATGGACGAAGAGGCGGCGCTGGCGCTGATCGTCAACGGCTTCGCCAAGGAGGTTCTGCAGGCCCTGCCGATGGAGTTTGCCATGGAGGCGCAACAGCTGGTGGCGATCTCGCTCGAAGGGTCGGTGGGGTGATTTTGGCGGTTCGATCCATCTGCCCGCCTGACGGCGCGATTGTTCGCGGGCTGGCGACAGTTCCGGCGGTATGGCCGGGATTACCGGCTGATTCGGCGACAGTTACGCGTGAAATTGTGCGCCTTGCGCCGCATTCCTGCCGGCAAGTTTCGCCATTCTCGCCGTCGGGACGGTGGAAATCGGTGACGGAACATGGTGACGGCCAACCTTCAGAAACAGCAATTCCAGGAAAGGTTGAAGCGTATTTCCGCAGGCGGCGAGAATACCATGTCGCAGGTCTATGCCGGCCCGGTCGAGGACGCGCAGGCGCTGCGCGCCAAGCCGCGCAAGGGCGGGAAAGCCAGGGCGCGCGGGCGCGATGCCCGGCCGCTGCCCAAGGGGCTGGACCGCGCCCTGCGCATCCCGGGGGACGTGGCCGGCGGGCTGTTGCTGGGGGTGCTGGCGATCGGGCTGGTGCGCTACGCGCGCTTCCGGCTGACCGGCGGCGGGCTGGGCGGGCCGGATGCGGATATCTGGCTGCTGAGCGACATGGTGCTGGCGATTGCGCTGGCGATCGCGCTGCGGTCGGTCATCCGGGTGCGTTCGCGCCCGCACGAGATCGGCAAGCTGATCGGCGTGGCGGCCATGGCCTTGCTGATGCAGGACATGGTGTTCCTGGCGCCGGGGCTGTTCGACCGGGTGTTTTCCCCGCAATGGGTGGACATGGCCATGGGCATCCCGGTGGATCAGCAGACGCGCGGCGTGCCGGTCCTGCCGGATCTGGCGGCGCTGGAAGCGGCGGCGCAAACCGGCCTGCCGACCCCCTGACACCCAAACGCATCGCCGCGCACAGACTTGCGCAGGCTCAGGCCCCCGGGGGCGGCCTGGGGCGCATTCCTGCGGCCGCGCGGCTTGAAACACATCACATGACATTGGCGAGCACGGCGGCCCGAACGGGCGGCCCGATCAGAATGAAAAGGTAGAAAACATGCTGGAAATCAAAGACCTGCGGGTCAAACTTGAAGAAGAAGACAAGCAGATCCTCAAGGGCGTCGACCTGAGCATCGGCGCGGGCGAAGTGCATGCGATCATGGGCCCGAACGGGTCCGGCAAATCGACGCTGTCCTATGTTCTGGCCGGCAAGGACGGCTACGAGGTGACCGGCGGCAGCGCCACGCTGGATGGGGTTGACCTGCTGGAACTGGACCCCGAGGAACGCGCCGCGCTGGGGCTGTTCCTGGCCTTTCAATACCCGGTGGAAATCCCCGGCGTCGGCAACATGACCTTTCTGCGCACGGCGGTGAATTCGCAGCGCAAGGCGCGCGGGCAGGAGGAGCTTTCGGCGACCGAATTCCTCAAGGAAATCCGGGCCAGGGCGAAGGCGCTCAGGATTGACGCCGAGATGCTGAAACGGCCGGTCAATGTCGGCTTTTCCGGCGGCGAGAAAAAGCGCAACGAAATCCTGCAGATGGCGATGCTCGAGCCGCGCATGTGCGTGCTGGACGAGACCGACAGCGGGCTCGATGTGGACGCGATGAAGCTGGTGGCCGAGGGCGTCAACGCGCTGCGCGACGGCAAGCGCGGCTTTCTGGTGATCACCCATTACCAGCGCCTGCTGGACCACATCAGGCCCGACGTGGTGCACATCATGGCCGATGGCCGCATCATCAAGACCGGCGGCCCCGAACTGGCGCTCGAGGTCGAAAACAACGGCTATGCCGACATTCTGAACGAGGTGGCGTGATGGCGCTGGCAAAGGCAAGGGCGGATGCGACCGAAACCCGGCTGGCCGGGCTGAGCATGCCCGAGGGCGGCGGCTGGATCACGGCGGCGCGCCGCGACGCGCTCGACCGGCTGGGGGCTGCGGGCCTGCCGGGGCGGCGCGACGAATACTGGAAATTCACCGACCCGGCGACGCTGGTGCAGCCCGACGCGCCGCGCGCTGCGCTGTTCGATCCGGGCGACGACACCCCGGTGTTCGGCGAACTTGACCGGCTCAGGGTGGTGTTCGTGGACGGGGTCTTCGACGCCGATGCCTCGGACGATCTGGCCCAGGAAGGGATTGAAATCGAACGGCTTGCCGATGTGGCGGGCACCGATATCCACTGGTCCAGGGGGCTGTTCGGGGCGCTGGAAGCGCGCGGGCAGTCGCCAGTGGCGCGCCCGCTGGCGGCGCTCAACACCGCCTTTGCCGCCGATGGCGTGGTGATCCGGGCCACCGGCAGGGTTTCGCGCCCGGTGTCGCTGATCTACCTGCACCGGGACGAAACTTCGGACGTGATGCTGCACCACGTGATCCGGGTCGAGGAAGGGGCCGAACTGACCCTGCTCGAAAACGGCCCCGGGGCTGCGCGGCTGAACAAGGTGACCGAGGTCGATATCGCCGATGGCGGCACCTTCCACCACGTGCGCACCCAGGGGCGCGACCACGAACGCCGCTCGGTGACCCATACATTCGCCCGGCTGGGGCGCGAAAGCCGCTTCAAGAGCTTCACGCTGACCGTGAACGGCATCCTGACCCGCAACGAGGCGGTGATCGAGTTCACCGGCGACGACGCGGTGGCCCATGTCGCCGGCGCCGCGGTGGGCGATGGCAAGTTTCACCACGACGACACCGTTTTCATCACCCATGACGCGCTGAACTGCGAAAGCCGGCAGGTGTTCAAGAAGGTGCTCAGGAACGGCGCCGTGGGCGTGTTCCAGGGCAAGATCCTGGTCAGGGAAGGGGCGCAGAAGACCGACGGCTACCAGATCAGCCAGGCGCTTCTGCTGGACGGCGACAGCCAGTTTCTGGCCAAGCCGGAACTGGAAATCTACGCCGATGACGTGGCCTGCAGTCACGGCTCGACCACCGGCGCCATCGACGAGGATGCGCTGTTCTACCTGCGCGCCCGCGGGGTGGCGCGCAGCGATGCGCAGGACATGCTGGTTCTGGCCTTCCTGAGCGAAGCGATGGAGGAAATCCACAGCCCGGCGATCACCGAAGAGCTTCTGGGCCGGCTGGAAGCCTGGCTGCAGCGCCACCGTCGCTGATCGGGATCGCGAGATGGGCATTGCCGCCGACATGCTGATCAGCTGGCGCCACCCGCGCCGGGTGATCCGGCGCCGACTCGACGAAGGGGTGCGCGAGGACCGGGCGCTGATCTATCTGATCGCCGGTTGCGGGCTGATCTTTGTCGCGCAATGGCCGCGCCTGGCCGGTCTGGCGCTGGCCGACCCCTCGACGCCGCTGAACGCGCGCCTCGGCGGGGCGCTGCTGGCCTGGCTGTTCATCATGCCGCTGGTGCTTTACGCGGTGGCGGCGGTGTCGCATCTGCTGGCGCGGGCCTTTGGCGGGCGGGGCAGCTGGTTTTCGGCCCGGCTGGCGCTGTTCTGGGCGCTGCTGGCGGCGGCCCCGGCCTGGCTGGCCAACGGGCTGGTGGTCGGGCTGGGTCTGCCGCAGCCGGTGCAATCCGTTTTCGGGGTTGTGGCGCTTGGCGGCTTTGTGCTCATCTGGGGCGCATCGCTCTATCAGGCGGAAAAACCCGGAGCCCCCTCGTGACCCCAAGCCCACAAGTCTTTCTGCGCGAAACCGCGGCGACCCTGCGCGACCCGCGCGCCATGGCCCGCCGGATCATCGCCGTCGACATGGCGCTGCGCGACCGCTGGCTGCTGCTGTTGCTGGTGGCGGTGGTGAGCACCGTGACCGGCTATCTGTCCTTCGTGCTGAACGCGCGCCTGGCCTGGCTGGACCCGAGCGACAGCGCGCTTGCCATGCCGCCCTTCGAAATGGCGGTGTCGCAGGCGCTGGTGATGGTGATCATGGTCTTTGCCATCGACATTTTCGGCCGGGCGATGCGGGGCAGGGGCCGGCTGGAGGATGCGATCCTGCTGGTCAGCTGGGTGCAGGCGATTCTGGTCGGGCTGCAGGTCGTGCAGATCGTGCTGGGGCTGGTGTTTCCGCTGCTGGGGGGGCTGGTCGGCTTTGCCGGGATCTTTCTGCTGTTCTGGCTGCTGACCCAGTTCATCGCCGAGATGCACGGGTTCCGGTCCGCCTGGGCGGTTTTTTTCGTGATGCTGGTGGCGACGATGGCGATTGCGACCGTGCTCAGGATGATCTTTTCGGTGCTGGGCTGGAACATGATGGGGATGATCTAGATGTTCGACGTGGAGGCGATCCGCAGGGATTTCCCGATTCTCGCGCGCAGCGTGAACGGCAAGCCGCTGGTCTATCTCGACAACGGCGCCTCGGCGCAGAAGCCGCGCGTGGTGATCGATGCGGTGACCCAGGCCTATTCCCATGAATATGCAAATGTTCACAGGGGGTTGCACTATCTCTCGAACCTCGCCACCGATCGCTACGAGGCGGTGCGCGGGATCGTCGCACGCTTTCTCGGGGTGGCGGACGAACGCCAGATCGTGCTCAATTCCGGTGCCACCGAAGGCTTCAACATGCTGGCCTACGGCTGGGGCGCGCAGCAGCTGAAGGCGGGCGACGAGATCGTGCTGTCGGTGATGGAGCACCACGCCAACATCGTGCCCTGGCATTTTCTGCGCGAACGCCTGGGGGTGGTGCTGAAATGGGTCGAACCAGACGTGAACGGCGCGCTGGATGCGAACCGGGTGATCGAGGCGATCGGCCCGAAAACCCGCCTGGTCGCCATCACCCATCTGTCGAACGTGCTGGGCACGGTGGTGGACGTCAAGGCGATCACCCGCGCGGCGCACGAAAAGGGCGTGGCGGTGGCGGTGGACGGCTCGCAAGCGGCGGTGCACATGCCGGTGAACGTCGACGACATCGGCTGCGATTTCTACGTGATCACCGGCCACAAGCTCTATGGTCCCTCGGGGTCGGGGGCGGTGTTCGTGAAATCCGAGCGCATGGCCGAGATGCGCCCCTTCATGGGCGGCGGCGACATGATCCGCGAAGTCACGCGCGACGCCGTCAGCTACGCCGATCCGCCGATGAAGTTCGAAGCCGGCACCCCGGGCATCGTGCAGACCATCGGCCTGGGGGTGGCGCTGGAATATCTGATGGATCTCGGCATGGACAACATCGCCGCGCATGAAGCCTCGATCCGCGATTATGCGCGCGACCGGCTGGGCGGGCTGAACTGGCTGAACGTGCAGGGCAACGCGCCGGGCAAGGCGGCGATCTTTTCCTTTACCCTGCAGGGGGCGGCGCATCCGCACGACATTTCCACCGTGCTCGACAAGCGCGGCGTCGCGGTGCGCGCCGGCCACCACTGCGCGCAGCCGCTGATGGAGTTCCTCGGGGTTTCGGCCACCTGCCGTGCGTCCTTTGGCCTCTACAACACCCGCGCCGAGGTGGATGCGCTGGTGGACGCGCTGGAGCTTTGCAACGATCTGTTCGGCTGAGCCGGCGCCCGCCGGCGCAAAATCCGCCACGGGCGGATTTTTGCGATTGCTGGCACCGCGAGCTTGGCCTATATCGGGCCCACGCGCACCTGTAGCTCAGCTGGATAGAGCGCTGCCCTCCGAAGGCAGAGGCCAGAGGTTCGAATCCTCTCAGGTGCGCCAATCCCCCCGACCGCTCCTGCGAACGACCATCCCCGCGAACCGGTCTGGCGCGCCGTTTTCTTGCAAAGAAAACGGACCGAAATCTTTGAAAGATTTCGGCGCCCGAAGGCGCCGTCGTTCCGGTTCTCGAAATGTGAAAGGGGCGCGCTCGTTCAGCCCCGCCAGGTGCGGACCGGGCCGCTGTCCATGTGCACGAAATTCGACCGCCCGTAGCGGCCGACGCCGCCGGCCTTGCACGAGATTGCCGCCCGCGCCATCTGGGTGACCGTGCGCGATTTCAGCCGCAGGTCG
>JAJRUE010000163.1 GCA_024277955.1 Alphaproteobacteria bacterium | reverse complement strand
TGACGGTTCACTACAATGAAAAATACTATGCCGCCGGCAAGGTGCCGGGCGGCTTCTTCAAGCGTGAGGCGCGGCCGACCGAAAAGGAAACGCTGACATCGCGCCTGATCGACCGGCCGATCCGGCCGCTGTTCGTGCCGGGCTTCAAGAACGAGGTTCTGGTGATCTGCACGGTGCTGAGCCACGACCTGGTGAATGACCCGGACATCGTGGCGATGATCGCCGCAAGTGCCGCGCTGACGATTTCGGGCGCGCCTTTCATGGGGCCGATTGCCGGCGCCCGCGTGGGGTATGAGGATGGCGAATACATCCTGAACCCGGAAATCGACGAGATGCACAAGCTGCGCGAGAACCCCGAGCAGCGCCTGGACCTGGTGGTTGCCGGGACCAAGGACGCCGTGATGATGGTTGAAAGCGAAGCCTACGAGCTGAGCGAAGAAGAGATGCTGGGGGCCGTGACCTTTGCCCATGAACAGATCCAGCCGGTGATCGACCTGATCATCGATCTGGCCGAGGACGCGGCGAAAGAGCCGTTCGATTTCCAGCCGCCGGATTACAGCGAGCTTTACAAGGCGGTGAAGAAGGCCGGCGAAAAGGCGCTGCGCGCGGCCTACAAGCACACCGACAAGCAGGAGCGCGTGGCCGCCGTGGCCGCGGCGCGCGAAGAGATCGTCGCCAAGCTTTCCGAAGAGCAGCAGGAAGATGAAAACCTCGGCTCGGCCCTGAAAAAGCTGGAAGCCGAGATCCTGCGCGGCGACGTGGTCAAGACCGGCAAGCGGATCGACGGGCGCGACCTGACGACCGTGCGTCCGATCGTGGCGGAAACCGGCCTCTTGCCGCGCACCCACGGCTCGGCCCTGTTCACCCGTGGTGAGACGCAAGCGCTGGTGGTGACCACGCTGGGCACCGGCGACGACGAACAGATGATCGACGCGCTGCACGGCACCTACAAGTCGAACTTCATGCTGCATTACAACTTCCCGCCCTATTCGGTGGGCGAGGTCGGCCGCTTCGGCTTTACCGGGCGTCGCGAGATCGGCCACGGCAAGCTGGCCTGGCGCGCGCTGCAGGCGGTTCTGCCGGCGGCGACCGATTTCCCCTACACCATTCGCGTGGTATCGGAGATCACCGAGAGCAACGGATCGTCATCCATGGCGTCGGTTTGCGGCGGGTCGCTGTCGATGATGGATGCGGGTGTTCCGCTGAAAGCGCCGGTTGCGGGTATCGCGATGGGGCTGATCCTTGAGGACAGCGGCGACTATGCCATCCTGACCGACATCCTGGGCGATGAGGATCACCTGGGCGACATGGACTTCAAGGTCGCGGGCACTGAAAACGGCATCACGTCGTTGCAGATGGACATCAAGGTGGCCGGGATCACGCCAGAAATCATGAAGACCGCGCTGGCGCAGGCCAGGGACGCGCGGCTGCATATTCTGGGCGAGATGAACAAGGCGCTGAGCGAAACCGCCGAATTCTCGGTCCACGCGCCGCGTATCGAGACCATGCAGATCCCCACCGACAAGATCCGGGAAGTGATCGGCTCGGGCGGCAAGGTGATCCGCGAGATCGTCGAAGTGTCGGGCGCCAAGGTCGACATCAACGACGACGGCATCATCAAGATCGCCTCGCCCAACAACGATGCGATCCAGAAGGCCTACGAGATGATCAACGCGATCGTGGCCGAGCCGGAAGAAGGCAAGATCTACCGCGGCAAGGTGGTCAAGATCGTCGACTTCGGCGCGTTCGTGAACTTCTTTGGCAAGCGCGACGGGCTGGTGCATGTCAGCCAGATCGAAAACCGCCGGCTGACCCATCCTTCGGATGTGCTGAAAGAGGGCCAGGAAGTCTGGGTCAAGCTCCTGGGCTTCGACGACCGCGGCAAGGTGCGTCTGGCGATGAAAATGGTCGACCAGGAAACCGGTGAAGAGATCAAGTCGGACGGCTGATCGCCACATCGCTACGAACAGGGAAAGGGCCCCGCGGCAACGCCGGGGCCCTTTCCCTACGAAAACGTTATTGGCCAATTTCGCAGTGCCCGGTTAGGCCGGGGCACCGTTTGGCGAACAGGTGCGACGGTCCAAGGTTTTTGCAAAAACCTTGGGTTGCGCCTGGTGGCCAGGTGGGGCGATCGAACAGCTGCCGAACGGGAACTGCAGGCAAGAGGGCAATGACATGATCAACCGACGTGCATTCGTGAAAACAGGTCTGGCCGCGGGCGGGCTGGCGCTTGGGGCCGGTTCCGGGGCGCTGGCGGCGCGGGGCGACAACCCGCTGGATGCCTTGATCCCCGACTACAACCTGCCCGAAGAACAACTGCCGCGCATCGTCAGGCTGCGGCCCGGCTTCAAGCCGTTCGAAGTGCATGTGGATCCGGACTTTTTCTATCTCTACTGGACCCTGCCCAACAACACCGCCCTGCGCTACACGGTCGGGGTCGGCATGGGCAGTCTGTATCACCCCGGCGAATATTATGTCGGGATGAAGCGGGAATGGCCGACCTGGGTGCCGACGCCGGGAATGCTCGAACGTCAGCCCGAGATCTACAAGCCGGTGGTCCAGGGCCTGCCCGGCGGCATCGACAACCCGCTTGGGGCGCGCGCGCTGTATCTCTTCACCAAGGAGAACGGCGACAGCTATCTGCGCATCCACGGCACCAACGACCCGGCGACCATCGGCGGCGCGGTCAGCAACGGCTGCGCCCGACTGGTGAATGACCAGGTCATCGACATTTACGACCGGGTGCCGATCGGCACGCGGGTCAAGCTGAATGCGCGTTCCGAGGGCGGGCCGGCCCACGTCTGACCGGCTTTGCCCGGTTCGCGCCGGGGTTGGGCCGGGGTTGGGCCGGGCCACCTTTCCCTTGCAGTCCCGGCGCGCGTGCCGCCGGTCGATTTGCTGTTCCCCTGCCGCACAGGTAATTGGTAGGTCAGGGCGACCCTCAGCGGTCGAACGACGGGCAACGGGCACAGGGTGGCAGGGCTGCGCATGCAAGGCGGATATTCGGCACGCGATGTCAGCGTGGTTTCGGTCTGTTACAACAGCGCCGCGGTGCTGCCCGGCATGCTGGCTTCGCTGCCCGAAGGCACCCAGGCGATCATCGTCGACAACGCCAGCGCCGACGTGGAAGACACCGCACGCATCGCCGCCAGCCACGGGGCGCATCTGATCCGCAACAGCGCGAACCTTGGCTTCGGGCCGGCCTGCAACCAGGGCGCGCAGGCCACTGACAGGCCGTTCCTGCTGTTTCTGAACCCGGATGCACGGCTGCAGGACGGGGCGCTTGCGGCCCTGCTCGACGCGGCCCGGGACCACCCGGATGCCGTGGCCTTCAACCCGCGGCTGTCGGGCGCCTCGGGCAAGCCCCAGTTCAAGCGCCGCTCCAAGCTGCTGGCCCGCCGAAAGTGGCTTGCGCGCGGCTGGCCGGCATCGGAATGCGAAGTTCCGGTGCTTTCAGGCGCGGCGCTTTTCGTGCGGCGCGCCGATTTCCAAGCCGTCGGGGGGTTCGATCCGGCGATTTTCCTGTATCACGAAGACGACGACCTCAGCCTGCGCCTGCGCGCCGAACGCGGCAAGCTGATGTTCATCCGCGCGGCAAGCGTCGTTCACCTCGAGGGGCGCTCAAGCGAACGCACGCCGCGTTCGGCCGCGTTCAAGGCCGAACAGCTGGCCCGCTCGGCGGTGCACGCCAAGCGCAAGCACCAGCGCCCCTGGCCGTTCCTGTCGACCCTGGCCGAGGCGCTGGCCAAGTTCCTGTTCCTGCCGAACCTGCTGTCAGCGCGCAAACGCGCGCAAGCGGCGGGGTTTCTGAAAGGCGTCCTGGCCATGCGCCACTCCGGCAAGCGGGGATGAAGCGCGAAACCCATGGCCACCGGCAAAGCGTATGGCGGCCCGGGCATCGACGATGAATACGCGCCGCTAGAGCCCCGGATTGAAATTCTGAACCACACTGTGAACATATTGCGCACGGCGGCACCGCCGGGCAGCGCCCGACCCGCCCCCAAGGGCGGTCGCTTCTCGCCCACCCTCGGGCCGGGCGCTGCCCTCCGTGCTCCTGGCAAGACGTTGCAGAGTTTTCGTCCGAGGCTCTAGCGGCCCGCGTGGGTGCGCCGGATCGTGGTTTCTATCTCGGCGGCAATATCCTCGGGGAAATACTCCGGATAGTCGCGCAACAGCTTGACGACCACATCGGCGGTGGCGGCAGTCCTGGGCACCAGCGCCTTTTTCATGAACATGCCGTCCAGATAGCGCAGCACCAAAAGCGGTGACATATATGCCATGTGCCGCTTGGTCGCCAGTGCCAGAAGCATCGCAACCGTGGTCTGCCGCCAGGCTTCACCCCCGTCAAAGGCCGCCAGCTGGTCGTGCAGCAAACCTTCGTGCCCCTGCGGCAGTTCCACAAGGACGCCGGCCAGGACTTCGCGCAGCTGGTCCGGGCTCAGCCGTTCCAGCACGTCCGGCAGGTTCGTCAGATCGACGATCGGGGCCAGGGCATAGCCCTTTCTTCGCACAAAGCGCGACAGCCCCATTTCGCCGCGCCGCACGGTCTGGGTCTTGTCGTCGGTTACGCGCAGCGTTCTCCAGAACTTCAGGAAATCCGGGTCGCGCAACAGTTCCGCGCCGAACCACAGGATGAAGGACGACATGTGGTAGTTGCGCCGCGACCGGCGCCAGTCCCAGTTCACCGCCCGGAAATCCGGCAGCTCGGTGCGCTCGACGCTGCCGGTCGCGTCGATGGGACCGACGAACTGGGCGCCGCTGTTGCGGGCCCGCTCGATCCAGTTGCGGTTGGGGCCCAGCGGGAACCACATGGAATCGTTCAGGATGATCAGCTCGTCCAGGTCGCCTACCTGCGCGGCGATATCGAGAACCCCGGCCTGGTAGCCGCCAAAGTCATAGCCGAAGTTTTCACGCTCCAGCAGGCGGGCGCAGTTGGCCAGCAGCGCCTTGCGGTCGTCGTCGGCAAGCGGCAGGTTCGACACCACCACCGGCGCCATGCCCTGAGAAATCAGGTATTCCAGCACCGCCTGGTGCGACCGCAAAACCCCGTCGCGCGGAAAGATCAGGAATATCGCAACCCGCTTGCCAAGGGGCAGCCGGCCCTCGTGCACCACCGGCGGCGTGCCAAACCGGCGGTAAAGGAAATACCGCCATTCGGCCAGAAACCAGCGCGGCACATCGCGCACCAGACGCAGGCCTATCCGGCGCAACTCGCGCTTGACCTTCCAGAACGGAACTTTCCTGAGCTTCATCGAGCTTCAAACCATCACGTGAACACGGCGACCTTGTGGGCCATGCCTGTAGCCACTCCGGCCCCGCCGCGCAACCGGGTATGGGCACGGATCGGGGGAAATCGCGCGCACCAACGCCGCCTCAGAAGCCGCAGCGCGCCTTGAAGGTCATCCCCTTGCCACCATCGGGGTGGCGGAGGCGCAGGCTTTCGGCATGCAGCATCAGACGCGGTGCCGCGCGTGCCTCGCCGGTGGCATAGAACGGATCGCCCAGGATCGGATGGCCGATCGCCAGCATGTGCACCCGCAGCTGGTGGCTGCGCCCGGTTCGCGGAAACAGCCGCACCCGGGTGGCGTTTTCCTCGTGGCGCAGCACCCGCCATTCGGTCAGGGCGGGCTTGCCGTTCTCATGGTCGACCATCTGGCGCGGCCGGTTCGGCCAGTCCACGATCAGCGGCAGATCAATGGTCCCGGCGCGCTCGGCCATATTGCCCCAGACCCGCGCGACATAGGTCTTCTTCACCTGCCGCTTTTCGAACTGCAGCCCCAGGTGGCGCTGCGCGTGCCGGGTCATGGCGAACACCATCACCCCCGAGGTATCCCGGTCCAGCCGATGCACCAGCAGCGCGTCGGGGAACACGCTCTGGATGCGCGCCAGCAGGCAATCGGACAGATGTTCGCCCTTGCCGGGCACCGAAAGCAGACCCGCGGGCTTGTCCACCAGCAACAGCTCGTGATCGTGGTGCAGGATCTCCAGCGGCGCGTCTGGCGGGCAATAATCACTCATCCGCCCGCCTTAGCACGCCCGCCGCCGGCACCTAAACAGGTTTCTTCTGTCCGAAAATATCCCCGCCGGAGGCACCCCGAGCGCCCGCCAGGGCGCGAGACACGAAAATGCCGCCGCAGGCGGCCCCGCTTAGCTGGACCCGGGATCAAGATCAGGGCCAAGATCGTAGTAATCGCCCTTGTCCTCGACATGGATATGGCGCGCGGTCTTCAGACCGGTGGGCCCGTCCAGCGTCCCCGAGCCGATCGATACCGCGCCGCTGCCGTCCTGTTCCCAGAACAGGCTCGATCCGCAGCGCTGGCAAAACCCGCGCCGCGCGGTGGCGGACGACCGGAACCACGCAAGCGTCTCGTCTCGGGTGATACGGAAACGCTCGACCGGCACCAGGGTCGCCGACCAGTAATGCCCGCTGGTCTTTCGGCACTGGGAACAGTGGCAGGCGATGCTGTCGCGCAGCGGTTCGTCCAGTTCGTAAGCTACGCCGCCGCAAAGGCACGATCCGGTCTTCATCTCATCCCCGCTCAAACGTGTCGCGCAGGATCGCCCCCAGCCCGGCGCGATCCGCCTCATCAAAGGCGTCCGGCAGGTTGCTGTCGATGTCGAAAACGGCGATCAGGGCGCCAGAGGCGTCAAACACCGGCAGAACGATCTCGGAACGGGTGGTGCTGGCGCAGGCGATATGGCCGGGAAAGGCCTCTACGTCCGGCACCACCAGCGCGCGTTCTTCCCGAGCCACCGCGCCGCAGACTCCCTTGCCAAACGGGATCACCAGGCAGCCGTGGCCGCCCTGGTAAGGCCCCACCTTCAACAGCCCCGGCGCCACCACCCGGTAGAACCCGGTCCAGTCAAAGCGCGCGTCCGAATGGTGCACTTCGCAGGCCACGGTGGCCATCAGCGCCACCGCGTCGGTTTCGCCCTCGGTCAGCGTCGCGATGCGCCCAGCCAGCGCCGGGTAGTCCATCAGACCCGCTCGATCGCGATCGCCGTGCCTTCGCCGCCGCCGATGCAGATCGCCGCGACACCGCGCTTGAGCCCGCGCATTTCCAGCGCGTTCAGCAGGGTGACGATGATCCGCGCGCCGGACGCGCCGATCGGGTGGCCCAGCGCGCAGGCCCCGCCGTTGACGTTCATCTTGTCGGCCGGGATGTCCATTTCGCGCATGAAGGCCATCGGCACCACGGCAAAGGCTTCGTTGACCTCCCACAGGTCCACGTCGTCCTTGTCCCAGCCGATCTTCGCCAGCAGCTTTTGCGCCGCCGGGATCGGGGCGGTGGAAAACCAGGCCGGCGCCTGGGCGTGGGCGGCATGGCCGACGATGCGGGCGCGCAAGCTGTGGCCGGTGGTGCCATCGGTCAGCAGCAGCGCCGCCGCGCCATCGGAAATCGACGACGAATTGGCCGCGGTCACGGTGCCGCCCTCGCGGAACGCCGGTTTGAGCTGCGGGATCTTTTCCGGGCGCGCCCGGGCGGGCTGTTCATCCGCCGCGATCACGGTTTCGCCCTTGCGGCCGCGCACCGTCACGGGCACGATTTCGCGCGCGAACCCGCCGCTTTTCTCGGCCGCCAGCGCGCGTTCGAGCGACCGGATCGCATAGGCGTCCTGGGCTTCGCGGGTGAACTGGAACTTTTCGGCGGTGTCCTCGGCGAAGGTGCCCATCAGGCGGCCCTTGTCATAGGCGTCCTCGAGCCCGTCCAGGAACATGCTGTCCAGCACCTGGCCGTGGCCCAGCCGCGCGCCGCCACGCATTTTCGGCAGCAGGTAGGGCGCGTTGGTCATGCTTTCCATGCCGCCCGCGATCACCGCGCGCGCCTGCCCCAGCGCCACCGCGTCATGCGCCATCATCGTGGTCTTCATGCCCGAGCCGCACATCTTGTTGAGCGTGGTGGCCGGCACCTCTTCGCCCAGCCCGGCGGCAAAGGCCGCCTGCCGCGCCGGGGCCTGGCCCTGACCCGCCGGCAGAACGCAGCCCATCAGCACTTCTTCGACCGGGGCGATCCCGTTGCCTGCGCCATCGCCCGCGCCGTCCGCCGCGTCCGAAATCGCGCCGCTGATCGCCACCGCGCCAAGGGCCGGGGCGTCAAGCCCGGCGAACACGCCCTGCAGCCCCCCCATCGGCGTGCGCGCGGCTCCGGCGATAAACACTTCGTTCATGGGTTCCTCCTGGCATGTGGAAAAAACGCGAACACCGAATGGTAACCATTCGCCCCTAGCCTTTACCACGATATCAGCAAGGAGAAACAGGTCATGATGCTTCATGCGGCCCAATATACCGACGCGCTTTTGATCACGGTTGACGGCAACCGCATCGATGCGTCCGGCGCGATCCGCTTCAAGGACCAGATGCGCGAACTGACCGCGGGGGCGGCCAATCGGGTCATCCTGGACCTTGCCGGCGTCGACTTTATCGACAGTTCGGGGCTGGGCGCCATCGTCGCCGCGATGAAGCAGTTGGCCCAGGGGCAG
>JAJRUE010000162.1 GCA_024277955.1 Alphaproteobacteria bacterium | reverse complement strand
TAAACTTCGCCGTCGGCCCCGACCGTGCCGAAAACGGTTTTTCGTGATGCCAGGTTCATCACCCGCACGTCGTCGCCAATACCGGCGCGGCCCAGCGCGCGGGCGTCGGCCTTGATGGTCAGTGCTCCGTTGGCGAAAATCATCGTAACGATCTGGTTTCTTTCGATAATTGCCGCCGGCCCGACATCGCCGGCCGCGATTGGCCGACCTTGGTACAGCGTGACCCTGGCCTCGAGCCCGACGAGATCGGCAATATCGGAAAAGCCGCCCTCGGTGCCCATGTCGGCCAGGATCAGGTCTGCTTCCGTCAAAATCGCGTGGCTGCGGATGGTGCGGGCCGCAACGACGGTCTGGGCGAAAACCGCCCATGGGAAGGCAGCCAGCAGACCGGCCGTGGCAAGGGCAAGCTTCATCTCAGCGCACCTGGGTCGTTGCCGCCAGCATCTGATCGGCGGCGGTGATGACCTTGGCGTTCAGTTCGTAGCCGCGCTGCGCTTCGATCAGTTCGGTGACCTCGCGCACGGCATCCACCGACGAATCTTCGAGATATCCCTGGCGAAGGGCGCCCAGCCCGTTGGTGCCGGGGGTTCCGACGATCGCCGAACCGGACGCGGCGGTTTCAAGGAACAGATTGTCGCCGGCCGCTTCCAGCCCGGATTCGTTCGAAAACCCGGAAAGCGTGAACTGGCCCAACAGTTCGGGTTCGACGCGGTCGTTGAAATAGGCATAGACTTCGCCTTCGGGGCTGACCGAGATCGAGCGCGCATCATCAGGGATCACGATGTCGGGAACCACGGGATAGCCGTCGGAGGTCACGATCAGCCCGTCGGCCGACCGTTTCAACGACCCGTCGCGGGTATAGGCCGCGAGCCCCGAGGGCAGCGTGACTTCGAAATAGCCGCGGCCTTCGATGGCGAAATCCAGGTCTCCGCTGGTTTGCGACAGCGCGCCTTGCGACACGTTCACCGTGACCGAAGACGGGCGCACGCCCAGGCCCAGCTGAACCCCGGTGGGCAAGACCGTGCCATCGGCAGAGTTGATCGTTCCCGCGCGGGTTACCTGTTGGTAAAGCAGGTCCGAAAATTCGGCGCGGCGGGCGTTGTAGCCGGTGGTGCTCATGTTCGCGAGGTTGTTGGATATCACCTCGACGCGGGTCTGCTGGGCGCTCATGCCGGTCGCCGCAATCTTGAGTGCGCGCATCGGGAGTCTCCTATTTTCCTAGGGTTTGCAGGACGTTACGGATTCTTTCGTCTTCCTTGTTCAAGAGAGTCTGGCCGAATTCATAGGCGCGCTGCACCTCGATCATTCGTGCGACCTCTGCGATCGGGTTGACGTTCGATTCCTCAAGGAAGCCCTGCAATATCTTGCTGTCTTCCACCGGCTGAACGTCGGAAGGCGCGGCGAAAAGCACGCCGTTTCGGTGGGCAAGCTCGGACGGGTTTGTCGGGGCGTAGATGCCGATCTGGGCCAGTGGCCGACCGTCCACCGACAAGGTTCCATCGCTTGAAATCGCCATGGATTGCGCGTCCGGCGGCACAAAGATCGGGGCGCCGCCGTTGTCGAGCAGCCGGTATCCGTCCGGGGTAACCAGTTCCCCGTCGGCGTTCGGTGTAAAGCTGCCGGCGCGTGTCAGCATTTCGCCCTGTGGCGTCTGGACCAGGAAAAAGCCGTCGCCTTCTATCGCCATGTCGAAGGGGTTTCCGGTCTGGGTGACCGAACCCTGGTTCTGATAGGTCGCCCGCGCGTTGGCATAAGCCATGGAAATGGATGGGTTTCCGTTGTCCAACGCCTGCACGTATTCGGCAAAGACGACCCCTTCCTTGCGAAACCCGGTGGTCGAGATGTTGGCGATGTTGTTCGCGACAAGTTGCATTTCCTTCAGCAGCCCGGTTTGCCGCGACAACGCGATGTATCCCGTGTTTCCCATTGCCTAGCCCCCCGAAATCAACGGAATGATCTGGTGGGTGAAGAAACTGCTGAGAGACTGGGTCATGTAATCCATCGATACCCAGAACACGACGAGGATCGCGGCCAGTTTGGGCACGAATGTCAGCGTGAGTTCCTGGATTGACGTCAGGGCCTGGAAAAGGCCGATCACGACACCTGCGACCAGCGCCGCCAACAGGATCGGCGCCGAAATGGCGACCGCGATCCAAAGCCCTTGGCGCAGCGTGTCGAAGAACATCATCTCATCCATCGTTCACACCGGCATCCGCAGGATTTCCTGGTAGGCTTCGACGACCTTGTCGCGCACCGTCACCGCGGTCTCGACCGCCAGTTCGGTTTGGGCGAGCGCCTGCACCAGCGAAACGGAATCGGCCCCGCCGGTCATGGCGGCCAGGGCGGTGTCTTCGCCTTTTTGCAACGTCGCGGCAAAGTCGCGCGCCGCGTTTGCAAGCGTGCCGGACCCGCCCGGTTCGGGCTTGGCGGCCGTGGCCGGGCGGGTTGCTGCATATTGCTGGGCAGCAATCGAAGATCGGATATCCATTCTGGTCTCCACTATCTGCGAAGGATTTGAAGCAGGCCCTGGGTCATTTGCCTGGCCTGATCAAACAGTTTGAGGTTCGCCTCGTAGCTGCGCTGCGCTTCGCGCGCGTCAGCGATTTCGACCACCAGATCGACGTTCGATCCATCATAGTAGCCGTTCTCATCGGCAAGCGGATTGCCCGGATCATAGATCCGTTCCACCGGCCGTTGATCCAGTTGCACGGGCCCGGTCGTGACGATGCCGGTGGCCATGCCGTTCGTGTAAGCCATCTCAAAGGT
>JAJRUE010000161.1 GCA_024277955.1 Alphaproteobacteria bacterium | reverse complement strand
TTCGGCGCCGACGATGTCGGCCCCGGCCTTTTTCGCTTCTTCCGCCTTGTCGCCGCGCGCGAACACCGCCACGCGCATGGTCTTGCCGGTGCCGTTGGGCAGCGCCACGACGCCGCGCACCATCTGGTCGGCGTGGCGCGGATCGACGCCCAGGTTCACCGCGATTTCCACGGTTTCGTCGAACCTGGCGTTGGCGTTTTCCTTGACCAGCTTGACCGCCTCTTCGACCGAGACGTTCTTTTTGCCCTCGAAGGCGGCCCTGGCGGCCTTCATGCGTTTTCCGAGTTTTGCCATGACGATTACCCCTTCACCTCGATGCCCATCGAGCGGGCGGACCCCAGGATGATCTTCATCGCGCCCTCGATATCGGTGGCGTTCAGGTCTTTCATCTTGGCTTCGGCGATCTCGCGCACCTGCTTGGTGGTGACGGTGCCGACGGTTTCGCGGCCCGGCGTCGAGGCGCCGCTTTTCAGCTTGGCGGCCTTGCGCAGGAAATAGGACGCCGGCGGCGTCTTGATGTCCATGGTAAAGGACTTGTCCTGGTAGTAGGTGATCACCGTCGGGCAAGGGGCGCCCGGTTCCAGATCCTGCGTCCTGGCGTTGAACGCCTTGCAGAATTCCATGATGTTGATGCCGCGCTGACCGAGCGCCGGCCCCACCGGCGGCGACGGGTTCGCCTGCCCTGCGGGCACCTGCAGTTTCATCGTACCTGCGAGTTTCTTGGCCATCTGACCATTCTCCTTTTCACCTCGGCCCGGGACGCGTCCGGGGCCGTCTCTGGTTTAGTGGTCCGGCCGGTCACGCGCGCGCGCCGCACCTCCCACAGCTGATCCCGCACGGCCAGAGCCGCCCGGAAGCCCGCCAGATAAGGCGCATCGCGCGCTTTGGCAAGGGGAAAGGTTGCCACCGGGCCGGGGTGTTCGGTTGGCGCGCCGGTCGTGTGCAGGTCTTGTGCGGGTGACCGATGCCACCACCAACCTTTCAACCTGGTCGCAACGATACGACCGGCGGCTGGAAAACATCTTTGACCTGCAGGCCGAAATCTCGCGCGCCATCGTCACGGCGCTGCGGCCAAGCCTTGGCGCCGCAGTTCGTGGCGACCGGTGTTGGCATGGCCGGTTCGGTACACCGCGCCCGTGCGCCGCACTTGCGCGCGCCAAGCTGCCGGTCGGTGTTGGCGGCCTGGGGCGAATCGGTGCGGTCGGGATTTCACCGGTGGCGCTGGGCCGGGAGGTTCGGCGGGCTGTCCGGGGGCCGGATCAGCCCTGTTTGGTGACCTGGGTGTATTCCAGTTCCACCGGGGTGGCGCGGCCGAAGATCGAAACCGACACCTTGAGGCGCTGGTTCTCGTCGTCCACGCCTTCGACCATGCCGTCGAAGCCCTCGAACGGGCCGTCGGTGACCGAAACCTTTTCGCCCACCTCGAAGTGGATCAGGGTGCGTGGCTGCGCCTCGCCTTCTTCGACGCGGTTCAGGATGGCGTTCACTTCGCTGTCGCGCATCGGCATCGGCTTGCCCTGCTGGCCGAGAAAGCCGGTGACCCGGTTGATCGAATTGATCAGGTGATAGCCGCGGTCGGTCATCTCCATGCGCACCAGCACATAGCCCGGCATGAAGCGGCGTTCGGCGGTGACCTTCTTGCCGCGGCGGATCTCGATCACTTCCTCGGTCGGGACCAGGACTTCTTCGATCTCGTCCTCGAGCCCGGCGTCGGCCGCGGCCTGTTTGATCTGCTCGGCGATCTTTTTCTCGAAATTCGAGAGGACGCTGACCGAATACCACCGTTTCGCCATGTTGCCTTGCCTTTGCCTTGCCGCCGGTCGGGCCGGGGCGTTCAATTTCGTTGCGGAAAATCCGCGGTGTCCCGACACATTTGCCCTGCCGTTCGAATCAAAGCGCATCATGTCGGGAGATGCTGCACCGATTACAGGCGATGCCGGGCGATTTCAAGCCCGCTGTTTCAGGCGCGCCGGCGGGGTGGTTGTTCAGCCGAACATCCCCAGCACCGCCTGCAGGCCGGTGCGGATGATCAGGTCAACCAGGAAAAAGAAGATCGCGGTCACGGTGGCCATGGCAAAGACCATCCCGGTGGTCACCAATGTTTCCCGCCGGGTGGGCCAGACGACCTTGGCGACTTCGGCGCGCACCTGTTGGACGAACTGGAGCGGGTTGCGGGTTTTGGCCATTTTCGCGGTTCCGTGTGTTTCGAGTGGTTGGCAGATACGCGCTTTGGCGGCGCAGTTCAAGGGTGGCGCTTGCGGGCGCCGGCAGAGGCTGGAAACGGGCGGCCCTGACGGGCACGGTTTGTCGGTTTGCGCCGCGCATGTCGCGCGTCGCGATGCCTCCGGCGGGGATATTTGCGGACAGAAGAAGGCAGGCGCGGAAGGCCTGGCAGGGGCGGAGGGTCTCGAACCCCCGACCTACGGTTTTGGAGACCGTCGCTCTACCAACTGAGCTACACCCCTGTGGCCGGGGATGCGCATAGCGTCAATTTTCGCGGCTTGCAAGAGTTGCTCTTGCAGCGGGGGGGGTATTTGGCCGATGAAAGGGGCACTTTCGCGAGGTGACGGGCGGGGCGACATGTCGATACGATCTCGGCTGGAGAATTCGGACTGGTTGGCGGCGGTGCTGTCGGGGCTGCTGGCGGGCTGGCTGCGCTTTTGTTTCGCGGCCACGCGCTGGGAACGGCTGGGGCTGGCGGAACTGGCGGACGATCTTCAGGACGGGCCGATCGTGCAGGTGCTGTGGCACCAGCGGCTGATGATCGGGCCGTCGGCCTGGCCCGCCGAACTGGGCGATCTTTATACGCTGCGCGACCCGTCGCCGGCGGGGCGGCTTTCGTCCGAGACCCAGACCCGGCTGGGGATGAAGCCGGTGATGATGCGCGATGGCGCGTCAAACATCGCCGCGTCGCGCAGGGTTCTGAAGGTGATCCGCGAGGGGCATTCGCTGGCGATGACGGCGGATGGGCCGCTGGGCCCGGCGCGCCGGGCCAAGGCGGCGCCGGTGGAATGGGCGCGCGTGAGCGGCCGGCCTGTGCATCTGTTCGCCTGGTCGGCGCGGCGGGTCTGGCGGCTGGGCACCTGGGACGGGCTGATGATCCCGCTGCCGTTCGGGCGCGGGGTTTACGGCTATCGGCGCGGGCCGGTCGAGGTGCCGCGGCGGCTGGACGAGGCCGAGCGCGCGGCCTTGCAGGACGACTTGTCGGCAGCGCTGGACGACTGGACAGCGGAAATGGACCGGCGGGTGGGGCGGTAGCCGGGCCGGGCCATGTCCCGGCGGCACCGGTGGCGCGTAACGGGGCGGCCTGGCGCCCAAGGTTTTTGCAAAAACCTTGGGCAAGGCGCTTGCAAGCGCCTTGTTCCCGGATACGTTCCACAGACTGACGTGGCCCGCGACAATCCCGAACAGTGTGGCGGCGCTCCTGTCTGCGCGCACCAAAATCACCGAAAAAAAAAGCGCCGCCCCGGTAAGGGCGGCGCTTGGTTGGGTATGGTTCGAGCGTTACTCGATGATCTTCGACACGACGCCCGAGCCGACGGTGCGGCCGCCTTCGCGGATGGCGAAGCGCAGCTTTTCTTCCATCGCGATCGGGGCGATCAGCTCGACGTTGAACTTCAGGTTGTCGCCCGGCATCACCATCTCGGTGCCCTCGGGAAGCTCGACCGTGCCGGTCACATCCGTCGTGCGGAAGTAGAACTGCGGACGGTAGTTCTTGAAGAACGGCGTGTGACGGCCGCCCTCTTCCTTGGTCAGGATGTAGACCTCGGCTTCGAACTTGGTGTGCGGGGTCACGGAGCCCGGCTTGCACAGAACCTGTCCACGCTCGACGCCGTCGCGGTCGATGCCGCGCAGCAGCACGCCCACGTTGTCGCCGGCTTCGCCGCGGTCCAGCAGCTTGCGGAACATCTCGACGCCCGTGCAGGTGGTCTTCTTGGTGTCGCGGATGCCGACGATCTCGATCTCGTCGCCCACGTTGATCACGCCGCGCTCGACCCGGCCCGTCACCACGGTGCCGCGCCCGGAAATCGAGAACACGTCCTCGATCGGCAGCAGGAACGGCTGGTCCACCGGACGCGCAGGCGTCGGGATGTATTCGTCAACCGCCTTCATCAGCTCGCGGATCGAGTTTTCGCCGATCTCGGGGTTGGTGCCTTCCAGAGCGGCCAGCGCCGAGCCCTTGATGATCGGGATATCGTCGCCCGGGTAGTCGTAGCTGCTCAGCAGTTCGCGGATCTCCATTTCCACCAGTTCCAGCAGTTCCTCGTCGTCAACCTGGTCGACCTTGTTCATGTAGACAACCATGTGCGGGATGCCGACCTGGCGACCCAAGAGGATGTGCTCGCGGGTCTGGGGCATCGGGCCGTCGGCGGCCGACACCACCAGGATCGCGCCGTCCATCTGGGCGGCGCCGGTGATCATGTTCTTCACGTAGTCGGCGTGGCCGGGGCAGTCCACGTGGGCGTAGTGGCGGTTCTCGGTCTCGTATTCCACATGTGCGGTCGAGATGGTGATCCCGCGGGCCTTTTCCTCGGGCGCGCCGTCGATCTCGTCATAGGCGGTGAAGTCGCCGAAATACTTGGTGATCGCCGCCGTCAGCGTCGTCTTGCCGTGGTCAACATGC
>JAJRUE010000160.1 GCA_024277955.1 Alphaproteobacteria bacterium | reverse complement strand
TTTTCGAACTTGTCCATTGCGCCGTCTCCTGTGCATCCGCCTGGCGTGGTTTTACAGCAACCCGCCGCCGGTTCAAGGCATCTTGGCCGGGGCGGCAGAATGGGGCAGGGTGGCAGCCAGGACATCGGCAAGCAAAGGAATGGCCCGATTGCTGGAAGGACTTGACGCGCAGACCCTGTTCCAATGCACCTTCGAGCGTTGGCAGCCGAAGATCGGCGACCCCAACGTGATGGGCTGGGTGACGGTGGGCGCCTATTTCGCGGTGTTCGCCCTCAGCGCGCTGGTGGTGCGCAAGACCGACTCGTCCCGCCGCCCGATGCGCTTTTTCTGGCTGCTGCTGGTCTGGATGATGCTGTTTCTGGGCGTCAACAAACAGCTCGACCTGCAGTCCTTCCTGACCGCCACCGCGCGCTGCGCCGCCAAGCTGCAGGGCTGGTACGAAGACCGCCGCGCCTTTCAATACAAGGTTGTGCTGGCGATGGGGCTGGCGGCGCTGCTTGTGGGCACGTTTTTCCTGTGGAAACTGCGGCGCGACTGGAAACGCAACTGGCTGGCGCTGCTGGGGATGACCTTTGTCTTCGGCTTCGTGCTGGTGCGCGCGGTGGGCTGGCACAATTTCGACGCGGTGATCAACACCCGCATCGCAAACATCCGGCTGAACTGGGTGATGGAGCTTTCGGGCCTTGTGCTGATCAGCGCCAACGCCCTGTGGCTGCTGGCGTTTTCACATATCGACCGCCCCCGCATCCGCCGTCGGCGGCGCGCGGTCTACCGGCGCGAACACGACCCCGCCGACTGAACCGCCGTTCCCCCCCGGCAGGGCTTCTTCTGTCCAGAAATATCCCCGCCGGAGGCATGAAATCTTTTTTCGGCTCAGATCACCTCGCGCACATCCGTCAGATGCCCGGTCAGCGCCGCCGCCGCCGCCATCTGCGGGCTGACCAGATGGGTGCGCCCGCCCTTGCCCTGGCGGCCCTCGAAATTGCGGTTGCTGGTCGCCGCGCAGCGTTCGCCCGGCGCCAGCTGGTCCGGGTTCATCGCCAGACACATGGAACAGCCCGCAAGCCGCCATTCAAAGCCGGCCTCTTCGAAAATCGCCGCCAGCCCTTCTTCTTCGGCCTGCGCCCGCACAAGACCGGACCCCGGCACGATCATCGCCCGCATGCCTTCCTTGATCTTCTTGCCCTTGACGATCTCGGCCACGGCGCGCAGATCCTCGATCCGGCCGTTGGTGCACGATCCGATGAACACCGTATCCACCGCGATATCGGTCAGCTTCATCCCCGGCTCAAGCCCCATGTAGTCCAGCGCGCGCTTCACCGCTTCGACCTTGCCGCCTTCAAAATCCTCGGGCGCGGGAACGGTGGCGGTGATCGGCAGAACGTCCTCGGGGCTGGTGCCCCAGGTGACCACCGGGGCGATGTCTTCGCCCTTCAGCGTCACCACCTTGTCGAAATGCGCGTCTTCGTCGGTGTAAAGCGTTTTCCACCAGGCCAGCGCCGCTTCCCATTGCGCGCCCTTGGGGGCGTGGGGGCGGCCCTTGACGTATTCAAAGGTGGTTTCGTCGGGCGCGATCAGCCCGGCCCGGGCGCCGCCCTCGATCGCCATGTTGCACACCGTCATCCGGCCTTCCATCGACAGGCTGCGGATGGCTTCACCGCAATATTCGATCACATGGCCGGTGCCGCCGGCGGTGCCGGTGGCGCCGATCACCGCCAGCGTGATGTCCTTGGCGGTGACGCCCGGTTGCAGCTTGCCGGTGATTTCCACCTTCATGTTCTTCGATTTCTTCTGGATCAGCGTTTGCGTCGCCAGCACGTGTTCCACTTCCGACGTGCCGATCCCATGCGCCAGCGCGCCAAAGGCCCCGTGGGTGGCGGTGTGGCTGTCGCCGCAGACCACCGTCATCCCCGGCAGGGTCCAGCCCTGTTCGGGGCCGACGATATGCACGATCCCCTGGCGGATGTCGCTGACCGGGTAATAGACCACCCCGAAGTCGCGTGCATTCCTGTCGAGCGCCTCGACCTGGATGCGGCTTTCCTCGTTCTCGATACCCTTTTCGCGGTCCAGCGTGGTGGGCACGTTGTGATCGGGCACGGCGATGGTCTTTTCCGGCGCGCGCACCTTGCGCCCGGCCATGCGCAGCCCCTCGAAGGCCTGCGGGCTGGTCACTTCGTGCACCAGATGGCGGTCGATATAGAGCAGCGCAGTGCCGTCATCGTCTTCGCTCACCACATGGGCGTCCCAGATCTTGTCGTAAAGCGTTTTCGGATTGGTCATGGGTCTGGTCTTTCTGCTGGTCGCGGTTGTTGGCTTGTGACTGGGGGCGGTCCCGATCAACCTGCCAGCACCGACTTGGACGCGCCGAAAAACCGCCAGGGCAGGCGCGCGCGGTCGTCCATGTCGAATATGCGTTTCATGCGCCGTGACCTAGCCAAATCCCGCGCAGCTATCAAGCCCGCATAGCTTGCCCGATCAGCCGGGCCGTGCCAAGCTTCGCCGAAAAGGAAAGGCGCATGGAAGGCGACGCGGCGACGCTGCTGGAACAGATCGGTTCGCTCTGGGCGAGCGTCGAGACGCGCTTTGCGTCGCTGTTCCTGTTGCGCGGCCAGATCCAGGTGGCGGTTCTGCTGGTCTGTTTCGTGCTGGCCTGGGGGCTGCGCCGCTGGCTGGCGCCCAAGTATCGGCAATGGATGCACGGGCTGCACGGCTGGCCCAAGTGGCGGCTGCGGCTGCTGCTGGTCGTGCACCGCCGGCTGCAGCTGATCTTTTTCACCATCCTCGCCTGGGCGTCCTACGGGATCATGGCGCAACTCTACATCTTTCCGTCCTGGCGCAACCTGCTGGGGCTGGTGGCGACGATCTCGACAGCGCTGCTGGCGGTGGTGCTGGTGGCGCGCCTGGTGCGCAACATGTTCCTGCGCCGGATGGTGACCTGGGGGCTGTGGGTCTATGTCACGCTCTACTACCTGGGGCTGGTGGACGCGGTTTCGACCTTTCTCGACGGGCTGGCGATCGAGTTCGGCGATTTCCGGCTGAGCGCGCTGGCGATCATCAAGGCGCTGGTGGTGACGGGTCTGCTGTTTACCGTGGCGCGGCTGATGTCCGGCTCGGCCAGCCGCCGGATCCGGGCAAGCGCCGACATTTCGCCTTCGATGCGGGTGCTGATGGTCAAGGCGGTGCAGATCTCGCTTTACGGCGCGGCGTTCTTCATCGGGCTCAAGGCGGTGGGGTTCGACCTGACCGGGCTGGCGGTGCTGTCTGGTGCCATCGGCGTGGGCCTGGGCTTTGGCCTGCAAAAGGTGGTGTCCAATCTGGTGTCGGGCATCATCATCCTGCTGGACAAGTCGATCAAGCCCGGCGACGTGATCAGCCTTGGCGAAACCTTCGGCTGGATAAATTCGCTGGGCGCGCGCTACGTTTCGGTGGTGACGCGCGACGGGCGCGAATACCTGATCCCGAACGAAGACCTGATCACCGGACAGGTGGTGAACTGGTCGCATTCCAACGATTTCGTGCGGCTCGACATCAATTTCGGCACCTCTTACGACGACGACCCGCACAAGGTGCGCGAACTGGCGATCGAGGCGGCGGCATCGGTTGACCGGGTGCTGGCCGACCGCCGCCCGGTTTGCCACATCGTCGGCTTTGGCGACAGTTCGGTGGACTACCTGCTGCGCTTCTGGATCGAGGATCCCACCGGCGGGCTCACCAACATCCGCGGCAACGTGTTTCTTGCGCTCTGGGACACGTTCAAGGCCAACGGCATTTCCATCCCCTTCCCGCAGCGCGAGGTGACGCTGCTGCCCGACAGCCGCCTTTCGGTGGACGGCGCGCCGCCCTGACACGCCCCCTGCGGGGTTTCGCCACCCCGGGCGGCGATCACTATTTCCGGCGCCAATATTGAGATTTGCCCACCTCGATGCTACTTTTTGCACAGATCGGTGCCGTTGCGCCGAATTCTTGAGCAATGAAGGAGGACAATGTCCTGTCTCAGACAACTGACGCGGTCGCACGTGCGCCCGCACCCGGCGCGGCCATGAAGCCCGCGCCCGACACCCAGGCCAGCGACCGGCTGCTTGACCAGATCCTGACATCGTTGAACGACGACAAGGCCGAAGACGTGGTTTCGATCAACCTTTCGGGCAAGTCGGAAATGGCCGATCACATGGTGATCTGTTCGGGCCGGTCTTCGCGCCAGGTGACCTCGATTGCCGAAAAGCTGGCCGACCGGCTGAAGCATGACGCGGGCCTGATCGCCAAGATCGAAGGCAAGGACCAGGGCGACTGGGTGCTCATCGACGCGGGCGACGTGATCGTGCATGTGTTCCGCCCCGAAGTGCGCGAATTCTACCAGCTTGAAAAGATGTGGATGGCGCCCGGCCAGGCTTCGGCCAGGCACTGATGCGGCTGCGGATCTGCGCCGTGGGCCGCCTGCGGGCGGGGCCCGAGCGCGCGCTTGCGGACGACTATGTGACCCGGTTCAACCGCACCGGGCGCGCCCTGGGGCTGGGGCCGCTGGAAATCTCGGAAATCGATGACCGCAAGGGCGGCGGCATGGCCGGCGAAGCGGCGCTGCTGCAAC
Organism: Alphaproteobacteria bacterium; assembly: GCA_024277955.1. Classification (GTDB taxonomy): domain Bacteria; phylum Pseudomonadota; class Alphaproteobacteria; order Rhodobacterales; family Rhodobacteraceae; genus JAJRUE01. The sequence continues at coordinate 1,637 of JAJRUE010000160.1, read as the reverse complement.
GCGCGATACCGGCGGGAAACACCGTCTGTGCGCTGGACGAGCGCGGAAAGACCATGTCCTCGCCCGAGTTTGCCCGGATACTGGGCCGTTGGCGCGACCAGGGCAGCAACGGCGTGACCTTTCTGATCGGCGGGGCCGACGGGCTGGACCCGGGGCTGCGCGAGGGCGCCGATGCACGCCTGTCGCTGGGCAAGATGGTCTGGCCGCACATGCTGGCGCGCGTGATGCTGTGCGAACAACTGTATCGCGCGGCCACCATTCTGGCCGGCAGCCCCTATCACCGGGCCTGAGCGCCACCGGCCGGGCCGGGCCAGAGCAAGGCGTTTGAAAACGCCTTGCGAAAGCGGTTTCGAAACCGCTTTCCCCTGCCCCACCGCCGCGCTAGAACCTTGGCAACATGGCCAACAAGGCAGGCAGACATGAGCATTCCCAAACCCGTCGTTCTGTGCATTCTCGATGGCTGGGGCCTGAACCCCGACCCCACGGCCAACGCCCCGGCCCTGGCCCGCACCCCGAATTTCGACCGGCTGATGGCGACCTGCCCGAATGCCACGCTGGTCACCCACGGCCCCGATGTGGGCCTGCCGCGCGGGCAGATGGGCAATTCCGAAGTCGGCCACACCAATATCGGCGCGGGCCGGGTGGTGGCGATGGACCTCGGCCAGATCGACCTTGCGATCGAGGATGGCAGTTTCTTCGAAAACCCCGCGCTGCTGGACTTCATCGCCACGCTCAAGGGCACCGGCGGCACCGCTCATCTGATGGGGCTGCTGTCGGATGGCGGGGTGCATGGCCATATCGACCACATCCGCGCCGCGATCAAGGCGATCACCGACGCCGGCGTGCCGGTGGCCGTCCACGTCATCACCGACGGGCGCGATGTCGGCCCGAAAACCGCCCAGGGCTTTGTCACCGCCCTGCAAGACAGCCTGCCCGCCGGCGCGCGTATCGCCACCGTTTCGGGCCGCTACTACGCCATGGACCGCGACCGGCGCTGGGAACGGGTCGAACAGGCCTACGAGGCCATTGCCCACGGAACCGGCCCGCGCCATGACACCGCGCTGGCCGCCGTTCAGGGCGGTTACGCCGCCGGTATCACCGACGAATTCCTGATCCCCGCCGTGATCGGCGCATATGCCGGCATCCAGGACGGCGACGGGTTCTTCTGCACCAATTTCCGCGCCGACCGGGCGCGCGAAATCCTGGCTGCCATCGGCCAGCCGGACTTCGACGCCTTCGATCCGGGACGCCGGCCGAAACTGGCCGGGCTTCTGGGCATGGTGGACTATTCCGACCAGCACAACACCTACATGACCACCTGCTACCCGAAACAGACCATCACCAACACGCTGGGCCACTGGGTTGCCGAACACGGGCTGCGCCAGTTCCGCATCGCCGAGACCGAAAAATACCCCCATGTCACCTTTTTCCTGAACGGCGGGGTCGAGGTGCCGGAAAAGGGCGAAGACCGCTTCATGCCGCCCTCGCCCAAGGTCGCGACCTACGATCTGCAGCCGGAAATGTCCGCCCCCCAGGTCACCGAACGCCTGGTCGAAGCGATCGGCGAAGGCTATGACCTGATCGTGGTGAACTACGCCAACCCCGACATGGTGGGCCATACCGGCGATCTGCAGGCG
>JAJRUE010000159.1 GCA_024277955.1 Alphaproteobacteria bacterium | reverse complement strand
TACAACGCCGCCAGCGAATATATCGGCCAGATGCCGCTGGGGCTGAACACGCCGGCGCGCATCGATGTGGCGCTGGTCAATGCCACCGGCCAGATCCGAATCATCGAAAACGCCTACGGCCAGTGATCGTCTTGCGACTGGTCGATGACGGGCAGCCATTGAACCCCGCCCGCGCCTGCGCCATGTAGGGGGGGCAGGCCGCAAGTCAGGGGGATCCCATGCCGTTGAAAGTCGCCATCCAGATGGACCCGATCGCGCTGATCGACATTGACGCCGACAGTACCTTTCGCATCGCGCTGGAAGCCCAGGAACGCGGCCACGAGCTGTTTTACTACACCCCCGACAAGCTGGCCTGGCAGGACGGTCGCGTCACCGCCCGCGGCTGGCCGCTGCAGGTGCGCGCGGTGCGCGGCGACCATTTTCGGCTGGGCGATGAAACCACCATCGACCTCGCCGACTGGGACGTGGTCTGGCTGCGCCAGGATCCGCCCTTCGACATGGGCTACATCACCACCACCCACCTGCTGGAACTGGTGACCCCCGGCACGCTGGTGGTGAACGACCCGTTCTGGGTGCGCAACTACCCGGAAAAGCTGCTGGTCCTGCGCTTTCCCGACCTGATCCCGCCCACCACCATCGCCCGCGACCTCGACGTGATTCGCGCCTTCAAGGACCGTCACCGCGACATCATCCTCAAGCCGCTCTACGGCAACGGCGGCGCCGGCGTCTTTCGCCTCGGCCCCGAGGACCGCAACCTGTCCTCGCTTCACGAACTGTTCACCGGCATCAACCACGAACCGCTGATCGCGCAGAAATTCCTGCCCGACGTCTCGGCCGGCGACAAGCGCATCATCCTGGTTGATGGCGAAGCCGCCGGCGCGATCAACCGCGTGCCTCAGGTCGGCGAAACCCGCTCGAACATGCACGTCGGCGGGCGGGCCGAACCGGCAACCCTGACCGCGCGCGACCGCGAGATCTGCGCCGCCATCGGCCCGCTGCTGCGCGACCACGGTCAGATATTCGTCGGCATCGATGTGATCGGCGACGACCTGACCGAAATCAACGTCACCTCGCCCACCGGCATCCAGGAACTGGACCGTTTCGACGGCACCAACACGGCGGCGAAAATCTGGCAGGCGATCGAACGCCGCCGCGCCGGATGAGCCTGCGCCTGCGCATCGCGATGCGCATCATGGCCTGGGCGGTGAAACCGTTGCTGGGCGGCATCCATACCCCGCAAAAGGCGCGCGACAGCTTTGAACGCACCGCCCGGCTGCTGTTTCGCATCCCGCCGCTGGCCCTGTTCGAGCCCACCGAGTTCGACACCCCCGCCGGCCCCCGCCCGGCGCTCTGGTCGCGCTCGGGGCCGATCCGCCCGCGCCACGCCATCCTCTACCTGCACGGCGGCGGTTATGTCACCGGCAGCCCGCACTCGCACCGGGTGATCACCGCCCGTCTCGCCCGCCTCACCGGGACCGAGGTCTTTGCCCCCGACTACCGCCTCGCCCCCGAACATCCCTATCCGGCGGCGCTGCAGGACGCCGAAGCCGCCTGGGACAGCCTGCTGGCGCGCGGCATCCCGCCGGAAAACATCGTGATCGGCGGCGACAGCGCCGGCGGCGGCCTGGCGTTGGCGCTGCTGGCGCGGCTGTGCGCCCGCGGCCAGCCCCCGGCGGCGGCCTTCGCCTTTTCGCCCTGGACCGACCTTACCCTGTCGGGCGAAAGCCTGCTGACCAACGGCCGCTCGGACGTGATCCTGCTGAGTTCGCGGGTGGTCGAGATGCGCGACTACTACGCCAACGGCGCCGACCCGCGCGACCCCGGCCTGTCGCCGTTGCTGGCCGCGTTTCCCGACTGCCCGCCGGTGCTGATCCAGGTCTCGGCGACCGAAATCCTGGCCGATGACGCCAGGCGCATGGCCGACCGGCTGCGCGCCCAGGGGGCCGAGGTGCGGCTGGAAACCTGGGATGACGCGCCGCATGTCTGGCAGGTCTTTGACGGCACCATCCCCGAAGCGCGCGAAGCCCTTGAAAACACGGCGCGTTTTATCAAGCGGGCACAGACCCCCGGGCCTGTGACAGACGCAGGCTGACCGCCTCGGCCACATGCGGCAGGCGCACCTGCCGGGCGCCGTCCAGATCGGCGATCGACCGGGCGACGCGCAGCACCCGGTGATAGCCGCGCGCCGACAGGGCAAAGCGTTCGGCCGCCTTGTCCAGCAGCGCCCGGCCCTGGCTGTCGGGCTCGGCCACCTGTTCCAGGACCGCGCCCTCGGCATCGGCATTCAGCCGCACGCCCGCGGCTTCGCCATAGCGGTCCCGCTGCAACTCGCGTGCCGCCAGGACCCGTTGCGCCACTTCGGCCGAGCCTTCGCCCCCGACCGGTGCGGCCAGATCGCTCAGCGCCACCGGCGGCACGTCGATGCGCAGATCGAACCGGTCCATCATCGGCCCCGAGATCCGCGCCATGTAGTCTTCGCCGCAGCCCGGCGCCCGGGCGCAGGCCCGCCGCGGGTCCGACAGCAGGCCGCATTTGCACGGGTTGGCCGCCGCCACCAGCATGAACCGGCAGGGATAGCGCACATGCGCGTTGGCCCGGCTGACCACCACCTCGCCGGTCTCGATCGGCTGGCGCAGGGTTTCCAGCACCGCGCGGGGAAATTCGGGCAGCTCGTCCAGGAACAGCACGCCGTTGTGCGCCAGCGAAATCTCGCCCGGTCCGGCGCCGCGCCCGCCCCCCACGATCGCCGCCATCGAGGCGGTGTGATGCGGATCGCGAAACGGCGGCTGGCGGGAAATCCCGCCCTCGTCCAGAAGCCCGGCCACCGAATGAACCATCGAGGTTTCGAGCGCCTCGAGCGCGCTCAGCGGTGGCAGGATGCCCGGCAGCCGCGCCGCCAGCATCGACTTGCCGGACCCGGGCGGGCCGACCATCAGCAGATGGTGGCGCCCGGCGGCGGCGATTTCCAGCGCCCGCTTGGCGTGTTCCTGCCCTTTCACGTCGCGCAGATCGCGCCCGTTCGTCCCATCCAGAACCTCGCCGGGGCGGGCGCTGTCCAGCGGCGCCTGGCCGGTGAAATGCTGAACCGCCTCGGTCAGGGACGCCGGCGCCACGACCCGGGTCGCGCCGACCCAGGCGGCTTCGGCGCCGCAGCCGGCCGGGCAGAGCAACGCGCGATCCTGGCGCGCCGCCGCCATCGCCGCGGGGAGCGCGCCGTTGACTGGCACCAGCGCGCCATCCAGCGAAAGTTCCCCGATGGCTAGCACCTGTTCGGCGTCCTCGCGCGGCACCATGTCCAGCGCCGCCAGCAGCGCCAGCGCGATCGGCAGGTCGAAGTGCGATCCCTCCTTGGGCAGGTCGGCCGGCGACAGGTTGATGGTGATGCGCCGCGACGGCAGCGCTATCGACAGCGCCGAAAGCGCGGCGCGCACCCGTTCGCGCGCCTCGCTGACGGCCTTGTCGGGCAGGCCGACGATGGCGAAACCGGGCATCCCCGGCGACAGCGCGCATTGCACCTCGACGGTGCGGGCCTCGACCCCTTCAAAGGCGACGGAATAGGTGCGAGCCGTCATCGGGGCCTCCGTGCGCAACCGAAATCATCCATGTTTCGAACCGTGGTTAATGGTTTAGGCCGCAGGGGTTTACGGATGGTTAAGACCACCGCGCCCCGCTTGCGGCCAGCGGTTGCCAGGCGGCGCGCCCGTGGCCGGGCGCAAGTTTTTTGGTGACGGGCCTCTCCCAAGGCGGGAGAGGCCCCGGGGCTGCGGGGCCCGGCGTTGTGGCGTTTGCGGGCGCGCGCGCCTGGGCTCAGCTGTCGAGCAGCGCTGCCACCTGCGGCCAGGCCAGCGGGTCGGCCCCCGTCTTGTCGCGGCAGAAGGCGTTGCAGAACCCGACCACGCGCGGCCCGGATTTTGCCGTGATTTCAAGGAAATGCGTGACCGGCTTGCCGGAAAACGGGCAGGTGTCGTTGATCGCCGGGCCGGTTTCCAGCGCACGCGTGGCCAGCGGCGCGGGGCCGGGCCAGGTCGTTTTCGGCAGATCCTGCGGATAGGGCGACGGGTCATAGGACGCACACAGCCCCATCGCGCGCCAGCGCCGGAACGCCGGGTCGGCTAGGTGCAGGCGCACCTGGGCTGCGGCCTCGTCCCCGACCGGCAGGTCGTAGCCCGCGATCCGTGCCGCCACCGGAGCAAAGAACACGTCCGCCAGCGAATAGTCGCCGAACAGCCAGGGACCGCCGGCGCTGTGGCGTGCGCGGGCCAACTGCCACAGTTCCTGCAGCCGCGCCAGGTCGGCGCGCACCGCCGGCGACGGGGCGAAGCCCTGGTAGCGGTGTTCCAGCTGCATCGGGCAGTCGTTGCGCAGCGCCGCAAAGCCCGCGTGCATTTCCGAAACCAGCCAGCGGGCCAGCGCCCGGGCCGGGGCCGCTTGCGGCCAGAGACCGGTGTCGGGGTGGCGTTCGGCCAGGGTCTCGGCCATCGCCGGGGTTTCGCCCACCACGGTGCCGTCCGGGCAGCGCATCACCGGCACCAGCCGCGCCGGCGCAAGGTCGGCCAGGTCGTCGCGCAGCGTGCCGCGATACAGCCCGACCATATGGGTGCGGCAGGCGATGTTGAACTTTTCGAACATCAGCCAGCCGCGCAGGGACCAGCTTGAAAAGGTCCGGTCGCCGAGGTAAAGATCATAGCTCATGCACCCGATTGGGCCATGAAACGCCGCGCGGGTAAAATGATCTTTCGTGGTCCGGGCGATCAATGGCGGCGATGGGTCGCGTTGCCCGGCGGCGCGAAATCCGCTTGGCTGGCGCTGTGACCAGAACCGATCGGAGCACGAACCCATGTCAGGATTTCTTCACACCGGGCTGCGCGTGGCGCTGCTTGTGCTGTTGGGGGCGATCCCGCTGCCGGGCGCCATCGCCCCGGCGCTGGCCCAAAGCGCCTACCCGGTGTCGCTGCCGGTCTACGGCAACTGGTGCGGCCCGGATTACCCGGCCAACCCGGCGCGCGCGGCGCCGCCGGTGGATGCGCTGGACGCGGCCTGCATGCGCCACGACATGTGCACCGCGGCGCGCGGCAGTTTCGATTGCGGCTGCGACCTGGGCCTGCTGAACGAGCTGCGCGCGACCCGCTGGCCGAACCCGCTGATCGGGCGCAATGCCCGCGCGATCTACGACGCGATCGCGCTGACCCCGTGCAATTCGCCGGGCGGGATGGCGGCGAAACAGTCGATGTTCGCGGCGGATCTGTTCGGCGACATGGCGACCGGGCGGGGCACGCCGATGGACGTGGTGGACCGCTGGCGGCAGATCATCACCGGGCGCTGATCACCGGGTGTTGACGGTTCGGGGGCAGGGCCGACCGGGGTTCCCGCATCCGTGTGGCCGCAGGATGGGGGTTCCCGGGGGGGCGGCAAAATCTTTGAAAGATTTTGCGCCGTTTTCTTTGCAAGAAAACGGTTCAGCGCTGGCCATTGGTGCCGTGAACTGGTGACGCCGGGGGCATTCCCGCCCCTTGTCAGGGTCGCCGGTTCACGCATTCGGCAACCCAGCCATCACCCTTGCCGCGCGCCAGGCAGGTCAGCGACAGGGGCTCTATCTGATGCCCCATCGCCGCGCTGGCCGAGCCGAGCGCGCGGCCAAGCTGGGTCATGATCACCCCAAGATGCGCCACCGCGATCACGTCGCGCCCGCCGGCTTCGCGCGACAGCGTCTCGACAAACCCGTTTACCCGCGCCGCCACCGCGTTCCAGCTTTCGCCCCCCGGCGGGGCGATGTCGCCGGGCCGTTCCCAGAAGGCGCGCGAAAGCTCCGGATCGCGCGCCGCAACCGTTTCGAACCCCAGCCCGTCCCAGGCGCCAAAGTCGAATTCGCGCAGCGCTTCCGCATCGGGCAGGCGCGGGCGCGCGCCCTGGATCGCATCCGCCGTCGCCACCGCGCGCCGCAGGTCCGACGACACCACCAGCGCATCCCGTGGCAACGCCGCCGCCAGCCGGTCGACCGCGGCGCGGTCGGACAGGTCCGCCGGCACGTCGCGCCAGCCGACAAAGGCCTTTTCATGGGTCGGCCCGTGGCGCACCCACCACCAGCGCATCACGCCGGCAGCTCGGGCAGGCGCCCCTTGAGCACCATCGGCAGGCCGGCGGTGATGAAGATCACCAGATCGGCGGCGGCGGCCAGCTGGGTGTTCAGCACCCCCTGGGCGTCGCGAAACCGCCGCGACAGCGCCGCCTCGGGCACGATCCCGTGGCCGACCTCGTTCGATACCACCACCACATTGGGCGCGCAGCGGCGCAGCGCGTCGATCAGGGCGTCGCATTCAGCCTCGAGGTCGCTGCCCTCCAGCAGATGATTGGTCAGCCACAGGGTCGCGCAGTCGAACAGGACGGTTTCTTCGCCGGTCACGTCAAAAAGCGCGCGCACCGCATCCAGCGGCTCTTCCACGGTGCGCCAATCCTCGCCGCGCGATTGCCGGTGCCGGTCGATCTTGGCGCGCATCTCGCCATCCAGCGCCCGCGCCGTCGCCAGATAGACCGGAGGCTTGCCCGCCAGGTCCACGAACCCTTCGGCCCAGGCCGACTTGCCGGAACTGGCGCCGCCGAGAATGAGTGTCAACTTGGGAAACATCGCTTGCCCCGCCGGGAGTGGATCTTTGGCCTGAACCGCCTGCCCAAGGGGTAGCCGCTGGCGGCGCGCTTGAAAACCCTGCGCGCCGGAAAATCCCGCGCCCACGGACCGTCGCGCGCATTTTCCCCGCCCGCAGTTCCTGCGGTTGAGTTTCCCGCCCCCCCCGCCTAGAGTTCCCCGGCACTTCGAGAAAGGGCCCCCATGCTGACGGGCAAACGCATCACCCTGATCATCGGCGGCGGCATCGCCGCGTTCAAGGCGCTGGACCTGATCCGGCGGCTGCGCGAACGCGGCGCTTCAGTGACCTCGGTGCTGACCCGCGCCGGCGCCGAGTTCGTCACCCCGCTCAGCGTCGCGGCGCTGGCGGGCGAAAAGGTCTTTCAAGAGCTTTTCGACCTGAACGACGAAAGCGAAATGGGCCATATCGAACTGTCGCGCGCCGCCGACCTGATCGTCGTCGCCCCGGCCACCGCCGATTTGCTGGCGAAAATGGCCAACGGGCTGGCCAACGACCTGGCCTCGACGCTGCTTCTGGCCACCGACAAGCGGGTGCTGGTCGCCCCGGCGATGAACGTGCGCATGTGGCAGCACCCGGCGACCCGGCGCAACGTCGAAACCCTTGCACGCGACGGTGTGCTGTTCAGCGGCCCAGCCGAGGGCGCCATGGCCTGCGGAGAATACGGCCCCGGACGCATGTCCGAACCGCTCGACATCGTCGCGGCGGTGGAAGCGGCGCTGGCCGGCGGGCCGCTGGCCGGACGCCACGTGATCGTGACTTCGGGCCCGACACACGAGCCGATCGACCCGGTGCGCTACATCGCCAACCGGTCGTCCGGGGCGCAGGGCGCGGCGATCGCCCGCGCGCTGGCGGCACTTGGCGCCCGGGTCAGCTTCATCACCGGCCCGGCCACGGTGCCCCCGCCCGCCGGCGTCACGGTGGTGCCGGTGGAAACCGCGGCCCAGATGCTGGAAGCGGTGCACGCCGCCCTGCCGGCGGATGCGGCGGTGTTTGCGGCGGCGGTGGCCGACTGGCGCGTGGTCTCGGCGGCGACGGGCAAGATCAAGAAAACCGCGACCGGCGACCTGCCGGCGATCGAGCTGGCGGAAAACCCGGATATCCTGGCGCAGGTGGCGCAGATGGGCGCCGACCGCCCGGCGCTGGTGGTGGGCTTTGCCGCCGAAACCGACGACGTGCTGGAAAACGCCCGCGCCAAGCTGAAACGCAAGGGCTGCGACTGGATCCTGGCCAATGACGTGTCGCCGGAAACCGGGATCATGGGCGGGGCGGAAAACACGGTGACGCTGATCACCGGCACCGGCGAGGAAAGCTGGCCGCGCATGGCCAAGGAGGCTGTCGCGGCCCGGCTGGCCGAGGCCATCGCCCGCCACCTGGAGGGTAGCGACGGTGGATAGGGCAGATGCCTCCGGCGGGGATATTTTCGGACAGAAGAAGATGAAGGGTGGTGCATGAAACCGGTAGTCAGGCTGATCTGGGATCACTGGGCGGATGAAAGCCAGCCGTTGCCAAGCTACGAAACCGCCGGCGCAGCGGGGGCCGATCTGCGGGTGAACTTTCCGCCCGAGGTGCGCGACGAAGGCTACGCGTTGCAGCCGATGGACCGCTGCATCTTTCCCACCGGGTTCCGCATGGAAATCGCGCCAGGGTTCGAGGCGCAGATCCGTCCGCGCTCGGGGCTGGCCTTCAAGCATGGGGTGACGGTGGCCAATGCGCCGGGCACCATCGACAGCGATTACCGCGGTCCGGTGGGGGTGCTGCTGGTGAACCTGGGCACAGAACCCTACCGCATCCGCCATGGCGAGCGCATCGCCCAGATGGTGGTGGCGCCGGTGGTGCAGGCGGGCTTCGAGCTGGCCGGCTCGATCAGCGAAACCGCGCGCGGTGACGGCGGCTTCGGCTCGACCGGGCAGGGTTGATGGACCCGGCATGATGGGGCAGGGCTGATGGGATGGGTGCTGCTGGCGATGGCGGGGCTGTGGGGGCTTGGCGCTTGGATGCACATGCCGGTGCGGCTGCGCCTGGCGATGGTGGCGCTGATCTACCTGGCGGTGCTGCTGGCGCTGGCGGTTTTGCCGCCGGGCAGCGGGCTGCGCGAGGGGTTGGGCGTCAGCCTGGGGGGCTGGGCGCTGATCGGCGCGCTGGCGGCGGCGGTCGCGCTGTATGCCGGAGCCATTGCCGCGCTCAGGGCGCGGGCAGGGCCGGCCCGCCCGCAGGACGAAAAGGGGAACAAGGTGGCCAGTTTCCAGAGCACCGAACTTGAACGCTACGCCCGCCACATCATGCTGCGCGAAATCGGCGGGCCGGGGCAGAAGAAACT
>JAJRUE010000158.1 GCA_024277955.1 Alphaproteobacteria bacterium | reverse complement strand
TCCAGGCAGGGGATGATGCGGGTTTTCAGCATCTCAGCCCTCCAGCACGGCGAGCGCTTCGGCAAGCTCGATGGCGCCGTCGTAGAGCGCGCGCCCCGAGATCGCGCCATCGAGCGGCGCGCCGCAGTTCTTCAGCGCCCGCAGGTCGTCGAGCGAGGACACTCCGCCCGAGGCGATCACCGGGATGGTGACGGCATTGGCCAGCGTGGCGGTGGCGGCGATGTTGGGGCCTTGCATGGCGCCGTCGCGGTTGATGTCGGTGTAGATGATCGCGGCCACCCCGGCATCCTCGAACGAGCGCGCCAGGTCGGTGACCATCACGTCGGTTTCCTCGGCCCAGCCCTTGGTGGCGACCCGGCCGCCGCGCGCATCGATGCCCACCGCGACCTGGCCGGGAAAGGCCCGCGCCGCTTCGCGCACGAGGTCGGGGTCTTCCACCGCCACGGTGCCCAGGATGACCCGGGCCAGCCCCTTGTCCAGCCAGCGTTCGATCGTCGCCATATCGCGAATGCCGCCGCCCAGCTGCGCGGGCACCGAGGTTTCGCGCAGGATCGCTTCGACCGCGGCGGCGTTGACCGGCGCGCCCGCAAAGGCGCCGTTCAGATCGACGAGATGCAGCCAGGCGCAGCCGGCGCGTTCAAAGGCGCGGGCCTGAGCGGCGGGGTCGTCGCCGAATACCGTGGCGCGCGCCATGTCGCCCTTGTAGAGGCGCACGCACTGGCCGTCTTTCAGATCGATGGCGGGGTAAAGTATCATGGTCGGGCAGGTTCCAATTTGCGTCAGCGCGTCTTTGGCAGAATGCGCGCCAAATTGCAAAGGCTGCGCCGACCCAACGTCAGGCTTGCCCGAAATCGCCGCGTCAAGGCATAGTCGGGCCATCTCTCAGGGAGGAAAACAATGAAAAAACTGTTCATGGCCATAGCATTCGTGATGGGGTTCGCCGGCGCAGCGCTTGCCGACCCGGTCGAAGGCGTCTGGAAAACCCAGGTTGACGATGGCGCCTATGCCTATGTCACCTTCGCCCCGTGTGGCGACAAGCTGTGCGGCGTGATTTCGCGCACCTTCAACAGCGACGGCGAATACAAGTCCGAAAACATCGGTCGCAACCTGGTCTGGGACATGGTGCCCAAGGGCAACGGGAAATACGGCGACGGCAAGATCTGGCAGCCGTCGAAAGACCGGGTCTTCAGTTCCAAGATGCAGCTTTCCGGCAACAAGCTGTTCGTGCGTGGCTGCGTCGCCCTGGTGATCTGCAAGAAGCAGACCTGGACGCGCGTCCAGTAATACTTGCCAGGCGGCGCAGCCTGACGGCTGCAAGTTCATTTTCGAGCCGGGCCATGGCTGGCCCGGCGGCGCCTCCGGCGGGAGTTTTTCGGCAAAGAAGAAGCCATGGCCCGATGGGTCTGATCTTCTTCTTTTTTCGAAAATATCCTCGGGGGTGAATTGGCCGCATGGCCAAGAGGGGGCAGACAGCCCCCTTTGCCGCCGCCTCAGGGTGTCCAGCGCAGGAAGTTGGCGATCAGGCGCAGCCCCGCGGCCTGGCTTTTTTCCGGGTGGAACTGGGTGCCGATCATCGTGTCGCGCCCGACGATCGCGGTCACCGGCCCGCCGTAGTCGCAATGCGCCAGAAGGTCCGTCCGGTCCTGCACCCGCATCTGGTAGGAATGCACGAAATAGGCGTGGTCGCCGGTTTTCAGCCCGTCCAGCACCGGGTGCGGGTGGTCGATCACCAGGTCGTTCCAGCCCATGTGCGGCACTTTCAGCGCCGGGTCCGCCGGGGTGATCGCCACCACTTCGCCGGCGATCCAGCCAAAGCCCTCGGTGTCGGTGTATTCGCGGCTGCGCGTCGCCAGCATCTGCATGCCCACGCAGATCCCCAGGAAGGGGCGCGCGCGCCGCTGCACCGCGTCTTCGATCGCCTCGAACAGGCCGGTATGTTCGGCCAGCTGCGCCTTGCAGGCCGGGAATGCCCCGTCGCCCGGCAGCACGACCCTGTCGGCGCGCGCCACGTCTTCGGGGCGCGAGGACACCAGCACCTCGCCCGCGTCCGCGTCAGCCGCCATCCGCTGAAACGCCTTTTCGGCCGAGTGCAGATTGCCGCTGTCGTAGTCCACCAGAACGGTGAGCACTAGAGCGCCCCCTTGGTCGAGGGAATGGCGTCGCCCTTGCGCGGGTCGGCCTCTACCGCCATGCGCAGGGCGCGCGCGCAGGCCTTGAAGGCCGCCTCGGCCACGTGGTGCGCATTGATCCCGTGCAGCCCGTCCAGGTGCAGCGTGATGCCTCCGTGGGTGGAAAACGCCTGGAAGAATTCGCGCACCAGTTCGCTGTCGAATGTGCCGATCTTGGCCGCCGGCATGTCGATGTTCCACACCAGATAGGGCCGCCCCGACAGGTCCAGCGCGCAGGCCACCTGCGCGTCGTCCATCGGCAGCCGGCATTCGCCATAGCGGGTGATGCCGCGCTTGTCGCCCAGCGCCGCGGCCAGCGCCTGGCCCAGCGCGATGCCGGTGTCTTCGACCGTGTGGTGGTCGTCGATGTGATAGTCGCCGCTTGCGCGCACCTTCATGTCGATCAGCGCATGCCGCGCCAGCTGGTCCAGCATGTGATCGAAAAAACCGACGCCGGTCCGGTTGTCATAGGCGCCGGTGCCGTCCAGATCGATCTCGACGGAAATGGAGGTTTCGGCGGTCTTGCGTTCGATCGAGGCTTTGCGCATCTTGCGGACCCGGTTTGATTGGCGTTGGCCGGGCTTATAGGGCGCGGGGCGGATCTTTCCAACCCGTCAGATTAATGCCAAGACGGGCCAGCAGCATTTTCGGGCGCTCCAGGCGGCGCCGACGGGGCAGGGCATGGACCACGCAGCAACAGACGCACCCCTGGGCGCGGACCAGCGCCGGCGGCTCTGGGCCTTGCTGGGGCTGGGCGTGGCGCTGCGGCTGGCGATGGCGATCTACACGCCGCTGGGCGTGGACGAAGCCTATGCCGTCGCCATCGCGCGCGAATTTTCCTGGTCGTTTTTCGATCACCCGCCGCTGGGGTTCTGGGCACCGGTGGCGGCGGCGCGGCTGACCGGGCTGGAGTGGCCGCTGATCCTGCGACTGCCGGACCTGCTGTTCGGAGCGCTGGCCACCTGGCTGATCTACCTGATCGCGCAGGCGCTGGCGGGCCGGCGCGCGGGGCTTTATGCGCTGGCGCTTTTCGGCTTTGCCCCGGCCTTTGCGCTGGCGGGGGTGTTCATCCTGCCCGACGGGCCGCTGGCCCCGGCGGCCGCGCTTGCGGTCTGGGGGCTGGTGCGCATCGTCCAGGCGGGGCGCGGCGCCACCCTGGGGCAGTGGCTGGTGGTGGGGCTTGCCCTGGCGCTGGGGCTGGCGTCGAAATACCAGGCCGGGCTGATCCCGCTGTCGGTGCTGGCCTTTGCGGTGGCGACGCCGGGCGGGCGGCGCTGGTTCGCAACCCCAGGGCCCTACGCCGCCTCGGCGCTGGGTCTTGTGGGGCTGGCGCCGGTCTTGTGGTGGAACGCCCAGACCGGCTGGGCGTCCTTCGTCTTTCACGGAGGGCGCACCGGCGACGGGCTGCAGCTGGCCAATTTCGCCCGGATGGCGGCGGGCCAGGCGCTGTATCTGACGCCGCCGGTGCTGGTGCTGGGGCTGGTGGCGATGCGCGCCGCGTTCCGGTCGCGCGACGCGGCGCAGGGGCTGGTCGCGGCGGTGGCGCTGGGGCCGGTGGCGGTGTTCAACCTGCTGTATCTGTTCAGCGCCGAGAGCTTTCCTCACTGGACGATGCTTGGCTGGCAGTTCGCGATGCCGCTGGCCGGGGTCTGGCTGGCCGCCGCCCCGCCGGCGCGCCGCCGCCGGGCCCTGCGTTGGCGCGCCGGGGCCGGCGCGCTGACCTGGGCGCTGCTGCTGCTGGCGGTCGTGCACCTGAACACCGGCCTGCTCACCCGGCTGGCCGCCACCCCGCCGGCCTGGGACCGCACCACCAACGCCTTCGACTACCGCGGCCTTGCCCCGGCGCTGGCGGCGCGCGGCGACCTTGAGGGGGTCGAACTGCTCGCCAGCCGCGACTGGATCGAGGCCGGGGCCATGTCGCTGGCTTTCGCCGGGCGGCTGCCGATGCGCGTGCTTTGGGGCAACCCGCATCACTTCGCCTTCATGCGCGCCAACCGCCGGGGCGGCACCGCGCTGCTGCTGGCGCCCGACACCATCGCGCGCGCGCGCGCCGCCCTGCCGGGGCTGCTGGAACGCGCCCGCGCCATCGATCCACAGGCGCGCGCGCTCGCCCCGGTGATCCTGCCGCGCGGCGGGCGCGACTACGCCGCCGTCAACGTGATCCGCCTGCACCTGCCGCCCGCCGCCCCGCCACCCACCGCAACAGACCGGGAAAAGCAATGACGAACGACAACCTGTATCAGCTGCTGCACAGCCGCTTTCCGGCGGATGAAAACGCTGCGTTCCTCGACCACGCGCGCGGCACGCTAGGCTACCGCGACGCGGACGAGGCCGGTGCGCGCATCGCCGCGGTGCTGGCCGAAGCCGGCGTCGGCAAGGGCGCGCGCGTCGTGGTGCAGGTGGCCAAGTCGCCCGAGGCGGTGACGCTCTACCTGGCCTGCCTGCGGCTGGGGGCGGTGTTCGTGCCGCTCAACCCGGCCTATACCGCCGCCGAGGTCGGCTATTTCCTGGCCGATGCCAGCCCGCGCGTGCTGGTGTGCGACCCGGCGCGCGAAGGCGAACTGGCCGCCAGCGCTCCGGCCGACACCCGGCTGCTGACGCTGGGCGCGGATGGCGCCGGCACCCTGGTGCAGGCCGCCGATGCCGCGCCCCCCAGGTGGGAAATCGCCCGCTGCGCCGGCGACGACCTGGCCGCGATCGTCTATACTTCGGGCACCACGGGGCGGTCCAAGGGGGCCATGCTGACCCACGCCAATCTTGCGGTCAACGCCTTGGAATTGCACGAAATATGGCACTGGGAGCCGGGCGATGTGCTGTTGCACGCGCTGCCGATCTTTCACGTGCACGGGCTGTTCGTGGCGCTGCATTGCGCGATGCTGAACGCCTCGCGTGTGATCTTTCTTGACCGTTTCGACGCCGCCCAGGTCATCGCCCGCCTGCCCGAAGCCACGGTGATGATGGGGGTGCCCACCTTTTACACCCGGCTGCTCGAGCGCGACGATTTCAGCCGCGAAACCTGCGCCGGGATGCGGCTGTTCATTTCCGGCTCGGCGCCGCTGCTGGCCGAAACCCACACCCGGTTTCGGGCGCGCACCGGGCATACCATCCTCGAACGCTACGGCATGAGCGAAGCCGGGATGATCACCTCGAACCCCTACGCGGGCGCGCGCGTCGCCGGCACGGTGGGGTTTGCGCTGCCCTCGGTGCGGCTGCGCATCGCGGACGAGGCCGGCCGGCCGGTGCCGCCGGGCACGGTGGGGGTGCTGGAAATCACCGGCCCGAACGTCTTTGCCGGCTACTGGCAGATGCCCGAAAAGACCGCCGCCGAGCACCGCGACGACGGCTGGTTCATCACCGGCGACATGGCGGTGATGGACGAAACCGGGCGCGTGAGCATCGTCGGGCGCGCCCGCGACCTGGTGATCTCGGGCGGGCTGAACGTCTACCCGAAAGAGGTCGAGACCGAGATCGATCAACTGCCCGGCGTCGCCGAATCGGCGGTGATAGGAGTGGCGCACCCGGACTTTGGCGAAGCGGTGGTGGCCGTGGTGGCGCGCGCGCCCGCCACCCAATCCGCCACCCAATCCGGCGCCACCCAGCCAGACGACCGACAGCCGCTCGACGAAGCCGCCATCGGTACCGCGCTTGCCGACCGGCTGGCACCGTTCAAACGCCCCAAGCGGGTGGTCTTCGTGGACGAACTGCCGCGCAACACCATGGGTAAGGTGCAGAAAAACCAGCTGCGCGAGCGCTTCGCCGATCTTTTTCGGGGGCCGCGACCAAGCGCCGCGCCGCGCTGATCTTGCGCGCGCGACGGGCCGGGCACAGGTGCAATCCAGACAAAACGCGAAAGGCTGGAACCATGGGCGAAAACAGACACAAGACCGGCGGCGGAGGCCGCGCCCAAAGGGCCTGGAACGGCCCGCTGATCCTGTCCTACGGCTTTCGGCCGTTCTTCCTGTTTGCCGGGCTTTTCGCGGCGCTGGCGATCGGCAACTGGCTGCTGCTGCTGGCGGGCGGCGGGCTCGAGCCGGCGGCGATGCCGTCGCTGGACTGGCACATCCACGAAATGCTGTTCGGCTACAGCTCGGCGGCGATTGCGGGCTTTCTGCTGACGGCGGTGCCCAACTGGACCGGCCGCCTGCCGGT
>JAJRUE010000157.1 GCA_024277955.1 Alphaproteobacteria bacterium | reverse complement strand
TTGACGGGCTCTTGATGACCGGCGCCGCCACGCTCGAGCTGATCGAAAGCCTCGAAGCGGCGGGGCCGTTCGGCGCCGGCGCCCCGGCCCCGCGTTTCGCCTTTGCCGACCAGCAGATCCGCTTTGCAAAGCGGGTCGGTGAGAACCATCTCAAGGTTGCCTTCAGCGATGGCGCCGGCCCGGCGATCGACGCGATTTCCTTTGGCGCTTTCGACGGTCCGCTGGGGGATGCGCTGGAACAGCACGGCGGCCGGCGGTTTCACCTAGCCGGCCGGCTCGAGGTCAACACCTGGCGCGGCAACAGCCGGGTGCAGCTGCGCCTGGAGGATGCCGCCGCGGCCGGAAATTAATCGCCCATGCAGGCAAAGTTTCCTCTTGCCCTTTAACAAGGCTTTGCCTAGAAACCGGCGCACGCCAAGCGTGGCCCGTTCGTCTATCGGTTAGGACGCCAGGTTTTCAACCTGGAAAGAGGGGTTCGATTCCCCTACGGGCTGCCACTTTTCCCAAAGCCGCCAGAAGCTCTGTCGTTTTTGTCAGCCGGGCCTTGGCCCGGGGCCTTTTTCTTTCGCCCATTCTTCCAGGACCCGCGGCGCGTGTTCGGGCGCGTGCGGCCAAAGCCCCAAACCCACCGGTCAGATTTCCCCGCATCGCGCAGGCCCCCGCCGCGTCCTCCGAATCATCGCTCTGCCCGACCAATCCCGCTTGCCCGGAGGCGCTAGCGGCTGTATCAATCACCCGGCTGCACACGTGTGCAAAATTCCCCCGGCCACACCTGCCGGACCTGCGACGGAGATCTGACTTGGCCGAGGACCCCCCCCCCACCGCATTGCGCGAACGCGCCGAATTTGCCCGGACCCTGGCCCGCCGGGTCGGCAAACAGGCCATGGCGGCGCTCGAACCGGGCGTAAGGGGCGCGCTGGCCACCCAGCTCAAGGGGCCGCAGGATTTCGTGACCGCGGCCGACAAGGCGGCGGAAGCGCAGCTGCGCCGGGATCTGGCGGCGCGCTTTCCCCAGGACGGGTTTTTCGGCGAGGAAACCGGCGGGCAGACCGACGCCGGGGCGCTCTGGGTGGTGGACCCGATCGACGGCACCGCGAACTTCATGCGCGCCCTGCCCGAATGGTGCGTGTCGCTGGCCTTTGTCGCGCAGGGGCGGGTGCGGATCGGGGTGGTCTATGACGCGCCTTTCGACATTGTCTACTGGGCGATCGAAGGCCAGGGCGCCTGGGCCGATGCCGCGCCCCTGCCCCCCGGTCCGGACACCCAGCTTGAGCAATCGCTGGCGATCCTGGGGCGGTCGAACCGCACGGCGTTTTCGGACTATCTGGCGATGCTCGAAGCGCTGCAGGGAACAGGCGCCGATCACCGGCGCTTCGGCTCGGCGGCGCTGGGGCTGGTGCGCGTCGCCCAGGGCGCGGCCGATGCCTATTACGAGGCTTCGCTGAACGCCTGGGACGCGCTGGCCGGCGCACTGATCGCCCGCGAAGCCGGCTGCACCCTGCACATGCCGCCGCTGAGCGAGTTCCTGGCCGCCCCGGGGCCGGTGCTGGCGGCGCGCGACGCGCTTGGCGCGTTCATCCTTGGGGCCGCGCCGGCGGCGGTGCGCGCCCGGCTGGCGCCGATGTCCTGAGGGCAAAACCGTTTTCTTTCAAAGAAAACGGCGCGAAATCTTTGAAAGATTTCGCCCCCCTGCGCCGCAATCAGGCCGACCCGCGCTGCACCAGCGACACGTCGATGATGCGCAGACGCGGGGCCAGTTCGGGGTTCTGCGCGCGGTCCTTGAGCAGGTCCACGGTGGCGCGGGCGAATTCGTCCACCGACTGTCGCACCGTGGTCAGGTCGGCGAATGCCCAGCTGGCCTGCGGAACGTCGTCATAGCCGACCACCCCCACATCCCCCGGAATATCCACCCCGTGCCGGTGCTTGAGATGGTCCAGAAGCCCCAGCGCGACCGAATCCGACGGGCAGAACACCCCCGGCCGTCCGCCCGCCATCGCCGCGACCGAAGCAGCCGCTTCGGCGCCCGCTTCGTATTCGTTTTCGCCGACCGTCACGAAGCGGGTTTCGTGGCCGGCTTCGGCGATGCATTCGGCAAAGGCCGACAGGCGCACCTGCCCCGAATAGCCCAGCGTTTCCTGGCGCACGGCGACAAAGCTTTCGCGCCCGGCCTCGAGCAGCGCGCGCGCCGCCATCCGCCCGCCGGCCCGGTCATTGCCGTTGACGCGATCGACGAACGGCAGGTCGTCGGCCCGGTCGACCAGCGCCAGCGGCACCCGCATCCGGGCGCATTCGTTGCAGATCTCGACCGGCGGCGCGTCCGAGGTGATGACCACCCCCGACACCCGGTAGTTCAGCAGCGTCGACAGCAGTTCCTCGACGCTGTTGTCTTCGTCGATCATCAGCAGCATCGGGCGGAAACCTTCGCGCACCAGCCGCTTGGCCAGCGCGTCGATCTGCTTGGCGCGATAGGGGTTATCCATCCGCGACGCAATCATCCCGACAATATCGGTGCGCTGCTTGTTCAGCCAGCGCGCCACCATGTTGACGCGGTAGCCCAGTTCCTGCGCCGCCTTGTAGACCTTTTGCCGGGTCTTTTCGGAAACGCTGGCGCCGGGGGTGAAGCTGCGCGACACGGCCGAGCGCGAAACATTGGCCAGGCGCGCAACGTCCAGCGCGGTGACCGGTGTCGTATCAGGTCTGATCTTGTTCATTGCCACGCAACATGGCGCGAAAATGCCTGCGCACCAAGGGGTAAGACGCAACAATCTTGAATTTTCCCGGCTGATCCAGGTTCACCATGTCCGGCGCGTGCGCAAGGCAGGCGGCCATGTCTTCCCAGCCGGTGGCCACGCTGAACAGCATCGAGCGCACCCCCAGCCCGGCGCATTGGCCGATCTCGGACAGGTCATCCCTGGTCGCGTCGAATTCGACGATCTGGGCGCCGTAATCGGCCACGGTCTGCGCGAGTGAATCGTATTTCCAGCGCGTCGCCATCAAGATGATGTCCGCCGACTGACGCCGCATCCAGCGCAGCAGGTCGGTGTCGAAGCTCCAGAAAAAACAGTCGTCCAGCATGTCATGGGCGCGGATCGTGTCCAGCAGCTGCTGGCCGTCGGCGTGCTTGACCTCGACGTAAAGCCCGGCGCGCCCGCGCACCAGTTCCAGGTATTCGTCCAGCGTCGGCACCGAATGTTGGCGCGATCCCTCGCGGAACCAGCCGCCGGCGTTCAGGCCGCGCACCAGCCCCAGGTCGGCGTCGATCACCAGCCCGCTACCGTCGGTGGTGCGTTCAAGCCCCGGATCGTGCATCACCACCAGTTCGCCGTCCGAAGTGGTGCGCACGTCCAGTTCCACATACTGAAACTTCTGGTCCAGGCAGATGCGCGCCGCCTCAAGCGTGTTTTCCGGCGCCAGGTCGTTGGCCCCGCGGTGGCACACGATGGCGACCGGGCGGACCGGGTCCGGCCGGTAGGGTTTGAGCATCTCGGGCCGGTCCGAACAGATCCCCATCACCGGCTTGGACAACAGCGCATCCACGGTTTCGGGGCGGTCTTCATCCCACAGCACCACCTGCCGGCCGGACAGCCGGTCCAGCAGATCGTCGGTCAGCAGATGCTGCGGGCTGTCGCCGGTGTTGCGCCAGCAGATATGCACGATGTCCGGGTCCGCCGCACCGGCCCAGTCCAGCGGATCGGCATGCTGGGGCACCAGCACCGACAGCGGCCAGTCGCAGCCCGCGGCGCGCAGATCGGCGATCCAGTCGACCACGAAAGAGCCGATGCAGGCAAAACGGAAATCCGCGGCCTCGAGCACCTTCCAGGCGGCGCGCGCAGCGCCTTCGCCCTTGATTTCCACATACAGCCCGCAGCCGCATTCGCGCGCCAGCGCAATCGCGTCTTCGAGCCGCAACAGCCGTTGGCCTTCGGGCAGCGCCACCGCCGACAGGTCGCGCCACCGGTGGTCGGCGATCTCCATGTCGCGGCCCGCGGTCTGCGCAAGGTTGGCGTCATGCGACACCACGCAAACCCCGTCGGCCGACAGGAATACGTCAAGTTCCCACATCTCGGCGCACAGATCCGCCGCGATGCGAAAGGCTTTTTCCGTGTTTTCAGGGGCATAGGCCCGCGCCCCGCGGTGGGCGATCGCCAGCGGATGCCCGGTGCGCAGCGTGTCCGGCCACCCGAACCGCGCCAGCCATTCGCGCGTCAGGGTCAAATCTTCCATCCCTGTTCGTCGAACACCAGGATCCGGTCGGCGTTGATCCCCCAGGTGACCTCATCGCCGATCCGCGCCTGCTGGTCGCCGCCCTGGATCGAGCGGAGGACCGTCCCGTCCGGCAACGAGACATCGTAAAGCGTTTCGCGGCCCTGCACCTCGATAAAGGACACCCGGCCGGCGATCGGGGCCTTGCCGCCGGGCTGGAAATGTTCGGGGCGCACGCCGATGCGCACCGCTTGGCCGGCGTGCGAGGCGGCGACGCGCGCGGCCACCGGGATTTTCGTGCCGGTGCTGGCCTCGACGAAATCGCCGCCCTCGATCTTACCCTTCAGAAAGGAAATCGGCGGGCTGCCCAGAAAGCCGGCGACGTAATCCGACACCGGGTTTTCATACATTTCCCTGGGCTCGGCCACCTGCAGGATCTTGCCCGCATCCATGATCGCGATCCGGTCGGCCATGCTCATGGCTTCGACCTGGTCGTGGGTGACCAGCACCGCGGTGATCCCGGTTTCACGCTGGATGCGCCGGATTTCCGAGCGCATTTCCAGGCGCAGCGCCGCGTCCAGGTTGGCAAGAGGTTCGTCCAGCAGCAGCACGTCGGGACGCCGGATCAGCGCGCGCGCCAGCGCCACGCGCTGTTGCTGGCCGCCGGAAAGTTCGCCGGGGCGGCGCTGAAGCAGCTCGGTGATATGCACCATCTCGGCGATTTCGGCCACCTTGCGCGCGATCTCGGCCCGGCTGTCCTTGCGCAGCTTGAGCGGAAAACCGATGTTCTTTTCCACCGTCATGTGCGGGTAAAGCGCGAACGACTGGAACACCACGCCGACCTTGCGTTCCTGCGACGTGGTGTTGGTCACGTCGCGGTCGCCAAACAGGATGCGCCCGCCGTTGATCTTGTGAATGCCGCAGATCGAAAACAGCGTCGTCGACTTGCCGCAGCCCGAGCCCCCCAGAAGCGCCAGCATTTCGCCATCGCGGATCTCGAGGTTCATCTGGTCGATGACCGTCAGATCGCCGAATTTCTTGGTGAAATTGTCAAGCAGGATACGCATTATCCCTTGGTGCCTCCGCTGTAGATGTTCATCAGTTTGTTCTGGAAGAAGACGAACAGGACAATGACCGGCATCACGTAGAAAACGCCCACCGACTTGAACAGGTTCATGTCGAAATTGTTGTCGTCCTGGATCAGCGCCGCCAGGTAGACCGACAGCACCTGCACATCATTGCCCGGCGCCAGCACCAGCGGCAGGATGAATTCCGACCAGCCCGCCAGAAAGGAAATGATCCCCAGCGCCAGGATCGCGGGCTTGACCTGCGGCAGCACCAGCATGGTCCAGACCTGGAACCGGCTGGCCCCGTCCTGAATGCCGGCCATCTCGATTTCCCAGGGCACGGTGTCGTAAAACCCCTTCATGATCCAGATGCCGAACGGCAGTTCCAGCGAGATCTTGACCAGGATCACCCCGATCAGCGTGTTGTAGAGCCCCAGCATCTGCAGGATCAGGAAAATCGCGATCAGCAGCGTCACCGTGGGAAAGGCGTGCAGCACCAGGATGCCGCCCAGGAAAAAGGATCGTGCCGGCAGCCGCAGCCGCGAGAGGGAATAGCCCGCAGCCGACGAGACCACCAGCACGACAACGGTCGTGAGTGTGGCGAACAGAAAGGTGTTCCAGGTGGCGACCCAGATCGAGGGCCGCCCCGGCAGGTTCTCGCGCAGGAAGCGCCAGTGTTCCAGCGTGAATTCGTTGGGGATGAGCGAGCCGGGCGCTGTATTGGTGACGGTATCCACGAACAGGAACACATACATCAGGATCAGCGGCGCCGTCAGCACCCCGAGGAACGCGATCATCGGCCATTTGCGGTAATTTCCACTCATCGCGGCGCTCCTATTGCTCGATCTTCGGGGATTCGGTGAGGGTGTTGAAGTTGAACAGCCGCAGGTAGATCAGCGACAGCGTCACCCCGATCACCACCAGCACCAGCGACAGCGCCGCGCCATAGCCGTATTGCAGCGCGCCGCCGTAGTTGTTGAGCGCCTTCATGTAGGTGGAAAGCGCCCAGACCTCGGTCGCGCCGCCGGGGCCGCCGTCGGTGGACAGCAGGATGTATTCGAACGAGGTCAGCAGCGACAGCGTCTGGTAGCTGGTGATGAACAGGATCGGCCAGCGCAGCTGCGGCAGGATGATGTGGCGGATCTGCTGCCAGCGCCCGGCGCCATCGACTTCGGAAGCGTAAAACAGCGGCTTGGGGATCGCCTTGATCGCCGAGGAAAAGATCAGCATCCCCATCGAGGCGCCGACGATGCCGTTGATCAGGATCACGAAGACCCAGGCGTTGGTGGGCGTGTCCAGCAGCCAGTTGCGCGCATGAAAACCCAGCGGCACCAGCAGCTTGTCGAGAAAGCCGTTGTCCCAGGCCAGCCATTTCCACATCAGCACGTAAAGCACCGGCGGGGTGATCCGCGGCAAGAGCCACATCGAGCGGAAGAACCCGGCGGGCGCTTCGGCCATGTAGTGGGTGGCGATCGACAGCACCAGCGCGAACCCGGTGTTGAACAGGATCAAGGTGGTAAAGACGTAAAACAGCGTGTTGGCCATGGTGCGCCAGGTGTCGGGCAGTTCGACCATGGTCTTGAAGTTCTGGGTGGTGAACACCCAGCCGGTATAGCTGACCTCGGCCAGCGCGGCCTTTTGCGCGTCGCTCAGCGGAATGCCAAATTCTTCGATCGCGGCCAGTAGATCGGCGGCGCTTTCAAAGCGGGTGTTCACGACGGAGCGTTCGAATTCGGCGGCGATCTTCTTGATCGCGCGGATGTTGGCGGGGCGGTTGTCGAGCTTCTTGATCACCTTTTCCAGCGCCCGGCGGCTGTCAAAGCTCTGGCCCAGGTGCTTGCGGCGCAGCTCTTCTATGGCGGCGCTGTCGGCGCCGGCGGCAAGCGCGCGTTCAAGCCCGGCCTCGTCCACAACATACAGGTTCTGCAGCAGTTTCTGCGCCAGCTCTCCTTCGCCATAGCGGCCCTTGAGGCTGCGCATGGTGTCGTCGGTGATCATGTAGGCGCCGCCGGAAATGCCGGTGGCGGTGCTCATGTTGGTAAAGCCGAACACGCCGGTCAGAACCACCGGCGCCAGGAAGAACAGAAAAACGAATATGCCGGCAGGCGCCAGAAGGATCAGGCCGAGATGTTTCGAATTGCCCATGTCCGCGCTCCCTTCCTGGCCTGTCAGCGTATCCGCCGGCGCCCTAGGGAAGCGCCGGCGAACACGGCCCTGCTTACTTGAAGACGATCTTGTCGCCCAGAGACGCCTTCAGTTCGGTTTCGGCATCGGCAACCGCCTGATCGACGGTTTTCTGCCCGGTCCAGGCCGCCTGCAACCCGCCCATCATCACTTCGAAATACTGACCGAAGTTCGGGTTGTTCGGGGCCGCGGTGGCATAGGGCAGCAGCACCGAGGTGGCTTCGCGCGTCCAGCGGTCACCGGCGTAAAGCGGCACGCCTTCTTCGGAACGCGTGATCCCCAGGTGGGCCGACTTGATCGCGTGCAGCGCGTTGATGCGCGGCTCGGAGGCGATCGAGATCAGTTCCGCCGAAACGCTCATTTCCTCTTCGCTGTCCTGCCTGGTCACCAGATAGACCAGCGGGTGCGTCAGCGTGTTGGCCCGGCCGCGGTCGTCGCCGCCCGACGGGATCAGCGTAAACGTCACGTTCTTGAAGAAATCCAGACCATACTTGCCGGTCCATTCGCTGTATTGCCAGGTGCCGCCATGCCACATGCCGACCTGGCCGGCGGTCAGCGAGCCGTGCCACTGATCCCACGGCGTGCCGATGTGGTTCTTGCGGGTCACGCCCATGTCCACGGCGTCGACGAAGAACTGATAGGCGTCGCGCATCGCCTGGCGGTCGAACAAAAGCTTGCCGTCGTCGGTGGCGAACTTGCCGCCATAGCTCATGTAGAACTGCCAGAAGTCGCCGCCCTTGCTGGGCCGCGGCC
Organism: Alphaproteobacteria bacterium; assembly: GCA_024277955.1. Taxonomy (GTDB): domain Bacteria; phylum Pseudomonadota; class Alphaproteobacteria; order Rhodobacterales; family Rhodobacteraceae; genus JAJRUE01. The sequence goes on along the minus strand of JAJRUE010000157.1, from coordinate 9,897 downwards.
AGAACCCCTTGCCCGGCTCGACCAGCCCGGCGTCCTGCATCTTCCTGGCGTCTTCCAGCACGTTTTTCAGCGTGTATTCACCGGCGCGCACCTTGTCGGCCAGCCCGGCCAGGTCGGCGTCGGTGTAGCCGATCGCCTTCATGTGGTCGTTCCAGAAGAAGAACGGGCGCGATTCGGTGTCTTGCGGGATGCCCCAGACCTGCCCCTGGAAGGACGCGATGTCGATCAGGTTCGGGTAGATGTCGTTGAGCGGCCAGGCGTCCAGATCGACGTAATCCTCGATCGGCACGATCAGCCCGGCCTGCGCCCAGGGGGCGATGTCTTCGTGGCCGGTGACCACGATATTGGGCGCGGTGCCCGCTTCGCCGGCAAGCGTGACCGCCTGCTTGAACTCGGACCACGAGGTAAAGATCTTGCCCTCGATGTTGATCTTGAGCTCCTCGCCGCGCACCGCGTATTCCTGTTCCAGCAGGGTCGCGGCCAGTTTGATCGCATCGATACGGTAGTTTTCGGTACTGCCCTGGTTGGCCCAGACTGAAATGGTGACTTCCTCGGCGACCGCGGCCCCGGCGCCGATCGCCAGCGCAGAGGTCGCGGCAAGCGCCGCCAATGTGTTTCTGCAATGTTTCATCGTGTCATTTCTCCCGTTGGTTGTCGTGTCGCTTGGCTGACAGGTGGATGCGCTGTCTGACGTCAAGTAAGCCATACTTTGCACACGTGTGCAAATTATTTTACGAGTTTTTGGAATAAATTTTCTATCACGATTTATCGGCGAAATTTCAAGGCCTTGACCGCGACCGCGCGCGCCCTCCCGGCTGGAAAAGCTGCCGTTCGCGGGGGAAAATGGCGCGTTGTGCAGGCCGCGCTGCCGCCCCGGGGCGATCTGGCGCGACCGGCGCGACTCGGCCCGCCCGGCTCAGCCGCAGGTGGCGCGATGCAGGTCGCGCAGCACGAAGCGCGGCGCGTCGCCGGGGGGCTGCGACGGACGAAACAGCACCGTTTCATCGCGCCCCGGCAGAACATGAAACCCGTTCCGGTCGAACCGCCCGGGCCGGTCCGCCTCCAGCGCCACGAACAGCCCCAGCCCCTCGCCGGACAGCGTGATCCGCCAGGCGTCGCCGTCGCGCTCGACCGCCTGACGCAGCCGCGCCGGCTGCAGATCCAGCGCCTTCCACGGGCTCGGGGCAAAGACATCGTGCATCTGCGTGCCGTCGTCGCCGCGCCAGCGAAAATGCAGCAATTCTCCCGGGCGCAGATCGCCGGCGTCCAGGCGCATCGCCCGGATCGCGGCCCGGTTGTCCAGCCGCGCTTCGGCCCGGCCCAGCGGGCGCATCCCCCCCGCCAGATCGAGCGCCGAAACCTCGACCCTCAGCGCCACCGGATCCGGCCGGTCGCTGACCGCCATCAGCCGCCAGCCCCCGTCCTCGGGCACCACGCCAAGCGCGACCGGCGCAAAGAAATCGCGCGCCATGTAATGCAGCAGCTTCCAGTCGCCGCCGTGATCGATGCTGGACCAGCTGCAGGCGGGCCAGGTGTCGTTCAGCTGCCAGTAGAGCGTGCCCATGCAATGCGGCTTGAGACTGCGCCAGTGGCTGACCGCGGTCTTGATCGCCAGGCCCTGCTGGATCTGGCTGACATAGGCGAAATCCTCGAAATCCGTGGGAAAGCGGAAATAGCGGAACATGGTTTCGGCGATGCGCGCATTGCCGCCGGCGTTCTTCTGATGGCTTTCCATCACCGGAGAGGCGATGTTCATGTCTTCGGGCGCGGCAAAGCGGCGGATCACCGCCGGCGACGGGTAGGACTGAAAGCCGAATTCGGAACAGAACCGCGGCCGAAGGCTGTAGTAGTGGTCAAAGTCCTTGCCCTCGTGCCAGACCTCCCAGGAATGCATGTCGCCGCTGTCGCAGTTGTGCCAGGCGTCGCCAAAGTTCAACGGCCCCAGGCTGGGGGACGAAGGCCACCAGCAGGCGTCCGGCAGCAGTTCCTTCAGCGCCGCTTCTATGGTCCGGTTCAGCCGGTCATAGGCCACCAGGTAACGGTCGCGGTCGCGGCGCGAGACCTCGAATTCGTCCAGCGCGCCGATCAGCTCGTTGTCGCCGCACCACAGCGCCAGGCAGGCGTGATGGTTCAGCCGGGCCACGTTTTCGCGCACCTCGGCCCGTACGTTTTGCAAAAAATCGTCGTCGCAGCGATAAAGGTTGCAGGCGAACATGAAGTCCTGCCAGACCATCAGCCCCATCTCGTCGCAGATGTCGTAGAACCAGCCCGGCTCATAGCGCCCGCCGCCCCAGACGCGGATCATGTTCATGTTGGCATCCACCGCCGATTGCAGCAGATCGCGCACCGCCTCGCGGCTGATCCGCCCGAAAAGCGCATCCGCCGGCACCCAGTTCGCCCCCTTGGCGAACACGTCGCGCCCGTTGACGCGAAAGCCGAAACTGCTGCCGGCCGCGTCGTTTTCGACGACCAGGCGGATGTCGCGCAACCCGATGCGCCGGGTCTGGCGTGCGTCGCCCAGCTCGACCACCAGTTCGTGCAGCGCCTGCGCCCCCTGCCCCGCCGGCCACCACAGTTCGGGGTTTTCGAGGCGCAGGCAGGTCCGCGCCCGGTCCGTGGCCAGATCGACCGAACCGCCCGCCTGCCGGCCGCAGAGCGACACCCGAAACGCCGCCGTGCCCGGCGCCGCCGCGGCGAAAAGCGCCTCTACGGTGACTTCGGCCACGCCGTCCACATGGCGCTGGGTCACGATCAGATCGTCGATGCGCAGCGTGCGCCGGGGTTCGATGGCGATACCCCCCGCCACCCCGAGCGGCGCCAGCGCGATGCCCCAGTCCCAGCCGAAATCGCTTTGCTGCTTGCGCAGCATGTTGATGTTGGGGATCTGGCAGCAGTTGGTGGACCAGGGCACGAAGAACGGCTGCCGGCGCTGCAGCCGCGCCGCCTCGCGCACCGGGGAACGCAGGTGCAGCTCGATCCGGTTTTCGCCGGGCCGGGCGACGTTTTCCAGATCGACCCGCCAGCTCCGAAAGGCATTGTCGGCGCGCAAGACCTGCTGGCCGTTGATGCGCACATCAACGATGGTGTCGAGCCCTGACAGGACCAGATCGCAGGGCTCGCCATCCAGCTCGACCGAGCGGCTGGCCACCCAGTCGCGTTCACCGACCCAGCGGCAGTCGTATTCGTTGCGGCCCTGATACGGCTCGCCGATCACGCCGGCGCGGTGCAGCGCATCGTGCAGGTCGGCGGGGAAGTCGATCGGCAGGTGGATGTCGCCGGTTTCGTCCCGGATCATCCAGCCCTTGTCCAGACAAATCGCAGTCTCCATGGCCGCCCGCCCGCAGTCAAAGGCGAAGCCCGGGGCTCCGCAGGTTACAAACCCGCATTGGGTAGCAACAGTTTTCGATCCGGCGCAAGTGGCGTCTGTCGGCCCGCGCCCCCCATTGGTCGCGTGCGACAAGCCTTGCCGGAACGCCGCTGCACATCGCGGCGTCCATTGGTTCGGCATTTCCGTGCGGGAAAACGGACCCAAACGGGCCGTTGGTCATGGTGCCCCCACACGGACTCGAACCGCGGACCTGCTGATTACAAATCAGCTGCTCTACCAGCTGAGCTATAGGGGCTCGGGCACGCGTTTACGATGTTCACATTCGTCGCGCAAGGGGCTGGCCGCGGCCGGTGCGCGTCAGGTGCGGCCGTTGCCCCGGACCAGCAGCACCACCGCCACCAGGCCCACCCCGATCACCATCAGCGCCGCCGGCGACGCCTGGGCGATCTGTTCCAGCGACGCCTTGTCGTAAACCCGCGTCGACAGGGTGTTGAAGTTGAACGGCCGCAGCAGCAGCGTCGCCGGGAGTTCCTTGACGCAGTCCACGAAGACCAGCAGCAGCGCCGTGCCCACCGAGCCCCGGATCAGCGGTAAATGGACCCGGCGCAGCGTCCCCCCCGGCCCCTGCCCGAGCGAGCGCGCCGCCATCGCCAGAGACGGCGAGACCCGGCCGAAGGCGCTGTCGGTGGCGCCCTGGGCAATGGCGAAGAAGCGCACGAAATAGGCAAAGATCACCGCGAATGCCGACCCGGTCAGCACCAGGCCGATATTGCGGCCGGTGAGCGCCTCGACCAGGTCGGCAAGCCGGTGGTCCAGGAACGACAGCGGAAACAGGATGCCCACCGCCAGCACCGCGCCCGGCGCCGCGTAGCCGATGGTGGTCAGCGGCAGCAGCAGCGCCGGCAGCCTGCGGCCGGTCATGCGCACCCCGTAGACCATGGAGATCGCCCCCGCCACCGTCGCCACCGCCGCGATCCCGCCGACCAGCAGCGTGTTTGCGAGCGCCCGCAGCAGACCGGGATCGAGCCAGCTTCCGGCGCCGCCGAAGGCATGCGACACGAACACCCCCACCGGCAGCACGAAGCCCACCGCAAACGGCAGCGCGCAGAACAGCGCCGCCAGCCAGCCGCGCGCGCCCGCAAGCCGGGGGGGGGAAACCGCGCGGTGCTGGCGCGAAAGATGGTAGAAGCGCGACTGCCCGCGGCTTTTCTTTTCCAGCGCCACCAGCACGAAAACCGCCACCAGCACGACGCTGGCGATCTGGGCCGCGCCGGCGCGGTTGCCGCCCTCGAGCCAGGTGCTGAAGATCCCGGTGGTCAGGGTCTGCACCGAAAAGTACGACACCGCGCCAAAGTCGCTTACGGTTTCCATCATCACGATCGCAGTGCCCGCGGCCACCGCCGGGCGCACCAGCGGCAGGCCGACGCGAAAGAACCGCGCAAACGCGCCGGCGCCCAGGGCGCGGGCCACCTCGTAGGTCGCTGCACTTTGTTCGCGCAGCGCCGCGCGCACCATCAGGAACACGTAAGGCGTCAGCGACGCCGACAGCACCACCACCGCCGCCGCCATCGACCGGATCTCGAAAAACCAGTAGTCGCGGGCGGTTTGCCAGCCAAAGATCTCGCGCAGCGTGGCCTGCACCGGGCCGGCGTATTCCAGGAAATCCACCAGCGCATAGGCCCCCACATAGGCCGGGATCGACAGCGGTAGCAGCAGCGCCCAGGCAAAAAACCGCGACCCCGGAAACCGGTACATGGTGACCAGCCAGGCGCTGAGCGTGCCGAAGACCGCCGACAGCGCGCCCACCGAAACCACCAGGATCGCGGTGTTTTTCAGGTAGCGCGGCAGGGTCGTGGCCAACAGCTGCGGCCAGACGTTCTGCGACGGCGTCAGCGCCGTCCAGACCACCGCCGCCACCGGCAGCACGACGACCAGCGCAATCGCCAGCGCCCCCAGCGACCAGGGCTCGAACCGGAGGGCGCGGCGGGTTGGAACGGGAATCTGACTATTTCTATCGGTCATTGCCCGCCCGGCATAGCCAATAGCGGTTCCACTGTCCAGAATTCCGGCTATACTCGCCCAAACACAAGAACAAGCCATGCAGCAGGGATACATGCAGGTCGCAATCCACCTGGGCGCGCATTGCACCGACGAAGAGCGGCTGCTGAAAACGCTGCTACAGAACAAGGGGCGCCTTGCCAAGGAAGGTATCTCGGTCCCCGGCCCCGGCCGCTACCGGAAAACCGTGATCCGCGCCGCCCAGAAGCTGCGCGGCAAAGAGGCGAGCGAGGATTCGCGCGACATGCTGATCGACTCGATCGTCGATGACGACAGCACCGAACGGGTCGTGCTGACCCACGAAGACTTTATCTGCGTGACCTCGCGGATTTTCGAAAACGGCATGCTCTACGACAAGGCCGGGTTCAAGCCGACCTGGCTGCGCAACGTTTTCGCCGGCCTGCCGGTGGAATTCTTCATCGCGATCCGCAACCCGGCCACCTTCATCCCCGCCGCCTTTCGCCACAAGAGCCAGGGGATGCGCGACTTCGAAGCGTTCCTCGACGGCGTCAACCTGGACCAGATCCGCTGGTCCGACGTGATCCTGGCGATAAAAGAGGCCAACCCCGACTGCCCGCTCACCGTCTGGTGCAACGAAGACACGCCGCTTATCTGGCCCGAGGTGATCCGCGAAGTTTCCGGCCACGACCCATCGATCCGGCTGAACGGCGGCTTCAACATCCTCGCCCCGATCATGGCGCGCGAAGGCATGCGCCGGCTGCGCGCCTATCTCGCCAGCCACCCGCCGCGCAACGAAATCCAGCGCCGGCGCATCCTGGCGGCCTTTCTCGACAAATACGCGCTGGAAGAGGCGGTTGAAGAAGAACTGGACGTGCCCGGCTGGACCAGCGAACTGGTGGAACGGCTGACCGAGGATTACGAAGACGACCTGCTGGAAATCGCCCGCCTGCCAGGGATCAACTTCATCTCGCCCTGAAAAGGGCGCGGCTCACATGCCCAGCGCTTCCTTGTACATTTCCAGAACCGCCTCTTCTTCGGCCAGGTCTTCGCGGTCGCGCTTGCGCATCGCCACCAGCTTGCGCATCACCCGCGTGTCATAGCCGCGCCCCTTGGCTTCGGCCATGACCTCTTTCTGCTGGTCGGCAATGTCCTTCTTTTCGGCTTCCAGCCGCTCGTAGCGCTCGATGAACTGGCGCAATTCGTCGGCTGTCACCCGGTAAGACGTGTCGGAACTGGTATCGCTCATGTGGCTGCCCTCAACTGCTGATCAGGGCGCGTTCCTAGCGCGCACGCGCCCCCCGCGCAACCCGATCAATGCTTGCCCACACGCCCGCATTCGGCTAGTCGGTCCCGATCACGGCGCCGATCGCGCCAGAACGCGGGGATACATCATGGTTTGGCTGATCTGGTCGGGCGCAGCGCTCGCCTTTCTCGGGGTCATCGGGCTGGTCTTTTGCATCGTCGCGGCCATGCGCGCGCGCGCCGCCAACCTCGCCGCCGACGCGATGAAGGCCCGCATGCAGCAACTTGTCGCCATGAACCTCGCGGCGCTGGGGATCAGCATGATCGGCCTGATGATGGTCGTCATCGGCATCCTGCTCGCCTGACCACCCCCCAGCCTGCTCGCCTGCCCCACCAAACGCCCGCCCCACCAAACGCCCGCCCCCGAACGCCCGTCCCCAAACACTCCCCTTCTTCTGTCCGAAAATATCCCCGCCGGAGGCGCCGCGACCCGCGAAGCGGGGCGCAACCCCTACCCGTCCGCCAGCTCTGCCGCCATTTCGGCCAGCTCCGGGATCGCCCGCCCATAGGCCCGCGCGGTTTCGGGGTTCGAGGCATTTCCATCCGCCGCGCGGCGCACCACGCCTTCCAGGATCGCGGCGAAACGAAACAGCGAAAACGCCACGTAAAACCGCCAGTTGTCGATCCCGTCCAGGCCGCGGCGCCCGCAATAGGCGGCCACATAGGCCTCTTCCGACGGCACCCCCAGGGCGGCGCGGTCGCAGCCGGCCAGCCCGCGCAGCACCCCGGCATGCGACATCCGCCACTGCGCGCATTGATAGGCCAGATCGGCCAGCGGGTGGCCCAGCGTCGACAGTTCCCAGTCCAGCAAGGCCACCACCTGCGCGCGCTCGGGGTGAAAGATCATGTTGTCCAGCCGGAAATCGCCATGCACCAGCGCCACCTGCCCGTCGTCCGGGGGCATGTTCGCCGCCAGCCAGCGCATCACCGCCAGAAGGTCGTCGCGCGGTACGCGCGCCGCGGCCAGATACTGCTTGCTCCAGCGCTCGACCTGGCGGGCGAAGTAGTTTCCGGGCTTGCCGAAATCCGCCAGCCCCACCGCCGCCACATCCACCGAATGCAGCGCCGCCAGGGTCGCGTTCATCGCATCATAGATCGCGCCGCGTTCGCCTGGCGCCAGGCCGGGCAGCGCCGGATCCCAGAAAATCCGCCCCTCGACATGCTCCATCACGAAAAACGCCCGCCCGATGGGGGAAGCCCCGTCTTCGGCCAGCGCCAGCATCCGCGGCACCGGCACACCGCTGCCCGCCAGCGCCCGCATCACCCGGTATTCGCGTTCCACCATGTGCGCCGATTTCAGCAGCTTTCCCGGAGGCTTGGCCCGCAGCACCCAGTCGCCGCCCGCCATCCGCAGCCGGTAGGTCGGGTTCGACTGGCCGGTGCCGAACTTTTCCACGCCGCGCAGCGCCCCGCCGTCCGGCAGATGCTGCGCCAGCCACGCCTGCAGCGCGGCTTCGGATATGCCAAGACCCTCGATCATCCGCCAAGCTTGCGAAAATCCGGCCGCCTGTGCAATGGCCGATTGACACCGCGCCGCGCCCGGCGTTTCGTGGCCCGGCAATCGAAGGAGGCAACCATGACCAACATGGCCCTGGGGATGAGCGACCGCCTCGCCCCCATTCACCAAGCCGTCACCGACATGATCCGCGACGAGATCGCACCGCTCGACCAGGCATTCCTGGCCGAGGTCGACATCGGCGACCGTTGGAGCTTTACCCCGCGCCAGACCGAGATCCTCGAAACCCTCAAGGCGCGGGCCCGCGAACGGGGCTTGTGGAACTTCTTTCTGACCGGCGAAGACGCGGACGGGCCGGGGCTGACCACGGTGGAATACGCCTACCTCGCCGAGGAAATGGGCAAGTCCCACCTCGCCCCCGAAGTCTTCAACTGCAACGCCCCCGACACCGGCAACATGGAGGTCTTTCACCGCTACGCCAGCCCGGCGCTCAAGGAACGCTGGCTGAAACCGCTGCTGGCGGGCGAAATCCGGTCGGCCTACCTGATGACCGAACCCGACGTGGCCTCGTCGGACGCCACCAACATCGCCATGTCCTGCCTGCGCGACGGCGACGACTATGTGCTGAACGGCGAAAAATGGTGGGCCACCGGGGCGGGCGATCCGCGCTGCGCGGTTTACATCGTGATGGTCAGGACCGGCGACGCCGACGCGCCCCGGCACCAGCGCCACTCGATGATCGTGGTGCCCGCCGACACGCCGGGCATCGAAAAGATCCGCGCCATGCAGGTCTACGGCCACGACGACGCGCCGCACGGGCACATGCATTTCCGGTTCACCGACGTGCGGGTGCCGGTGGAAAACCTGCTGCTGGGCGAAGGCCGCGGCTTCGAGATCGCGCAGGGAAGGCTCGGGCCGGGGCGCATCCACCACTGCATGCGCGCGATCGGGCAGGCGGAAAAGGCGCTGGAACTGCTGTGCCGGCGCGCGCTGAGCCGCGAGGCCTTCGGCAAGCCGCTGGCGCAGCTGGGCGAAAACCACGACATCATCGCGCGCGCCCGGATGGAGATCGAACAGGCGCGGCTGTTGTGTCTCAAGGCGGCGTGGATGATGGACCGGGGCGACGCGCGCGCGGCTGCTCCCTGGATCAGCATGATCAAGGTCGAAGCACCGCGCATAGCGCTGGAGATCACCGATCAGGCGGTGCAGATGTTCGGCGCCCAGGGGATCAGCCAGGACACGCCGCTGGCCCGGCAATGGACAGCGCTGCGCACCTTGCGGCTGGCCGACGGGCCGGATGCGGTGCACCGCCGGCAGGTGGCGCGCGCCGAACTCAAGCGGCACACGCAACAGCCGGTCTGAAGCCCGCAGGGCGGCAAGGCGCTTGCAAGCGCCTTGCCCAAGGTTTTTTTCAAAAACCCTGGGCTACCGGGCCGCGATCCATATTCTTGAAAAGACGGGGATTATCCAGGTTCAGACCGGCAGGTTATCCCACAAGTCCACGGCATCGTCATCCTCGTCCGCATCATCCTGCGCACCATCGCGCGACGCCACATCGCGCCCCGGCGGGTTGCGCGCAAAATCCGCGTGCAGGGCCCGTTTCAACTCTGCGGCCTTGGCGCGATCTTCCAGATACTTGTCCACGATCCGGTCGATTTCTTCGATTTCGATTCTGGTCGGCATGCTGTCCGCCCCCCTGGTTTTCCAAATTCGCTCAACGTCCCCCATCCCGCAGGCGCACCCAGCCCGCACGGGCGCATCCGCGCGCCATGCAGCCCCCGTCCGGCTCAGT
>JAJRUE010000156.1 GCA_024277955.1 Alphaproteobacteria bacterium | reverse complement strand
TGGTCCTGGGTCAGCGCCTGGCGCGCCGCCAGCCGCGCCCAGTTGCCGAACCCCGACCCGCCAACGATGGCCGAGGCCGCCATGGCCGTTTGCAGAAAATCGCGACGAGAAATCATGGGTTAGCCTCCGGGCAGATCGGGTGGTTGGTCGGTTGTCTGGCGACCGGACCCCATTTGGGGCGGCCATCGCGGGCGCGAGGGCCACAAGGGCCCAGCGGGAAAGAATGCACCTCCCCCCGGGAACGGGGAGAGGCGCTGTTGTCAGGTCATCTGCGGGCTTGGATCAGTTGCGCACCGACGGCGATTCGACCGACAGGCCGGCACCGCGCGAAGCGACATAGAGCTCCAGCGCCTTGAACTCGTCCGAGCCTTCCTTGTAGGGGGTGGCGCGGATGTTCTTCATGCAGCCCTTGAAGCGCGCATGGATCGAGTTCAGCTTGGCGTTCTTCAGACGATAGGTCGGAAAGCCGTTGATCTGACCCTGAGACAGCTTGTCGGCGCGGATCATCACGCCAAAGTTGTCTTCGTGGCAGTTGGCGCAGGCCATGTCGAGCTGACCGACGCGGGTGTAATACAGCTCTTTGCCCTTTTCCCAGAACGGGGCCGCGTCGCCGTCGATCTTGACATTGACCGGCATGCCGCGCGACTGCAGGCTGATCAGCCCGACGATCGAGGTCATCTTGGAACCGGACCATTTCCACGGCTCGGCGCCCATGCGGTTGACCCGCTCGGCGTTCACGATCTCTTCCAGCGTCTGCAGCTTGCCATCCACGACCCGCGGCATCTGGGCGCGAAGCCCGGCGAACTCCGACAGATCGGAGTGACAGCTGGCGCAGGACTTGCCTTCGGAGCCGTCGACCTTGTTGAACAGGTCGATCCCCTTGTCGATGAAGACAAAGGCCGGGTTGTCGAAGTCGTCAAGCTCCAGCGCCTGGGTTTCCGGCGACCGGAACAGCCAGCCCGACATCACCTCGGTGAGGTTTTCCACATAGGCCGGCGCCGGGGCGCGGATCGTCAGTTCCTGGCCGTCGATCGACAGCGTGTCGCCCCCGGCAACCGCCGGCGCGCCGGCCGAAAAGGCCAGTGCGGACGCCGCCAAAAGCAGTTTCAAGGATTTCATTCGGCTTTCCTCCCTTATTGTTCCTTGGTTGAGCCGGTCGCGTGTTTCCCGACTTGCGTCAGGAAACCGCGATTTTCTTGCTGGCTTCGTAGATGTCTCCGTCGTCATCGTACCAAGTGAACTTGAATTCGCCGCTCTCGGGAACCTTGGCCTTGAACTCGAAAAACGGGTTGGTCGAGATCGCCGGCTCCATGATCACCTCGATGACGTTCTCGCCATTGAAGTCGCATGTGAAGCGGTTGATGATCTTGCGCGGGATCTTGTTGCCTTCCTTGTCCTTGCGCTGACCCGATTCCATCTTGTGGCTGATCAGGGTCTTGATCGTGATCACATCCCCGGCCGCGGCCGTTTTCGGGACTTTCACGCGGGGTTTCACACCTGCTGTCATCTGTATTCTCCTTTGATCAGCCGCCGCAGCCGCCGATGGTGACTTTAACGGTTTGCTTGGCCTGGACGAAGCTGCCGTCCGCCATGCGCGCGATGGCCAGCACGTCCTGGGTGCCGGCAAGACGGATGCGGGTGGAGGCGGACTGCGCCCCGGCCATCGGGCCGAAGTTGAAGGTCGCGACCCGCGGGGTCGGGTTGCCGGTGGCGACGATCATGATCGCCGCCGCGCCGGGGGCGTCGACCGCGACCGGCACCGTGTTGCCGTTCTCGGCGATCTCGGGCGCGGTCAGCGTGACACCGCCTTCGCCGATCGTGGCGCCGCCGGTGAAGCCGCTGATCACCTCATCGACCGAGGCCATGGCCCTGAACGGCAGGAACGAGGCGGCAGTGGCGCCAAGCCCTAGCGCGAGGGCGTCTCGTCTGGTGAATTTCATTCTTGGGTACTCCTTCGTATCTCGGATCCGACGCTATTTCAGCGTCAGAAGATAGGCGACCACGTCCTCGACTTCCTGAGCGGAAAGGATCGTCTTGCCTGCGAATTTCTTGAGCGGGCGGGTAAAGCCGTCGGCCCGGTAGAACGCGGGCATGATGGTGTCCGGGAAGCGCTTTTTCGAGTTGGTCAGCAAGCCGCGAAGCTCGGCTTCGCTGTAGCGCTCGGCCACCCCGTCGAGCGACGGCCCGACTTCACCGTGGAACTGTTGATCGGCCATGTCGGCATTCTGGTGGCAGGCCAGGCAGTTGCCCTTTTTGCGGTTCATGAAGACCTTGCGCCCGTTCGCCGCATCACCGGGCGTGCCCGTGAGCGATTCCGCAACCGCGGCGTCTTCATTGAATACGACATCGCTCGGCGATATCTCGGCGGCATAGGCGCTGCTTGCAAACACCATCACCGCCAGCATTACGCTGGTGCGCTTCATAGTTCCTCCCATGGATTTGATCGGGTTGATCTTGTTATTTTCATCAAGACTAGCGCAAGAATATTGCGCAAGGCAACAACAAATTCAGATACACGAATTAACCTATGTCAATTCGCCGCGCCCCACCCGTCAGTTCAGCCCGCGTTCGGTCAACCTACGCGCATGATATTTCTGGAAAGGTTCGTCGCTGTCGTAGCCGTGCTGCACCACCCATTCCATCATGTGCTTGGTGGTATATTTTCCGAATGCGCCGGGCACGATGCTGACCGCGGCGCGCGGGGCGCTGACGCCTTCGGGCACCTCTTCCGGGAAATAGAGAATCGTTGGTGTGAAAAGTAATCCCCACTTGCGCGCCATGTCCTTTTCGCTCAGCACCTCGCCGTCGAAATCGGTCATCTCGACATCGCCGAACATGTTCATCTGGATGAAGTAGAAATTCTCCATGATGTAGTCGTAGACTTCCGGCACCGGGAAGACTTCGTTGTGCATCTTGTTGCAGTAGATGCAGCCGCGCTGTTCGACGATGATGGCAAAGCGCTTGCCCTCGGCGTTGGCGGTGGCCAGGTCTTCGCGCAGGTCCATGAAGGTATCGTTGTGGATCCAGGCGGTCTTGTGCAGCCCGTCGTCGCCCATCACCGCTTCGCGCCCGTCCTCGGCCAGGACCGGCGCCGCGATGGCCGCCGCCAGCAGCAGCCCGATCGCCCATGTGGTGCGTTTCACCATGTTCATTTCTCTCTCTCCCCTACCCGAAGCGGGTGAAAATCGGAAAGGTGTTCAACAACCAGTTCCCGATGACGTTGACGGTGCCGGTGGCGATCAGCACCCCGAAGGTGATCAGCAACAGCCCCATGATCTTTTCGACGACGCCCAGGTATTTGCGGAACCGCGCCATGAAGCGCATGAACGGCCCGATGAAGACCGCCGCCAGCACGAAGGGCGCGGTCATCCCGGCGCCGTAGACGAACAGCAGCCAGATCCCCTGGGACGCGCTGTCCTGCCCGGCGGCGGTGAACAGGATCGCCGCCAGCACCGGCCCGACGCAGGGCGTCCAGCCAAAGGCAAAGGCCAGCCCGATCAGGTAGGCGCCCGGAAAGCTCATCTTCGAGGTCTGCCCGGCGTCGGCCCGGAACTGCCGGTAGAGCACGCCGATCTTGAGCACGCCCAGAAAATGCAGCCCCATCGCGATGATGATCGCCGCCGCGATATAGCGCAGCACGCTGAACCATTCGTTGAACAGCTGGCCAAAGGCCGTGGCCCCCGCGCCCAGAGCCATGAAGACGGTGATCACCCCGGCGGCGAAGAACACCGCCGAAATCACCGCCCGCAGCCGGACCGCCGGCGTCAGCGACGCTTCGGCGTTGATGTGGTTCATCCCGACACCCGCCAGATAGGACAGGTAAAACGGCACGATCGGCAGGACGCAGGGCGACAGGAACGAAAGCAGGCCGGCGACCAGCGCCCAAAGCGTCGTCACGTCAAACATTTTCCGGCCTTCCTTGATCTATTCACATATTCACTTTAGATTGTGTAATGTCGAACCGTCAATCGGGTGACCCATGTTTGCAAGATCACGCGCTTTTGCGACCCTTGCCGCGACCGTCCTCGGGCTGGTTGTTCTGGTGGCATTTCCGGTGCGTGCGGTCGAACTGATCATGGTCGAACAGGAAGGCTGCGTTTACTGCGAACAGTGGGACGCCGAGATCCTGCCGATTTACGCCAAGACCCCGGAATCAAAGGTTGCTCCGCTGCGCAAGATGGATTTGTTTGACGGCTTTCCGGGCGATGTGACCTTTGCGCGGGCGGTGAATTTCACCCCGACTTTCGTGCTGGTGCGCGACGGGGTCGAACTGGCCCGGATCGAAGGCTACCCGGGCGAAGATTTTTTCTGGGGCCTGCTGGGCATGATGCTGGAAAAATACACCGATTTCGGGGGCGATTCATGAAAACGGGGCCCGCAGACCCCGGTTTGGCCCCAGCGGGTGGCCGCGCCCGCGGCATGACCCGCGGCACCGGTTGCACGAAGATTGCGCTGGGGCGGGCGTTTCGGCTATTGAAGTCAAGATCGTGTATTGATGGTTGGTGAACGAAAGGGTGAAAAGATGGGTCTTCCGATCCTGGACGGTGACATTTCCGATGAGGACATGGACAAGATGATGTCCAGCGCCTGCGATGCGTCGGCGATGCTCAAGGCGCTCAGCCACGAAGGACGCCTGATGATCCTGTGCCACCTGGTCACGGGCGAAAAATCGGTGACCGAGCTGGAAGAACTGCTGTCGGCCCGCCAGGCGGCGGTATCGCAACAGCTTGCCCGCCTGCGCCTGGAAGGCCTGGTCACGCCGCGCCGCGAAGGCAAGGCGATCTATTATTCCTTGACCGACGAAC
>JAJRUE010000155.1 GCA_024277955.1 Alphaproteobacteria bacterium | reverse complement strand
GAAGGGCTGTCGTTTCTGGAAGGGGTGCGGCGCGGGGTGTTCACCGTGCCCGGCGACATGGAAGGCGCGGTCGAGTTCGAGCCGGTTCTGAGCGTTGCCGCGGCGGCGGGCTACGAAGGCTGGCTGGTGATCGAGGCAGAACAGGATCCGGCGGTGCGCGAACCGTTCCGCTATCAGTCGATGGGGCTTGAGGCGCTGCGGCGCATGGCGCGCGCCGTGGGGCTGGATGGGTGATCTCGACGGATGACGCGGGGGCGCCGCCCCCGCACCCCCGGAGTATTTTGGCAAGATGAAGAGGTGGGCGTGATGAGGTTGTTGCGAAAACCGGTGGCCGAGCGTGGCAAGGTGCATGACATCTCGCCCGAGGATGCGGGCTGGGACCATGTGGGCTTCGGGCTTTACAAGCTGGCCGCGGGCGAGCGCGCAGCCGAGGCGACCGGCAGCCGCGAAGTGATCCTGGTGCTGGTGGAAGGGCGGGCGCGGATCCGGGCGGCCGGGCGCGATTTTGGCGAGCTGGGCACCCGCATGAGCGTCTTCGAACGTCTGCCGCCGGCCTGTGTCTATGTGCCCGATGGCGCCGACTGGCAGGCCGAGGCCACCACCGAATGTGTGCTGGCGGTTTGTTCGGCGCCAGGCAGGGGCAGCCACGAGGCGGCGCAGATCGGCCCCGAGGGCATCGAACTGGTCCCGCGCGGCACCGGCGCCAATACGCGCTATATCCACAACATCGCCATGGAGGATCGCGACGTGGCCGGATCGCTGCTGGTGACCGAGGTCTACACGCCCGACGGCAACTGGTCGTCCTACCCGCCGCACCGCCATGACGAAGACGATTTCCCGCGCATGACCTATCTGGAAGAGACCTATTACCACCGGATCAACCCGGCCCGGGGCTTCGGCATCCAGCGGGTCTTTACCGAGGACGGCAGCCTGGATGAAACCATGGCCGTCAGCGACGGCGACGTGGTGCTGGTGCCGCGCGGCCATCACCCCTGCGGCGTGCCCTATGGCTACGAGATGTATTACCTCAACGTCATGGCCGGGCCGCGGCGCAACTGGCGCTTCCAGAACCATCCGGATCACGACTGGATCTTCCAGCGGGACAAAAACTGAGGAAAAGGCAGAGAAATGACACTGAAAGTTGCGCTGTTCGGCGCCGGCCGGATTGGCCATGTGCATGCAAAAAGCATCCGTGCGCACGCGGGATCGGAACTGGTGGTGGTATCCGACGTGGTGCCCGAAGCCGCGGCGGCCCTGGCCGCGGAATACGGCATCCGCACCGCCAGCAAGGACGAGATCCTGGCCGATCCGGCGATCGACGCGATCCTGGTTGGGTCCTCGACCGACACCCATGCCGACCTGATCGAAGCGGGTATCGCCGCCGGCAAGGCGGTGTTCTGCGAAAAGCCGATCGACCTGGACCTGCAGCGTTCGCTGGACTGCCTGGCCGCGGTCGAAGCCGTCGGCCTGCCAGTCATGCTGGGGTTCAACCGCCGTTTCGACCCGCAGTTCGCCGCGCTGAAATCGGCGTTCGAGCGCGGCGAGATCGGCAAGGGCGAATTGCTGACCATTACCTCTTTCGACCCCGGGCTGCCGCCGATCGACTATATCAGGACCAGCGGCGGGCTGTTCCGCGACATGGCGATCCACGATTTCGACATTGCCTGCTGGCTGTTCGGCGCGATGCCGGTGCGGGTGTTCGCCTCGGGCTCGGCCCTGGTGGACAGCGCAGTGGCCGAGGCGGGGGATATCGACACCGCCGTGGTGGTGCTGGAGTTCGCCGACGGGCGCATCGCCACCATCCGCAACAGCCGCCGCGCGGCATACGGCTATGACCAGCGGGTGGAACTGCTGGGCGAAGGCGGGATGCTGAGCCTTGGCAACATCCTGGAAAACACCGTGGTCAAGGCGACGGCGGATGGCGTCATCGGCGCCAAGCCGGAACATTTCTTTCTGGAACGCTACATGCGCGCCTATCAGGAAGAATGGGCGCAGTTCGTCGCCGCGGTGACCGCCGGCACGCCGGTTCCGGCGACGGTTCAGGACGGGGTGAACGCGCTGCGGATCGCCGATGCCGCCCTGCGGTCCCTACGCAGCGGCGCGCCGGTAGAGCTTTGACGCCGCAGCCGCACCTGCCGGATCCCGGGGGTCAGGCGGGCGCGGGCCGGGGGTAAAGCCCGTCGGCCGACTGGCGCACGATGCGCGACATTTCCAGCAGTTGCGGCGCCAGCGGGCTGGTCTTGCGCCAGATCATGCCGATGGTGCGCGACGGCGCCGGATCGGCAAACCGCGCAATCGAGACCGAGGCCGACCGGGTTTCCACCGGCACCGCCATTTCCGGGATCAGCGTTACCCCGATCCCGGCGCTGACCATCTGCACCAGCGTCGACAGCGAACTGGCGTCCAGCCCTTCGCGCGGCGCCGCCGACTGAAAGTTGCAAAACGTCAGCGCCTGGTCGCGGAAACAGTGGCCCTCTTCCAGCAGCAACAGGCGCATTTCGCGCAGCATGTCGCGGTCGGGCACCGGCTTGCCGGCGTCCTGGGGCGGGCGGATCAGCACGAATTCTTCGGAAAACAGCGCGACCTCGGCCAGCGATGGTTCGGAAACCGGCAGCGCGACGATGGCGGTGTCCAGCCGGCCTTCCTTGAGTTCCTGCAGCAGCTTCATGGTCATGGTTTCGCGCACATGGATGTCGAGCCCGTCATACAGGCGCGAAAGATTGCCGATCACCGCCGGCAGCAGGTAGGGCGCGATGGTCGGGATGACGCCGATGCGCAGCCGCCCGACCAGCCGGTCGCGCGAGGCGCGCGCAAGTTCGCCCAGCTCGTCGGTTGCGCGCAGGATTTCGCGGACGTGGCGCGCGAACTCTTCGCCAAAGCCCGTCAGGCGCACCTGGCGCGCGCCGCGTTCGAACAGCTGCATGCCCAGCGATTCTTCCAGTTCCTTGATCTGAACCGACAGCGCCGGTTGCGAGATGGCGCAGGCTTCGGCGGCGCGGCCGAAATGTCCGTGGCGAGACAGCGACTCGAAATAACGCAGTTGCCGGAGGGTGAAGTTAATCATAACCGCAAGTTATCATTACAATCGGAAAATGCAACTTAATCCAATGCAAAAGGTCTGCTACGGTGTCTTCAGCATCAATGAGACGGGGCGCTGCCGGCACGACGCCGGGGCTGCCGCACGGCGGGGCGCGACCCTTGCTCAGGCGTTGCATCAACAGATTTGCGATCGGAGAGAAGACATGGACGGAAACAACATTGGCAAATGCCCGATAGTCCACGGGGCCACCAAGATGGGGGATCGGTCGAACGCCGACTGGTGGCCCAACCAGCTTAACCTGCGGATATTGCACCAGAACTCTGAACGCGGCGACCCGCTGGGCAAGGGGTTCAACTATGCCGAGGAATTCAAGAAACTCGACCTCGAGGCGCTCAAGGCCGATCTGAAGGCGCTGATGACCGAAAGCCAGGACTGGTGGCCGGCTGACTGGGGGCATTACGGCCCGCTGTTCATCCGCATGGCCTGGCACAGCGCCGGCACCTATCGCACCGGTGACGGGCGCGGCGGAGCCGGCACCGGCAACCAGCGCTTTGCGCCGCTCAACAGCTGGCCCGACAACGTCAACCTGGACAAGGCGCGCCGGCTGCTGTGGCCGATCAAGCAGAAATACGGCAACAAGATTTCCTGGGCCGATCTGATGATCCTGGCCGGCAACTGCGCCATCGAAGCCATGGGCGGCAAGGTGTTCGGCTTTGGCGGCGGGCGCGAAGACATCTGGGAACCCGAAGAGGACATCTACTGGGGCAGCGAAAGCGAATGGCTGGCCGACGAACGCTATTCCGGCGCGCGCGATCTGGAAGACCCGCTGGCGGCGGTGCAGATGGGGCTGATCTACGTGAACCCCGAAGGGCCGAACGGCGAACCCAGCGTGCTGGCGTCGGGGCGCGACATCCGCGAAACCTTCGCCCGGATGGCGATGGACGACGAAGAAACCGTGGCCCTGGTCGCCGGCGGGCATACCTTTGGCAAGTGCCACGGCGCGGGCGACGCCGCCCTGGTCGGCCCCGAACCCGAAGCCGCCCCGATCGAACAGCAGGGACTGGGCTGGAAAAGCAGTTTCGGCAGCGGCCACGGCGCGGACACGATTTCCAGTGGAATTGAAGGGTCATGGACCGCGAACCCGACCAAATGGGACAACGGCTATTTCGACCTGCTCTTCGGCTATGACTGGGATCTGGTGAAAAGCCCGGCGGGCGCCTGGCAATGGGTGCCGGTGAACCCGAGCGAAGACGACAAGGCCCCGACCGTCGACGGCCAGGGCCCCAAGGTCACCACGATCATGACCACCGCCGACATGGCGATGCGCATGGATCCGATCTACGGGCCAATCTCCAAGCGGTTCCACGAAAACCCCGACCAGTTCGCCGATGCCTTTGCCCGCGCCTGGTTCAAGCTGACCCACCGCGACATGGGGCCGCGGGCGCGCTACCTTGGCCCGGACGTGCCCGACGAGGTGCTGATCTGGCAAGACCCGGTGCCCGAGGTGGATCACGACCTGATCGACGCGCAGGATGCGG
>JAJRUE010000154.1 GCA_024277955.1 Alphaproteobacteria bacterium | reverse complement strand
GTCGCGGATCACCAGCTTTTCGCACCGCCCCGGCCAGCCAAAGGTGACCCGCGCGCACAACCCAGCGCCGATCTCGCGCCCGGTCGGGGTCGCACGCGCCCCGTAGGACTGATCAAAGGCCGCCGCCGCGGTGTCTTCGGCGGCGAGGTAGTCGGGCATCCGGTCGGCGGGCAGCGCGGCGATCCACTGGCCGTTGCCGACATCCAGCAGGTTGAATTCCGGCTGCAGGCGAAAGCTTTTGCCGCAGGCGTTGCAGGGCATCACCTGAAAGGTATCGTCCAGAATCGCGTCCCGCAGATCCGGGCGCCAGTCGGCGTTCACGCTGCCAACCACCTGACAGACAACAGTTTCTTCGCAGTTCTGGCAGGTAACGGTGGCTTCGGCAAACAGCGACATCAGGTGGTCCTTTCGCGCGGATCAGAGATCTTTCAACCAATCGTGGGCCGGGTGGGTCGGCTTCATCTTGCCGGTGTGGAAACAGGCATAAAGTTCGGAAAACCATTCGCCCGGCGCGCGGAACTGGTAGGCGGTCACCCCCTTGCGCCTCGCCCCCAGGTCGTAGCTGGACCAGTTGTGTTCATAGCTTTCGTGATAAACCACGTTGTCAAAGGCACAGGCCTTGGCGGTGCTGTCGCTTTGCCACGGCTGGTTCGAGGCCCGGGCCCTGTCGATCCAGATTTCCACGTCGGTGCGCCGCCGGTTCCATTCATCGGGGTCCACGCCATCGGGTTCGGGCATCGCCGGGTTGGGCACCTTGTCGTTGTCGTCCTTGGGCGAGCGCTTGGTCATGTAAAGCGCGATGTAGTTTTCGTCGTAGCCGAACTTGTCGGCCAGTATCTTTGCGATCGGCGCGACGTTTGCGCCATAGACCTTCCAGCCGGCGAGCGACGCGCCGCGTTTGGACATGAAGCCCAGCTTGTCGTCCACCGCGTGGCCGACCTCGTGCAGCGTGTTCCAGCTGAAACAGGTGACCGGTTCGTGCTGGCGGGACAGGGCGGCTTCGATGGCGGCCTGCGAAGCACTCATGCGGGCAGGATCGGCGCGCACGGCGTCCATCGCGGCGGTGACATCGCTGGCCAGCGCATCCAGATCGGCGCGCACGAAATCGCCCTGGGGATGGTCGGACCCGAGCTTGTCGATACGTTGCAGCGCCAGCTTTGCCGCCTTGTCCAGCTGTTCGAACAGCCCCATTTCGAGCCGCAGGTCGCTGCAGGCGGTCACGGCTTGGCCCAGCAGGGCGCGGGCGGAGGCGAAATCGGTTTCGGCAAAGCCCTGCGCGCGCGACAGCGTGACCTCTGCCTGGTCCAGCCCTTCGCGCGCGAAACCCGCCGCCGGGTGGTCGCGCAGGCGGGCAAGCGTGGCCTGGGCGGCAATGATCTTTGCCTGCTGAAGCAGCGCATCAGCCGTCTTGAGCGCCGCCCCGGCGGCGGCAAAGTCGAATTTCGGCGCCGCAGCATGGGTCGCGGCTTCGGACAGGGCCGCCTGCATGTCGGCAATCTCGGAATCGATGCAGTTGTGGGGGTTGTCGCTGGCCAGGTCGTTTTCCAGAAGTCCCTTGAGAAAGTCGTGATATGCGCCGAAAGCATGGATCTGGACGGCCACCAGCCGGGCCGAGCCAAGGGCGGCCTTGAGATCGGGCGGCGATCCAGGCACGCATGCGCTGGTATTCCACGATGGCCGGGGCGATGTCGTCATCCGTCCTGCTCAGACTGTCCCGGATCTTGCCTTTGAGACGCTCACCAAGCTTGACGGCCTGCCGGGCGTCCCGGGTTTGCTGGACCGCGTGGGCCAGCATGTTCGCCGCGCCCTGCCAGTCGTCGCGCCGGGCGGCAGCGGAGGCGGCGGCCCTGATGGCGCGGGCGGTGCTGACATAGGGGCCACGAGTTCAGGTTCCCCGGCGTTTTCGAGATCGGCCAGACCTTTGTTCAGAGCCTTGCCATACTCCCGATACTTGGCGCCAAATTCGGCGCGCTTGCGCATCTTTTTCGCATCCTGTGCAGCCGCCAAGATGGTTTTCTCGGCCATGGCGAATTCGCCGCGCGCAGCACTGTCGGCGGCACGCTGACGGTCGGGCAGAAGACGCTGGTAAAAGGGTTCGATCGCAAACCGGCCCTTGTGCTTGGCAAGCGATTTGCAAAAGGTATCGAACTGCGGCAGCGTATCGACATAACGGCGCAGCTTGCCAAGCTGATTGACCCGCCGGTTTTCAAAGCGAAACAGGCCCCCGATCCGCTGCACCGACGCCAGAATATCGCTGGTCTTGGCGATGTCCGCGCCTTCCACCAGGTCGCGAAACAGCGCGATGTCACCTGCCAGCGGGTCGGTATATTTCTTGTCCAACCCGCCGATTTCGGCCAGCGTCTGCTGGTAGTGGGGATAGTCGTTTTTGTAGGTATTCCCGGCGCTAAGCAGCAGGTTGGCGCGGTCGATTGCGGCGGGCACCTGGCGCAGCAGATCCAGCGCCCTGGCCAGATCGCCCTTGTCGGCGGCCTCCCTGGCGCCGGCGACCATTTCGCCCGGGGCAGTGACCGCATTTTGGATCTGCTCGATCTTGCTGCTGGCGGCGGTGGGCCGCTTGGCGGCGCGGGCCGTGTAGTCATCCAGCTTGATCATCGGCCAGCACCAGCGCGGCTTCCAGCTGTTTCGAAAGGCCCGGCAGGGCGGCGATGGCCTTGGCGTGGTCACGGTCGGCGGCAAGGGCATCGGCGGCGGCAAGCCCCTTGGCAATCTCGGCGATAGCGGCCTTGACCGGGTCGGCCTGGCTGGCCTGGGGGTGGCCGGTCAACACCTCGAGACGGGCCTGAAAGGCGGCGCGGTCGCGCTGCCAGTAGGCCTGCAGCCCGGGGTCGCCGCCGGGGCCCTGGTCAGGGCCCTTGCTTGTCGGGGGCGCGGTCGGGGCATCGCCAGCGATGATGAACTTTTCAACAAAGTCGGATTGTTTTCTGGTCAGGCCGGCAATGGGCATCTTGACAAAATCTTTCGCGTGAAACGGCGGGGCGGGCGCAGGCAATCTGGCGGGCCATTGAACCCGCGCACGCGATTCTTGGCAAGCTCTACCTGCAGACCCGGCCCCGGGCGCCCCGCCGGAAACCTATCCGGCGAGCTGCGCCAGTTCGGCCGACAGGGCGCGGGCGTCGGCGATGGTTTTCTGAAGCGCCGCCAGCTTTTGCGCGTCGGTACGCCCGGTCGGGTTGGCGTTCAGGATCGCGTCGATACGGGCCGCCCTGGCAGGGCTGAGCCCGCTGATCGCATTGCGCTGCTGCAGCAGCTTGAACTTGAGCCGGGCCAGTTCGGCCTCGGCCGCCTTGATCTGCGCCTGCAACGCCGATTGCTGCGCGGCCAGGCGGTCGTTGCGGGCGCGCGCGTCGGCGACCTGTTGTTCCTGTTCGGCAATCTGGCGTTCATACGCGCCCGAGGCGATGCCGGCCACGCCATTGAAAAAGCCGCCTTCAGCCGGGTCGGTGCTGGTGGCGCAGCCGGCGATCAGCGGCAGGGCGGCAAGGGCGGCGACGGGGGTCAAGTATCTGGTTTTCATGGGCTTTCCCTTACAGCTGCGACGACAGATCATTGGCGATCTGCTTCATCGCGTCGATCTGCGCGGCCAAGGTCGCAAGATCGGCGTCAATCGGTGATGCACCGTTCCTGATGCGGGTCAGGCCGCGGGTGGCGCCCAGTTCGCTCTGGCGCGCGGTGGCTCCGGCGATGGCCTTTTGCATTTCGCCAAGGTTGGCGCGGGCCTGGGCCAGTTCAGCCTGCAGATCGGCATTCGAGGCAGTCCCGGCGGCCAGCCGGGCCTTGACATCGGCCAGTTCCTGGCGCTGCAACGCCAGCACGTCGCGCATGACCTGGATGGTGGTGCGCATCTCGGCGGCGTTGCGGTCGAGGTCGGCCTTGATCTGCTTCAGGCGCTGGCCGCGGGTCAGGTAACGGCGCTGCACAAAGGCCACATAGGTGCCCGCCGTGGCCCCGGCCAGCAGGCCCAGCTGAAGCCCCCGGCGGGCGTCGTCGTCATCTCCGAAGACAAGCCCCAACCCGCCCCCGACGGCGGCCCCGACAATAGCGCCTTCCAGAATGGTGCGCTGCAATGCGGCGGCCTGCCGGCGCAGCGCCGCTTCGGCCCTGGCGGCCGAGGCGGGGGTGACATTGGCGGTCGCCGGGATCGGGTCATTGACCACCGGCGCCGGCGCACCGCAGCCGGCAAGGCCAAGGGCCATGAGGGTCAGGCCGGCGGTCAGCTTTGTGGCAAGAGGTCGGTCATCCATGCGTAGCTTCCTTTCCGTGATTCGTCGGTTTCAAATACGTGTTTGAGGAACAACCCGGCATCCTGTTCAAAGCGCCGGTCGATGTTCGGGTTCAGTTCGCGCGACCGGTCATCGCTGCCGATCAGCGCGACCGAGGCGGTCGGCGGCACAAAGGCGGCGGCGCGCTGCAGGATCTCGTCATAGGTGGTGCGGCTGTAGTCCAGCCGGCGCAGAATCTGCGCCCGCGACAGACGGATGGCGTCAACGTCGTTCTTGGCCTGTTGCAGCACCGGCAGGGCGGCGGGGTTGTCGGCGGCGATGGCGGCGATCTGGTTCAGCGCGTCATTGGCGATGGTCAGCGTGCGCTCGACGCTGCGCAGCGCCACGATATCGGTGCGGATGCGCTGCAAGGTGGTGGCCCCCATGAACATCGACAGCCGGGTCGCGTCGGTGAAAAGCTGTTCCAGGTTCAGCGCGGCCGGGTCGGCCAACTGCTGGCGGTACCCGTCAAGCGCAGGGGCGATGTCTTCGGGCAGCGCACGGGTCAGATCACGCTTGCCTGACAGCAGGCCAAGCGCGGTCAGCGCCGCCGAAACCTGTGTCAGGTCGGCCGAGGCCAGGATCGCGGCACTGGTGCGTTCCGGGGCCGCGGCGGCGGGGCGGGGCGCGCGCGCTGCCGCCGCCAGGACCGAAATCCGGTCGCGGGCGAATTCGGCAAACAGCCCGTTCGGGTAGGCGTCAAGGTAACGGCGGAACGCCTGCGGGTCGGTCTGCCCCGACACCGCGCGCCATAGCGCCATGTCATCGGCCACCGCGTCGGGCGGGGTCGCGCCGGGGGCCGCGGGAACAAAGTAATGTTCGCCCAGCACCGCCTCTTCCACCCAGGGGATCTGCTGGCCGCGGGTTTCCAGCAGCACCTGCTGGCGCACCCGCCCAAGCATCAGCCGCACATCCAACCCGGGGGTTTCGATGTTGTCCAGCAGCGCCTTGGTGAAAACGCTGTTCTCGCCGATGCCGTCATAGGCGACATTGCCCGGGTCGGTGGCGTAGGCGATCAGCATGCCGGCGCCGCCCCGGGTGCGCACCAGCCCCGGTGGAAACTCCCCCGAATCGGTGAACGGATTGTTGCGGCAGGCGTCCAGAATCAACATGCCGATCTGCGGCTTGGCGTTTTCAAAAGCCGCGCGGACGGCGGACATTTTCAGTGACGCGCGGTTCAGCTCGCTCGAAACGGTGTTGGCCAGCCCGGTGCCGATCAGGTAGTTCTCGCCGTTGATCTGAACCCCGTGGCCGGCATAGAAAAACAACGCGAATTCGGCATCGCGCGCGGTTTCCTCGAACTCGGCCAGGGCGGCTTCCATCTGGTCGAGGGTCTGGTTGTTGGCAACGGTCACCCGGAACCCCATCCGGCGCAGCGCGGCGCCCAGCGCGCGGGAATCGTTTTGCGGATTGGGCAGGGTCATTTCGGGGCGGCTGTATTCGGAATTGCCGATCAGCAGGGCCACCCGTTCGCCGGCCTGCGCGGTCACGGCAAACAGCAGGAAAACCAAAACGCCCGCAAGACGGGTTGCACAGATCAATGTCCGCATGAAAAATTCCGGCAATATCTGCTTTCCTGGAAAAGTTTAGCGGCAGGGCGCGATTCTGTATACCGGGCATGGGCGGGAAATTCGCCGGAACCGGGCGCGCGATGCCGGCAATCAACGTCTCGTGCAACTTGGAATGCCCGGCGGCGCCTGCATTCGCCTGTTACAGTTCGCCGCTGGCCAGCCATTCGTCCAGCTGTTTGCGGCTGACTTCGAAATGCATGCTGTCTTCGCGGGAAAACCCGGCGCCCCAGACCCAACCTTCGGTGCGAAAGAAGTCGGCCAGGATGGTCAGGCCCAGCTGGGTCTTGTTGTCGCCAAGCGTATCGAGCCGCCCGTCGATGTTCAAATCCACCGCCAGCCCGTAGCTGTGGGTCGAGGTGCGGTCCTGGCTGCCGCGGATGCGGCGCACGCACAGCGATCCGGCGGTGTTGATACGTTCGTAAAGGTCAGGGTCGGTTTCAAGGATATTGTCGAAGACCCGGCGCAGCGAATCCACCGCCGGCTGCAGCATATGCACCCGGATCGGGCCGACGGTTTCCAGCACCAGCCGGTCGGCCAGCCGCTGGTTGGTCATGCTTTCGCAGCGATCCGACAGCACCGCGCGCGGGCGGCCAAGCTTGCTTTCGAGGTAGTCGGGGCTGGCCACTTTCAGCCCCTTGTTGACATCCCGCCGATTGGCGATCAGCACGACCTGGGCGTAGGAATCCAGGATCGCGTTCGGGCCGATCCGTTCGATGGTTTCCTGGCTGCCGCCCGGCGCCATCCCCGCCCCGCCCGAACGCGCCTGGAGCCCGGCGACCTGACCTTCGAGCGACGACAGCCGGGCCTGAACGTCCTCGACCTGCTGGCGCAGAACCTCGATCTCGATCCGGGCGCCGCTGTCGACCGCAGGGCCCTGGAAATCATCTTCGGACGGGAACACGATCGGCAGGAAATACCACAGCACCGGCGCCAGAATAAGCGCCCCCGCAAGCAGGACGATCGGCAGTGTTCGCATGGGTGCGCGTTCCTTTGGCCGGTGGTCGTGGTTGGGTCTTGGGGCGGATTAAGCCGGTTTGAGGCCGCCAGTGCAAGGGTGCGCGGCGCCGATCGCGCGAAATTGGCGGCAAATAGGTTTGGCACATCGCCCCGGCTGGTATATTTAGGGGGCAGGTATTTTATTTCTCCAGCAAAGCGAGGCTTACCGTGAAACCAATAAGCGCGATATTAGGATTTTCACTGGTTGTTTTTTCGGCGCTCGCGGCACCTGTCGCCGTGGCGCAGGGCACGTCCGGGTTGACCGCGGCGCAACTGGAAGAGTTGTTCAAGAAACAAAAGACACGGGGGCTGGTCATTGTGCCGGCGGACCCGGCCGGAAACGACGCTGGCGCTGACGACATAACGGGCGACGCCGCGACCGACCAGGATGCGCAGGGCGCCACGGTGGCCGTTGCACCGGAAAACTACGTGCCGGTCGATCCGTCCGAACAGGTGAACGTGCAGATCGCTTTCGACTTCGATTCGGCGGCGCTGCGCGAAGATCAGAAACCGAAACTGGCGACCCTGTGTCAGGTGATGCAGACGGTCGACGTCAACCTGTTCCAGATCGTCGGCCATACCGACAGTTCCGGGTCGGCAAGCTACAACCAGAACCTTTCGTTGCTGCGCGCCCAGGAGGTCAAGCGTTACCTGGTGGACGACTGCGGCATCGACGAACATCGGCTGGTGGCGATCGGGGTGGGCGAAAGCGCGCCCTTCGATCCCGAACACCCGGAAGCGGACGTGAACCGCCGGGTCGAATTCCAGGCGTTGGGCTAGGATCTTGGGTCACTTCGGCAAGACCGCGCAGGCGGGGGCAACATGACGGATTCGCGTCCGGGTGACGTGTTTCGTCCCGGTGATCTACTGAACAACACCTACCGGATCGAAGCGCTGCTGGGGCGCGGCGGGACGTCCGACGTCTACCGCGCCCGAAACGAGATTTCCGGCCGCCTTGTGGCGCTCAAGGCACTCAAATCCGAGTTTTCCGGAAACGAGGACTATCTGGTCCTGCTGACCCGCGAAGAGGAAATCCGCGATATCCGCCACGATGCGGTGGTGCGTTACTCGGAAAACCACCGCACCCACGACGGGCTGGTCTACCTGGTGATGGACTACGTGGAAGGCCCGGGCCTGGACGAGATGATGAAGACCGGCGGCCTGTCGGCGGATGACCTGGTGACGATCTGCCGTCGGGTGACCGAAGGGCTGCACGCCGCCCACAGCCGCAACATCGTGCACCGCGACCTGTCGCCCGACAACATCATCCTGCGCGACGGGGTGCCTTCGCAGGCGGTGATCATCGATTTCGGCATCGCCAAGGACACCAACCCCGGCGCCAAGACCATCGTCGGCAACGAATTCGCCGGAAAATACGCCTATGCCGCGCCCGAGCAGCTCAAGGGTCAGACCGATGCGCGGTCCGACATCTATGCGCTTGGGGCGCTGCTGCTGGCCGTCTACCGGGGCAAGTCTCCGACCGAAGGCAAGAACCCGATGGAGGTGGTCCAGGGCAAGTCCGAACCGCTGGACACCACGGGCGTGCCAGAGCCGCTCAAGGGGTTGATCGACCGGATGACCGAACCCGACCCGGACAAGCGGTTCCAGTCGGCGGCCGAGGTGCTTGCCCACATCGACCCGGCGGGCGATGCGACGGTAATCGCCGGCACCCTGCCCGGCGGCCTGTCGGGCGATGTCACCCATCCGCCGCGCCCCGGCACGGCGGTGCCGCCGCCGGCAGCCACAACCGCGGTTCCGGCCGGAACGGCGGCAGGCGGCGGGCGCAAGTCGCGCCGCGGGCTGATCCTGGTGTTGCTGCTGCTGGTTCTGGCCGGGGCCGGGGGCGGCGGCTACTACCTTGGGCTGTTCGACAAGTTTCTGGTCACCAGCTACCCGCTGGCCGATCCCTACACGCTGATCATCGAAAAGCCGGAAAACGCGGCCCCGCGCGCGGTTGGCTACGTGCCGTCGCCCAAGGTGCAGCAGGCCATCGAACGCACGATGATCGCCCAGTCCGGCACCAGCGAACTGACGCTGGCTTCGGGCAATATCGCCGAAACCTGGGGCCAGGATATTCTGGCGGTTCTTGAAACGCTGAAGCCGATCGACCAGTGGCGCCTGGTGGTCAGCGGCAACCGCGCCCAGATCACCGGCACCGCCAAGGACCGGCGCACGCGCGACCTTGCGGCCAATGCCTTTCGTGGCGGCTTGCCAGGGGGGCTGACCGGCAAGGCCTTGATTTCGCTTGGCCCGGCCATCATCAAGGCCGACGAACTGACCCACCTGCTCGACGAATACGCCGATTGCGGCAAGCTGGCGCTCAAGAACGTGCCGCCCTTTGGCTACGGGGTGAACAGCACGATTTCCGTGGTCGGGCGGCTGGCAAGCTCGGCCAGCCGGATCCAGCTGTTCGACGCGATCCGCGAACTTGCCGGCGACCGCGAGGTGGTGGTGAATACCGAGATCCTGAACCCCACGCTGTGCCTGATCGAAACCAACCTGCCAAGCGCCCCCGAAAGCGCCATAGACATCGAGTTCAGCGTTGGCGACAACGGCACCCCCAACCCCACGGGGCGGTTTTTCGTTGGCGAAAACCCGGTGATCGACGTGGTGCTGCCGCAAGCCGTGGACAGCGGCTTCCTGTCGGTTTCGATCCTGGATGTGTCCGGCAACGTGTTCCACCTGCTGCCCAACCGGTCGCGCACCGACAATTCGGTGGCCGCGCTCAGGGCCGGCAGAACCGGGCCGATCAAGGTGCGCGTCGCCTTTCCGCGCAAGGATGTGCTGGCCGCGGGCAAGCTGGGGTTCCAGGTGGACGACAGCACCCTGGGCAAGAGCAAGGTCATCGTGATCCATTCGGCCCGGCCGCTGTTTTCAGCGCTGCGCCCGACCATCGAAAGCGCTGCCGGATATGCCCAGGCGCTGGCGGAACTGGCGGCGGGGAATTCGAACCTGATCTATTCGCTGGACAGCCGGATCATGATTTCCGCCAAGCCCTGAGCGCAGCCTATCCCCGGTCGGTCTGACGCCCGCGCGCCGCGCTCAGGCGGCATCGACCACGATGACCGAAATATTGTCCTGCCCGCCGCCGTCCAGCGCCAGCTTGAGCAGCTTGTCCGACACGGTTTCGATCGGGTTGGCGCGCAGGATGTCTTCGAGCATCTGGAAGGTCGCGTATTTGGTCAGCCCGTCGCTGCACAGCAAGAACCGGTCGCCCGGTTCGACCTGGCCGCGGATCTTGTCCAGTTCCAGTTCGTCGCCCACCCCGACCGCGCGGGTGATGGCGTTGCTTTGCGGGTGTTGTTCGGCTTCGTCCCAGGAGATTTCCCCGCTGAGCACCAGATCGGCCACCACCGAATGATCGGTGGTCAGCATCTCGATATGGCCGGCGCGCAACCGATACAGCCGGCTGTCGCCGGCCCAGAAGGCGACGAAGTGGTTGTTGGCCATCATCAGCGCCACCACGGTTGCGCCGATCGTGCCGCGGCCGCGTTCCTCGGCCTCGGAAACGATGATGTTGTGGGCCTGCTGGATCGCCGCGCGCAGGGCCTGCATCTTTTCGGCCGGCTCCAGCCCGTCGGGCAGCATCGCCACGGTATCGGCGATCAGCCGGCTGGCGAAATCCCCCGCCGCGTGCCCGCCCATCCCGTCGGCCACCAGCCATATGTTCTGGCCGGGCACCGCCAGGATCGCGTCTTCATTCACCGCGCGCACGTGGCCGACATGGGTTTTCGCATTGTAGCGGAATTGCAGCTGGGCGGTCATAGCGGGGTCGCCTCGGTCCAGATGCGGGCGGTGGTGTCGATCAGCCCGAGGGCCGCGTCCCTGCCCGGCAGTTTCTCGCAGATCAGCATTTGCGGGTGGCCGTCTATTTCGGTGCTCCAGACGCTTGGCTGGTGAAACCGCTGCCCGGCAAGTTCGGCGGCGATGGCGCTGGCGTCGCCCCGCCGCATCACCATCGACCCGAAGAAGGTGCGCAGCGGGCTGGTGTCGGCTGGCTTGGGCGGGCGGATCGCGCCCAGCCGTTCCTGCAGCCCGTCGCGGGTGTGACCGTCTTCCAGCATGTCCAGCGCGATGTCTTCCAGCGCGGTGAACACCGGACGCGCGGCAAAGTGATCGGCCAGCGCGGTGCTGTCACCATCCAGCGGCGCCATCAGGGTCAGCGGAAACAGCCGCCCGACCCGGTCGACCGAGGGCATCAGCACACCCTGCACCTTGTGCGCGCCGGCAAGCCCCGCGGCCAGGGTAAAGCGCCAGATCGGCGCCGACATGTAGGTGTCGTGCCAGCCTTCGCCAAGCGCCTGGCGGGTTTCGAGGATATGTTCCTGCAACCACTGGTCCCAGACCTCGACGAACCCCGGCGGGGTGTTGAAGCGAAAGAAATCGCCCAGCCCCGGCATCTTGCCAAATGCACCGAACCCCTCAACCATCAAAACGACTTCGGACAGCTGAATTTCGAAAGCGCCGGCAGGGCGAACGGGTTAAGGACCGACCCGGACTGGATCTGGAAGATCGCGATCCGCCCGCCGATGTTGAAGATCAGCCGCTGCCGGTCGGAAACGTTGGTCTTGCGCACTTCGGCGGCGTCCAGCAGCCGGAACCAGGCCCAGGGCCCGTCCTTGGCAAAGCTGTTTTCGATATTGCGCTTTTTCGGCTCGAACGTGACCCGCGCCATGCCCACCGAGCCGGGCCAGGTCATCGCCACCGGCGTCAACTGGCCGCCACGATGCTTGAAGCCGACCTGCTGGCCATCCACTTCCAGCAGCACGCTGCGCGCTTTCGGGTCCAGCGCTTCGGGCGAAATCTGGAACGAAACCGCAGGCGTCGGACCGCCGGCAAAGAAGGCATCGCGGATCTCGGCGGCGTTTTGCATCTGCCGCAACACCGCCGGTGAAATCCCGAGATCGGTGTTGTTCACCACCTTCCACGACCAGGGCCGGGTGCGGGTATCGACGAACTTGGCCAGGTTTTCGTTAAAGAACGTGTCGATCAGCCCGCCCGGCGCAAACAGCTTCTGGAAATCCTGCAGCGCCACGTCGGCCTGCGCGCGCCGATTGAACGGGTAGCGGTTCTTCAGCGCCTGTTCGCAGAACGGCAGCACGTCGGCCTGCCAGCGCGCGTTGATCGAGGCCCGCGTTCCGCCCGAGGTTATGCCCGCGGCGCCCTGCGCGATCTGCGCCCCCCACCTTTGCAGCGGGCCGGGAAAGCGCGACGCCATTTCCTGAAACTGCAGCAGGGCCGCGCCCTGGTCGCCGCCGCCGGTAACGCCGCTGAACGCCTGCTTGCGCAGTTCCTTGGTGACCTCGGTCAGCACGGCCATCAATTCGTCCAGCTGCGAAGGCTGGCCCTCAGGCCGGTCGACCAGTTCGTGCAACCAGGCAAAGCGTTCCTCGACATAGGCGCCGGGCGGCTTGGGCGGTTCGTTGCTGCCGGCCAGCGGCGAATTGGACAGCGCTTCCAGAAAGATCTGCCCCTGGATCGAGATATTCGAACGAAGCTCGAGCGACGCGACATCGGATATCCCCTTGCCGACGCCGGTCTTGTCCAGCACCGAACGATCTTCGGTCAGCTTGGTTTCCTTGGCGATCTCGGTCAGGATATTGGCGATCGGAGAGGTCGGCCCGGACAGCACATTCACCACCTCGACCGCGTGCGACAGCGATTCCAGCGGCACGATTTCGATGTCGCCCAGAATGTCGTCATAGCGGCTGATGAAGTCGGTGTAATACAGGTCCAGCACGTCCCGGCTCATCTGCAAAAGCGCCTGGTCGGTCTGGATCGCCTCGCCGCTTTCGCCCAGCACCCAGGCTTCGTTCTTGATCCGGCTGGTGACGCTGACCGCTTCGCCCAGGAAGAACCGGTTGAAGCCGTCATAGGTAAAGACCCCCTCGATCCCGTCGTTGAGCGCCTTGCCCGAGGACCGCACCAGCACCCGCTTCACCGCCGGCCCGCCGGCATCGGTGATCCGCCACTTGGGCAAGGCCTTGGCCTTGGGGCTGTTGATGATGCCGTTGTAGACCCGTTCGGCCAGCGGCAGTTCGGAAATGATGCTGCGCACCTGTTCGATCAGCGGACCGTTCAGCGCGATTTCCTGCATCGGCTGCTTGAGCAGAGCATCCAGGTGGTCCTTGAGGTCGGCGCGCAGCTGCTGACGGGCGACGCCGCGGTAGGCCTGCGACCAGTCGGCCTGCATCCATTCGGCGACCATGTCCTTGTTCATCGGCCCCTGCAGGCCAAGCATCAGATAGACCTTGAGCGCCTCGAACAGGAAATCGGGGTTGTTCAGGTTGGCCTGCATCTGTTCTTCCAGCCGCAGCAACAGGCGTGGCAGGAAATGCTGGTTCAGCGCCGCCCGGTAGGTCTGGGCAACCTGGGTGCCGATCACATCGCCCTGATACAGACCGAACCGGACCGCGCGGGGCGGTTTGGGGTCGCTCAGCACCGGGTTGCCCGGCAGGTCGCGCAATATGTTCAGCGCAACCGAAATCGGCGGCAGATCGGTATCGCCGATCGGGTTGCCGGGGATGTTGGCGGCGGCGGTCTGGAAATCCGAAACCCCGGCCTGCGCCTGGGCGATCAGCGCCTTGTTGCCCAGATAGCTGCGGGTCCACAGCGCGCCCATGCCAAGCGCCACCAGCACGGTGGCGGCGATCGCGGCGCGTTTGGTCCAGCGGTAGCGCCGTTCGACCTTGTCGTCGGCCGAAACCAGCCCCGCTTCCTTGAACACCACGTCGGTAAACAGCCGGGTCAGAAAGAACGACCGCCCGGTCCCCTGCCCGGACCCGATCGCCTGGCGGCCGATGCCAAAGGTCTTGGCCATGCCCATCATCAGCCGGTCGATCGGCGTGCCCTCCTGGGTGCCCGAGGTGAAATACACCCCGCGCAGCATGTGCCGGCGCTCGAACCGGTTGTCCTGGAACACTTCGCGCAGGAAACCGCGCGCCACCTGCCGGACCGAGGCAACCTGGCTGGGGAACCCGGCGATCAGCGACCGGCGCTGGTGGTCGGTTTCCGCCTGCATCAGTTCCAGCGACTGGGCGTTCAGCCGGGCCAGCAACAGGGCGAATTCCTGATCGAACCCCTCGACCGGCGAATGTTCTGCCTTGGACTTGTCCAAAGGAAGGGTGAAGCCCCAGACCTGTTCGCGGTCTTCCTTGCCAAGACGTTCGTGGAATTCGCTGAACCCCGCGATCAGGTCGGCCTTGGTGAACAGCACATAGACCGGGAAACGCACCCCCAGCTTTTCGCGCAGCTCGTGCAGGCGGCGGCGCACCGCCTTGGCGTGGCCCATCTGCGTGGCTTCGTCCTGCATCGAAAGATCGCTCAGGCTGATGGCGATCAGCGCGCCGTTGATCGGCTGGCGCTTGCGGTATTTCTTGAGCAGGCCGAGAAATCCGACCCAGGCGGCGTTGTCGGTTTCGGCGTCGCTTTCCTGGGTGGTATAGCGTCCGGCGGTGTCGATCAGCACCGCGTCGTTGGTGAACCACCAGTCGCAGTTGCGCGTGCCCCCGACCCCGCCGATGGCGGTCTTGCCCATTTCATCGGCCAGCGGGAATTGCAGGCCGGAATTGACGATCGCGGTGGTCTTGCCGGCGCCCGGCGGGCCGATCAGCACATACCACGGCAGTTCGTTCAGATGCCGGCGCCCGTTCTTGGACTTGCGCAGCAGCGCCATCGCGGTTTTCAGCTTGTCGCGCAATTCGCCCAGTTCGGCTTGCACGATCTCGTCGCCGGGGTCGGCGTCGACCGCTTCGGCAATGTCTTCGGTCATCTTCCTTTCACGCCGGCGGCGCACCAGGAAGATCGTCAGGATGGTGCCAAGGATGATCACCCACAGGATCGAAATGGTGACGATCCGGCTGGTGGTGCTGTCGAAAGGACGCCAGGTTTCGCCGCCTATGTAGGGGGCGAAATACCATATGCAGACCGACAGGACGACGGCCAGCAACAACAGGCTGAGATAGATCGACCGCAGGATCGGGAACAGATATCGGCGGATCATTGTTGCTCATCCCCTTGTACCAGGACGATCTCGATGCGCCGGTTCAGCGCCCGCCCCGCCCTGGTTGAATTGTCGGCAATCGGATCCTTGTCGGCGCGTCCCTCGGCGGTCAGCCGCGACGGATCGTCCAGCGTCGCGGCGATGGTGTTCATCACCGAACGCGCCCGCGCCAGCGACAGCGCCATGTTCGACGGGAACCGGCTGGAACGGATCGGCACATTGTCGGAATGGCCCACCACGATCACCGGGCCGGGCTGATCGTTCAGCGCCACGGCCACCCGGCGCAGCGGTTCGTCAAAGGCGTATTGCAGCTTGTCTGAACCGGACTTGAACATGCCCGCGCCGTTGATGCGGATCACCAGGGTGTTACCCTTTTCGAACACGCTGACGATACCCTCGGCAATCTCGGGCTGAAGGAAACTGGAAACGGTTTCGATCTTTTTCGGGGCGATCACCGGAGTCGGCGGCGGTGGCGGCGGCGGCGCGCGGCGGAACAGTTCGGCAACCACGCCGGTGTCGAGCGCCGAAAGCTGGCCGATCACCCGTTCGGTGGAATTGGACAGCAGGTAGGACAGCACCAGGAACACCACCGCAAGGATCGCCGCCGAACTGGCCAGCGCGATCCAGACCAGACGCCAGGCGGACAGCGCCCGGAACGGCTTGTCGACGCCCTTCCAGTGTGGCGACAGGTCACGTTCGACCGGGCCGCGCTGCGCCCGAATGATCCGCGCCAGCCCGTTGCGGATCTGCAGGTGCTTTTCCGAGCCGTTCTCTTCGACCCGCAGCCGCCCCTCGAAGCCGAGCGACAGGCACATGTAAAGAAATTCCAGCAGGTCAATGTTGTTGGAAGGTTCCTTTTCCAGCCGCGCCAGCAGGTCGTAAAACCGGTCGCCGCCCACGGTTTCGCGGTGGAACGTGCCAACCATGGATTTCTGCGCCCAGCTCGATTGCCCGCCCCAGGGCGTATTCAGCACCACGTCATCGAGCGTCGCGCAGATCGCATAGCGGGCGATTTTCACCGTTTGTGGGTCGATCTGGGCCTGCAGCGCGCGGCTTTCGAAATTGCGCACCTCGGCGACCACGCTTTGACGCAGCTTGTCCGGGTCCATGTGCTGGGCACGGTTGCGAATGCGGCTGATCAGCGAAAACAGCGTGGACGCGCAGGCGTTCAGCTGGTTCATCCCGGTCATCGAAAGCGACATCGAGGCGGCGCTTGCCCCGCCCGCCGCCGCAGCCGCTTTGGGGGCGGCCGGCGCCGGAATTCCGAAAGCATCGGCTTCGGGTGCGGGTGCGGGCGCGGCGCCCGGGTCGGGGCTGGGCGTTGCGGCAGGCTGGGCAGCCGTCTTGCGCCGGCCACCGGGGTTCGGGCGAATCACCGTCTTGTCGGTATCGTCGGGTTCTGCAAACGGATCATCTGACATGGCCGTGTTCCCTTATGCGTTCCGAATTGCCCAAAGCTCCATCTTCAGCCCCGGGTAATCGCCGGAAATATGCACCGCGATGCCGCCCGACGTGGTCATCTTGCGCCAATAGGGGCTTTCGGCGTCCAGCTCGAAATAGACCACGCCGGCGTGATACGGGATCTGGCGCGGGGCCACCGGCAGCGGGCGCAGGGTGATGCCCGGCAGGGCCGAATTGACCAGCTGGCGAATTTCCTCGACCGGGCCGATCTTGGCCTGGCCGGCGAAATGGCGGCGCACGTCTTCGGCCGGAATATCGGCGTTGACGGCCAGCACGAAGCCGGCGTTGCCCAGCAGCTTGCGGTCGGCGATGACGCCCACGTTGATGCCGTATTTGCGCGGCTCGAGCGGGATCGACACCGCGGTCTGTTCCAGCACCGAACTGAGGTATTGGCGCAGCGTGCGGATCACCGGGGTAAAGCTGTCGGTCAGCTTGTCGTGCTGGTAGGGCGGAAATTCGGGCGGGTATTTTTCGTCCGACATGAAGGTGGCCAGTTCGCCCGCCAGGGCGGCGCAGGTGCGATACAGGGCTTCGGGGTGGACGTTTTCGATGTTGATCATGTGGCGGATCACCGGGATCGTCCGGTTGACCACCATCAGCAGCAGGAAATCCGAAATCTCGGCCACGCCCTTGGCGGCGCCCCCTTCCGAAAGCCGCCCGGCCAGCGCGACCATGCGATGCGCCAGCAAGCCTTCCAGTTCGTGCGCAAAACCGTCCAGCGGGGCGGCGGCGCGGATATCGACGCAGCTGGGCACAAAGGCCTTGTCCAGGATGATTTCCTTGTCGGGCCGAACCTCGATGATCCGGGCGATCGGGATCACCAGCCGGTCGGCGAGATCGTCAACCTCAAGCGCGAATTGCAGCCGCATCTTGCCCACGCCGATGGTCACCGGCTTACGGTCCTGCCCCATGGTGTCGGTGATTTCCAGTTCCGCCGGGCGCAGCCGGCTGGCGGATTGTTCGGCGCCGGTCAGATCAACCTCGAGCGCGCCCTGCCGGCGTTGCGGCACCGACAGGTAGACGATGCAATCCTTGATGGTTTCCGGCACTTCCAGCGCCGGGGGGTGATCGTCGGACTGGGGCACGCGGAATACCGCGCCATCCTGGGTCAGACCGGCGCAGGACTTGAGCGCGAACTGTCCGACCTTGAGCACCTCTTCGTCGATCTCGATCTGCGAGACACCCCACATGTAGGGCGACACCCGGCGCGCCAGCCCGGCGACCAGCGCCTCGGTATAGCGGTCGGCCTGCTGGAAATGGTGGGGTTGCAGAAAAAGCCCCTCGGTCCAAAGCACTTTACTTTCCCAGGACACGCAGCCCCCTTTCGCCTGGCGCCACGGGCGCATTGTCTGGCATGTTTATCATCATTTCAGCTTTTCCAACTGCTGTTTGTAGGCGCGGGCGAATTCCCTGGCGAAAAGTTCGTGAAAGTCATTTTCGGCCTGGTCGGAAATCTCGCCATACATTTTTTCGTAGACCTCCCAGGACAACGCCTTTTTGCCCTTGATCAGCGCCCCAAGTCCGCGCGCGCCCTCGATCTTTTCGTTCAGAACCTTGGGATCGAGCCGCTGCAGCACGCCCTTGAGCGCCGCCTCCATGCCGGTGACCATCGCCACCTCATGCGCCTTGATGTCGTTGAGCGCCTGTTCGGTGGCCTCGCCCGCCTCGAGATAGCCGCGCGTCGTCGGCTTGATCATCGCCTCAATCGCCTGTTCAGGGCTGATCGAGAATTTCAGCGGGTTGTTGCCGCCGGCGCTGATCATGGTCTGATCGATGCGAAATTCGCTCTTGATGGAACTGCGGGTCATCAGGATTTCGCGCAAGCCCGTGATCATCGCCTTGAGCACCGTGCCCATGCGCACCATGGTCGACTGCAATTCGGCGTCGTCGATGTTCAGATGTTCCGCCCCCACGGATTTCAGGAACGCCCGCGCGGCGGCTTCCGGCCCGACCGGACCGGCAGGAGAGGCTGGCGGAGCCGCTGCCGGGGCCGCTGCCGGGATCGCCGGTTCGGGATCCGGGATCGGGGGCTGGATCGGGGACTGGGCCGCGGGCGCGGCCGGTGGGATCGGTTCGGGCGGGATCGGTTCGGGCGGGGTCGCCGGGGCGGCGGAGGCGCCGGTGCCCAGCAGCTCGTCGTCCCAGTCGTCGGGGATCAGGTTCGACGAGGCCGCCGGCGCGCTGAAACTGTCGGTCGGCGACGGGTTGTGCATCGGGTCGCTGGCGCCGGTCGCCTCCATCCCGTCGGAAGGCTTCTGGAAGAACGGGTCTTCTTCCTC
Source organism: Alphaproteobacteria bacterium (assembly GCA_024277955.1). Lineage (GTDB taxonomy): Bacteria > Pseudomonadota > Alphaproteobacteria > Rhodobacterales > Rhodobacteraceae > JAJRUE01. Next base: position 6,153 of record JAJRUE010000154.1, on the reverse strand, counting down.
GCCAAGCGGCGGCAGAAGTTCGTTGATCGGGTCTTCGGTTTTCAGCTGCGACGGGCCGACCGGCCCTTCCGGGCTGCCCAGCAGATCGTCCAGGAAATCCTTGCCGCCGGGCGGGGTATCGTCCAGCAGCGCCAGCGGGTCCGGGGCGTTTGCGGCCGAGCCATGCGATACCACATCCTGTTCCAGCGGCGGCGCGATGACATCGCCGGCCTCGGCCTTGTCCGAACTGATCTCGACCACCAGTTCGTAGCTGCCCATGCTCAGCACATCGCCATCGTTGAGCGGCGTCGGGATATTGCCAAGCGGGATCTTGGAATAGTTCAGAAAGGTGCCATTGGTCGAAAGGTCGATGATCACCACGTTGCCGTTGTGGTCTTCGATTACGCAATGCCGGTTGGAGATCACCCGGTCCGGGTCCGGCAGAACCAGATCGTTGCCCGCGCCGCGCCCGATGGTGATCGACCCGCCCTGCATCGCCACTGGGGCGCCGCTGCCGGGCACCGTTCCGGTCGACTGGAATTTCAGCGTTACCGACATCGTCACCCCCCGGTCAGCACCGTAACCGCCCCAAGCGCGATGGCGCCGGGTCCGGAACACAGATCCCCCATCCGCGCCGCGGGCAGCTTGCCGATCAACACCGTCATGGACCCCTTGGCGATCGGGTGCGGAGATATCCCGGCGCACATGTCCGTCAGCCGGGCCGCGGGCAGTTTGCACACCAGCGTGGTGACATGGCAGGGCGGCAGGATCGGGGCGGGAACGCCGCTGGTCAGCACGCAGCTGTGGATGTCGGTCAGGCGGGCCTGTGGTTGGCTCATGTGTCTTTCATTCCCTTGTCCTGTTCGCTTGCGCCGCTGTCCACGCGCCCGTTGCCGCCGCGCGCGATGTCCACCGCGCGGTCGATCAGCATCTGGCCGTATTCCTCCATCCTATCGGAATGTGCTTTCAGGGCTATGACATTCATTGCGAAAGCGTTGATTTCCGAAGCCCCCGCCGGCGCTTCGTATTCCCTCAGTTCGCCCGGCCCCAGCGTGCCGTCGGCATAAAGCACGCAGGTGGCGCAGTGCACCGTGTCGTCGTCCACGTCGGCGACGTCCAGCGTGGCGCGCGCCGCCTGGCGGTTCTCTTCGGTCGGCTTGAACACCCAGGCTTCGGCGGCGGCCAGCGACGGCGGGATCTTGTCGGCGTCTTCGCCGATCACGTCGCGCGCCGCCATGCAGGCCCACCAGACCCGTTCGCGCGCCGGCAGCAGGATGCTGAGCAGGCGCAGCGTGTCGATCAGCGCGCCCTTTTCCTGAAGCTCGGCCAGCACCACTTCGGGCGGGGCGCTGGCGGGGGCCTCGATCGGGGTTTCCAGCGTCGTGTTGGCATTGGCCAGCATTCGCGCCGCCGGTTCGCGGGGCACCTTGGTCATGTCTGCAAATCGGTCGGTCATGGTCGCGCGCCCCTAGTTGATCATGGTGATGCCGCCCTTGAGCGTCAGCATCCCGCTGCCCTTGACCGTGGTCAGAGGGCTTTTCATTTCGACCATGCCGGTGCCGTTGATGTTGATCATTCCGCCCTTGATGGTCACCCCGGACGGGTCGATCTTGATGGACGAGGTGCCGACCTTGAGCGTGATCGACATCGCCGCGCTGATGTCGATCTTGCCCGCCGAGGCATCGACCGTGATGTTGCCCAGCTCTACGGTCTGCTTGAAATTGCCCTGTTTCACCGATTCCTTGACATCGCCGGTCACGGTCTGGGTGGACTTGCCCTTGATCGTTTCGGTCTTGTCGGTCTCGATCTTGATGACCTGGCTACCCTCGGAAATGGTAAAGGCCTGGTTGCCCTTTTCGATGGTGAAGGTGTGGTTGCCTTCCTTGATGGTTTCGGTCTGGTGGTTGTAGACCGTCTGCGTCAGGTCGCCGGCGTCCTTTTTCTCCATGCCGATGGTGATGGTAGCGTTGTTCTTGACGATCTGTTCATAGTTCTTTTCCGCCTGGAAGCGCACCAGCTCTTCGTCTTTCTTGTCCTCGAACATCAGTTCGTTGAAGCCGCCGCCGCCCTTTGAGCTGTTGGTCTTGACCCCCGACTGGGTCTTGTTGGCGGGCAGTTCGTAGGGCGGCTTGGTCGCTTCGTTGTACAGCATGCCGGTGCAGATCGGCCGGTCCGGATCGCCTTCTTCGAACTGGATCACCACTTCCTGACCCATGCGCGGGATCGCGATCATCCCCCAGGCGTTGCCGGTCCAGGGCATCACCGTGCGCACCCAGCACGATGACATTTCATCCTTCTTGCCCAGCCTGTCCCAATGGAACTGCACCTTGATGCGGCCATATTCGTCGGTGTGGATTTCTTCGCCGTCCTTGCCCACCACCAGCGCCGTGTGCATGCCGGCGATTTCCGGCCAGGGGGTGCACAGCGGCGCGCGGAACTGTTCCGACTTGGGCACCACGCCGAAAATGCAGCGGTAGGTATCCTTGTTTTCCTTTTCGAACTGCAAGCGGTCGCCCAGCACATGCGGGCTTTGATCCAGGTCGTCATAGTCGGTTTCGATCTGGATGCGGTGTTCGGCGTCGATCACAAGATATTCCTGGTTCTCGGCGTCACGCGGGTGGTTTTTCAGCGCAAAGGTGAACCCGGTGGCCATGGTGCGCACGTTGCACACCCCGTGCGACCGCTTGTGCCGGATCGCCTCGGCCTGCATGCGCACCCGCGACCTGGCCTTGCCCTTGGAGGCCTGGCGGTAATGGCCGGGGTAGTCGTAAACCTCGTAGGTGCCGTGCGAATGGGCGCCCTTCTTGATCGCAGTCATCACCTTGAGATCGGCGGTCGGCGTTTCGAAATTGTAGTCGTTCAGCGTGACCTTGCCGCGGGTCACCGCTTCGGCCGCGGTCCATTCGAAGATGTGATCGTCGCGCCGCCGGTAGTCGTGTTCGCGGAAGAAAAAGTCGATGCTCGGTTGCTGCGGCATCGGCTGATGCAGACCGGATTCGTCGATCAGGATCAGTTTTTCGATGCTGCCGCGGTGGTCGAAATAGTAATAGATACCCTCTTCTTCCATCAGCCGGCTGATAAAGTCGAAATCGGTTTCGCGGTATTGCACGCAGTAGGTCCGCTTTTCATACGACCCGCTCAGCTTCAATTCATAGTCCGAAAACCCCGCTTCGCCGAAGACATCCTTGATGATCTCGGTCACATCCTTGTCCTGGAAGATCTTGCAGTCGGCGGTGCGGGTCAGGAACCACAGCCACGGCCGGACGGTGGCGCTGAAATGGCTGAACCCTTCGGCCACGCCCAGATATTCAACCGCCACGCAGGTGCCGTGGAAATGCCGCTTGGTGCCGTCTTCGTAGGTCTCGATATGCAGCGACATGGGGTAGCCAACCACATCTTCCATCTTCATCGTCTTGTCTTTCGACAGGAATTCTATGGTGGTTTCGGTCAGCTGGCTCAGCCCTTCCTTGACCACGGCCGAGCGCAGCATCAGGTCCGACGCCTTGTAGCCGCCGTCCATGGTGATCATTCGGCCCTTGAGGACCACATCATCGCTACTCATCTGAATTTCCTTTGCGCAAAAGGCGTGGCGTTACAGATCGTCACCGTCAATCTCTTTCAAATGGTTGTCCCGGCGCAGGCGTTCGACCACGTCCGGGTTCAGCCCCCAGAAATCCAGCAGGCTGCGGTTCGGCCCGATAAAGGCCGTCAGTTGGATCGAGTTGGAAAACCGCACGCAGATGATCGGGGTCGGGAAAAAGCCGCTGCCGTCGAGCATCGGCGTCAGGTATTCGTCGCCCTCGGCCAGCCAGTAGCTTTCGTTGACCGCCAGGATCAGCATGCCCGTCGGTTCTTCGGGTTCCGGGCCAGCGGCCTTGGTATCGTCCAGCATCACAAGTCCTCCAGTAGCGCGGCCAGTTCGGCATCCATGTCGTCGCTGCCCGCGTCGTCGTTTTCGTCATCGTCATCGCCGAACCCGGCCAGCAGCGCGTCCAGATCCGCGTCGATATCGTCGCTGCCGTCACCGTCATCGGCGCCGTCGTCGTCCAGCAGACCGGCCAGCGGGTCGTCATCGTCCGCCCCGCCCGGATCGCCCGGATCGTCGCCCAGATCGCTGCCCGGATCGCCATCGTCCGGGATATCCGCGCCGTCGTCTCTACCCGCGCCCGCCGCGACGATCGCCACGGCGGGGTCCGGCGCGCCCGGCCCCGGCGGCGAAGGCGGCGGCGGTGCAACTCCGGTCCAGGGGCCCAGAATTTCGTCGCCCGCCAGCGACTGAAACGACCCCAGCCGGATCACGTCGCGCCCCTTCATCGAGATCACCGGCATGAACCCGCGCGTGATCACGGCTTCGACCCTGGACGTGGTCAGATTGCGTTCGGTGCAGGGCAGGGCCACCTGGTCGCCATAGCGGTCGTTGACGTAATGATACGGCATTTCGCCCAGCGACATAACCGACCCAAGCGACATCGCCGGCCCGTGCTGGCGGAAACTCTGCGCCAGCAGGATCGCCACCAGCACCGCCGGGTTGGCCCAGAGCATGCCCGAAAGCCCCTCTTGGGGGGTGAATTCCTCGAACGCGAATTCGTAGATCGGCTCGCTCTTGGCGCCATAGGGGCGGCGCAGCAGAAAGCGCGGTGTGACGATGCCAACGTGGCCGGCCTCGGGCATGGCGCGCAACCTGTCCCAGGCCTTGGCGACCAGGGGGTGACGGTCTTTCTTGTCGGTTTCCAGAAAGGCCGGTGAAATCGAGGTGAAGAACGGCGCGTCCAGATGCGCCGCGACCCGGCCGATGCGGCCCAGCAGTTCGGCATGCGGCGGGGTTTCTTCAAAGCTGTACATGCCGATCAGCGCGCTGTAGCCGCCGCGCCCGGTTTCGGGGTCCAGCGGTTCCTCGGTCAACAGCCGCATCAGCCCGGATTGCGAAAGATCGTCCACCGCCGCCAGATCAGCGGCGATTTCTTCGGCGGTAACATCGTACAGAACCACGTCCAGCGTGTCGTCGGTTTCGATCCGCCGGGCGATCAGGTCGAGCGAGCGCCACAGGCTTTCGACGGTCTGGAATTCCGGATGGTGCAGCACCAGGCGCATGGCGGCGCTCAGCGCGTCATCGATGGCGGCCTGCATCGCGCTCACGTCGGCATCGGGCGCGGCGCGGATGTGCGGGCCGACAATACGCGCCAGAAGATCGTCGATCGGCGATGCGCGGGCCAGCCGGTTTTCACTGTCGCCGATCAGTTGCTGAAAATCGCTGAGCCGCCGGTCGGCGGGAACCGAAGACCCGAAGGACCGGCTGCGCGTCGGCGCGACCGGCAGACCGTGGGCTTCCCCCCATTGCTGCAGCTGGGCCTGCGCGCTTTGCGCGGTCGCACCGGCCCCCAGCTGCGCCTTGAGCGCCGCCAGCGCCGAAAAGATTTCGACCTTTTCGTAAAGCTCGTCGGGGTGCAGATCGTCCAGGCTTTCCAGCCGCACCTCGATCCCGGCGCCGTCCTTGCCGATCGGCAGAACCAGCGTGGTGGCGAAACCTTCAATCACCTCTTCGACGGTGTCCGGGTCCAGCGCGATGGCCCGGCGGCTGGCCAGATCATCGCCGATTTCAACCTGCCCACGCGCCGCCCGGCCCGAAAAATCCCCCAGGATCGCGATGCGGAACCGTTTGCGTTGCAGCCGCGCCGGTTCGGGCCGTTCGGCACTGACGGTGCCAAAGTTGAAGTCGCCATCCGACGCAAGTTTCGCCGCACCGGCCCGGGCCGGATCGTCCGGGGCACCGGGCGCGCCTGCTTCGGGGCCGGGTTCGGAATCGGCCCCGCCCCCATCGCCGCCCAGATCGGCCAGCAAGGCGTCCAGATCCTCATCGCCGCCCGGCGCGTCCACCTCAGCGCCACCTTCACCGCCGGCATCCGGCGTGTCGTCTTCAAGGCCCAGATCGTCCAGCAGCGCCTCCAGATCGTCGCCCGCCTCGGCCGCGTCGACATCCTGCGCCGGCTCATCGCCGCCCAGACCGTCCGGCAATCCGTCCAGATCCGTGGTTTCGCCATAGGCCGCATCGCTGTCGGCATCACCGGCCAAAAGCGCGCTTTCCAGGTCGCTGTCGCGCAGCAGATCTTCCTTGTCCAGCGTGTTCGGCCCGACGGTTTCATTTGCCGACGCGGCTGTGTCGGCCTCGGCTACCGT
>JAJRUE010000153.1 GCA_024277955.1 Alphaproteobacteria bacterium | reverse complement strand
GCCACCGCCAGCGGCAGCAGCGCCGGCGCGCCGACCTGGGCGAAGTTCGGTTGCACCACCAGCAGCGTGCCGGCAAACCCGACGGCGCAGGCGGCCATCCGGTGGGGGCCGACGGTTTCGCCCAGCACGGTCTTGCCCAGCAGCAGCATCAGAAACGGCATCACAAAGGCAATGGCGATGGCGTCGGCCAGCGGCAGGTAGCGCAGCGCCAGGAACATGGTGCCGATGCCGGCCATGTGCAGCGCCGTGCGCAGCGCCATCAGCGCGCCGGTCCGGCGGCTCATGCGCAGGGTCTTGCGGTTCAGGATGACCAGCGGCGCCAGCAGCAGCGCCTGGAGGGCGAAGCGGCTGGTAAGCAGCAGCAGCACCGAAACCGAGGCCCCGAGCAATTTGGCCAGCGCGTCGCCAAAGGGGGCCAGCAGGCAGAAGCCCAGCATCAGCAGGATGCCGGCAAAGGGGCGGTCGGGGGTCATCGGGTGAGGTTAGGCCCTGGGCGGCGTTGCGGCAAGGTCGCGGGCGGTTTGGGGGCGGTTTGCTGGTGGCGGGGTGTTGTCTGGTGGAGGCCCTGCGGGCCAGAGTCATGTCTCGCCCGCGGATTGCATCCGCGGGCTCGGGGTGCCTCCGGCGGGGATATTTTTCGACAGAAGAAGGGGGGGATGCCGGGCGGGCTTCAGCAGTTGGGGACGTTGACCGCCAGCCCGCCGAGCGAGGTTTCCTTGTAGTGGCCGTGCATGTCCTGGCCGGTCTGGCGCATGGTTTCGATGGCCGCGTCCAGTGGCACCAGGTGAGTGCCGTCGCCGCGCATGGCCAGCGAGGCGGCCGACACCGCCTTGATCGCGCCCAATGCGTTGCGCTCGATACAGGGCACCTGCACCAGCCCCTTGATCGGGTCGCAGGTCATGCCCAGGTGGTGTTCCAGCGCGATCTCGGCGGCGTTTTCCACCTGTTCCGGCGTGCCCCCCAGCACCGCCGCCAGCCCCGCCGCGGCCATCGCCGAGGCTGAGCCGACCTCGGCCTGGCAGCCCGCTTCGGCGCCCGAGATCGAGGCGTTGTGCTTGATCAGCCCGCCGATCGCCGCCGCCGTCAGCAGGAAGTCCGCCACCTGCGAGGGGGCGGCGCCGGGAACGTGGTCCAGCCAGTAGCGGATGGTGGCCGGGATCACCCCGGCAGCACCGTTGGTGGGGGCGGTGACGATCTGGCCCCCGGCGGCGTTTTCTTCGTTGACCGCCATGGCGTAGACGCCGATCCAGTCGTTGATCGTGTGCGGCGCGTTCAGGTTCATGCCGCGTTCGGCCAGCAGCGCCTGGTGGATCGCGCGCGCCCGGCGGCCGACCCCCAGCCCGCCGGGCAGGCGGCCTTCGCCGGCCAGGCCGATGTCGATGCAGCGCGACATCACCTGCCATACGTGTGCGAGCCCCTCGTCCAGCCGCTGCGCCGGCATCCGGCTGAGTTCGTTGGCGCGTTTCAGCCCGGCGATGGTCTTGCCGGTGTCGCGGCACATGTCGAGCATCTGGGCCGACGAATGGAACGGGTAGGGCACCGGCGGGCCTTCGTCGGTGTCCTTGCCGGCGGCCAGTTCGTCGGCGCTCAGCACGAAGCCCCCGCCGATCGAATAGTAGGTTTCCTGCGCGATCACGTCGCCCTGGCTGTCGGTGGCCATCAGGATCAGCCCGTTGGCGTGGCCGGGCAGCGGCTGGCCCCGGTCAAAGCGGATGTCGCGGCCGGGATCGAACACCAGCTCGCCCAGCCCCGGGGGCGACACGCGGCAGGTTTCGGCGATTTCGCGCATCGCCGTGTCGGCCCGGTCGCGCTGGTAGTTTTCCGGCTCGAACCCGGCCAGCCCGAGGATCACCGCCCGGTCGGTGGCGTGGCCGATGCCGGTGAAGGCCAGCGAGCCGTGCAGCGAGGCGCGCAGCCCATGCGGGCGGAAGGGCGAGGCGCGCAGTTCCGCCAGGAACCGCGCCGCCGCGACCATCGGCCCCATCGTGTGCGAAGACGACGGGCCGATGCCTACCTTGAACATGTCGAAAACCGATAGGAACATTCGCGCGCGCCCTGTTGTTTCCTTCGATCTGCGCCAAGGCGCGGCGCAAGGCAATGACAAAAGCGACCCTCGGCGGGCCGATTGCGCAATCGGCGGCGGCGGGGCGGCGCTGCCGGGGCGCGTCAGGGCGGCAAAATCGCCTCTCGCACCGGCGGCGCAGTTTTCCTATAAGGCGGGCGAAGCCAACCGGAGTCGCTGCCATGACCGAAAACCTGTCCCCGATCGACACCGCGAAATACGTTGCCGCCAAACGCGCCGGCGAGATGGTCGAAGACGGCATGAAGGTCGGCCTGGGCACCGGGTCGACCGCCGCCTGGCTGGTCAAGTGCCTGGGCCAGCGGGTGCGCCAGGAGGGGCTGCGCATCACCGGTGTGCCGACCTCGACGCGCACCGCCGAACTGGCTCGCGACGTGGGCATCAAGGTGGTCACCCTGGAAGACGCCCGCTGGCTGGACCTGACCATCGACGGGGCCGACGAATTCGACGCCGATCTGACGCTGATCAAGGGCGGCGGCGGGGCGCATCTGCAGGAAAAGATCGTCGCCACCGCATCGGACCGGATGGTGGTGATCACCGACAATTCCAAGCGGGTGGCCAAACTGGGCGCCTTTCCGCTGCCGCTCGAAGTGATCCCCTTCGGCTGGCAGGCGACCAAGGCGCTGGTCGAGGAAATGCTGGTCAGTCTTGGCGCGCCCAGCCATGAAACCCGGCTGCGGATGAACGCCGACCGGCCCTTTGTCACCGACGAAGGCAATCACATCCTGGACCTTCACCTGGGCGAAATCGACAACCCCCGGCGTTTGTCGATGGTGCTGAACCAGATCCCGGGCGTGGTGGAAAACGGCTTGTTCATCGATATTTGCGACGCGGTGGTGGTGGGCTACAGCGACGGCTCGGTCGAGGTGATCGACCCGACCGCCCAGGCGCCGGCCCCCGGCGACGCCGACCCCGCCGCGACCGCCGACGGCGGCGACGACAACATCTTTCGCGATCCCCAGGCCTGATGCGCCCGCCGCCGACGGCGGATCGGCGGGAAAACGGGCGGGCGGGGCCGGCCGGACGGGGCAGGCGAGGCAGGCGAGGCAGACGACGCAAACAAGGCTAGCCGGGCCAGAATGACCGGGCCGGACAGACCAGACGAACAAGGAACAGACATGCCTTTCGACTATGATCTTTTTGTTATTGGCGGCGGCTCGGGCGGGGTGCGCGCCGGGCGCGTGGCCGCCGAAACCGGCGCCCGGGTCGGCCTGGCCGAAGAATACCGCATGGGCGGCACCTGCGTGATCCGCGGCTGTGTGCCGAAAAAGCTGATGGTCTTTGCCTCGGGCTATTCCACCGCCGCCGAGGATGCGCGCGAATACGGCTGGAACATCGATCTGGGCGACTTCGACTGGCCGCGGTTCCGCGCCCGGCTGCATGGCGAACTGGACCGGCTGGAAGGCATCTACCGCACCAACCTGGCGCGCGCCGGGGCCGAGATATTCGACCAGCGGGCGGTGCTGAAGGACGCCCATACGGTCGAACTGGCCGACGGGCGGCGCTTTACCGCCAGCCATATCCTGATCGCCACCGGCGGCCAGCCCTACATGCCCGAAGTGCCCGGCGGCGAGCTGGCCTGGAGCTCGAACGATGTCTTTCTGATGGACGAGCTGCCCAGGCGCGCGCTGATCGTCGGCGGCGGCTATATCGCCTGCGAATTCGCCTGCATCCTGAACGGGCTGGGGGTCGAAACCTCGCAATATTACCGCGGCGCACAGGTGCTGCGCGGCTTTGACGACGAAGCCCGCGGCCATGTGGCCGAGCTGATCCAGAACCGCGGCATCGAGCTGCATGTGGGCACCGATGTGGAACGTATGGAGCGGCGCGAAGACGGCATCTGGGTCAAGGCCACCGACGGGCGCGAAGCGACCTTTGATGCGGTGGTCTACGCCACCGGGCGCAAGCCCAACACCGCCGGGCTGGGCCTGCGGGAGGCCGGCGTCAAGCTGGGGCGCTGGGGGCAGATCATCGTGGACGACTATTCCCAGACCTCGGTGCCGTCGATCTATGCGGTGGGCGATGTGACCGACCGGATCAACCTGACCCCGGTGGCGATCCGCGAAGGCGCGGCCTTTGTGGAAACCGTCTTCAACGGCAACCCGACCAAGGTGGATCATTCGCTGGTGGCGTCGGCGGTGTTCACCCAGCCGGAATACGCCTCGATCGGCATGACCGAAGAACAGGCCCGTGACGAACGCCCGATCGAAATCTATTCCGCCGCCTTTCGGCCGATGCAGTCTTCGTTCATCGACCGCAAGGAACGGGTGCTGTTCAAGTTGATCGTTTGCGCCGAATCGCGCAAGATCCTTGGTTGTCACATCATCTCGCCCGGGGCGGCGGAAATGATCCAGATGGTGGCGGTGGCGATCAAGATGGGCGCGACCAAGGAAGATTTCGACCAGACGGTTGCAGTTCACCCGACAATGGCCGAAGAAATCGTGCTAATGAAAACACCGGTGCGCACGGCTTGATTTCGCCGGGGAAATGCACAGGTAGAGACGAAGCAATGTTTGCGAGAGGAAAGTGCCAAGATGGCCAATAACACGGGCGGCCCCTGGGGCGGCGGAGGAAACAGGGGCGGCGGCGGTGGCGATGACCGCGGCGACCGGGGCGGCGACGATCGCGGAGGGCGACGCCCACCCGAACCGCAGATCCCCGATATCGACCAGATCGTGAAGAAGGGCCAGGAACAGCTGCGCGTGCTGATGGGCGGCGGCGGCGGTTCCGGCAAGGGCGGCGGCAAGGGCGGCCCGCAGTTCGGGCGCGGCACCATCGGGCTGGGCCTGCTGGCGATCGTGGCGCTGTGGGTGTTCGCCTCGTTTTACCGGGTGGACACGTCGGAACAGTCGGTCGAACTGCTGTTCGGCAAGTATTACGACACCGGTACCGAGGGTCTGAACTTTGCCCCCTGGCCGGTGGTCACCAAGGAAATCCTGCCGGTGACGCTGGAAAACAAGGAAGACATCGGCGTTGGCGCCGACGAAGGCCTGATGCTGACCGGCGACGAAAACATCGTCGACATCGACTTTCAGGTGATCTGGAACATTTCCGATCCAAAACTGTTCCTGTTCAACCTGGCCGAGCCGCGCGAAACCATCCGGGCGGTGTCGGAATCGGCGATGCGCGAAATCATCGCGCGCTCCAGGCTGGCGCCGATCCTGAACCGCGACCGGGGCGTGATCGCCCAGGAGCTCAAGGATCTGATCCAGCAGACGCTGGACGGCTATGAAAGCGGCGTCAACATCGTGCGCGTGAACTTCGACAAGGCCGACCCGCCGCGCGAAGTGATCGACGCCTTCCGCCAGGTGCAGGCGGCTGAACAGACCCGCGACACCTTGCAGAAAAGGGCCGACGCCTACGCCAACAAGGTCGTGGCCGAAGCCCGTGGCCAGGCGGCCCAGCTGATCGAGCAGGCCGAAGGCTATCGTGCTCAGGTGGTCAACCAGGCCGAAGGCGAGGCGGCGCGCTTCATCTCGGTCTATGACGAATACGCCAAGGCGCCGGAAGTGACGCGCAAGCGGCTGTATCTGGAAACCATGGAACGGGTGCTGGGCAACGTCGACAAGATCATCATCGACCAGTCGGCCGAAGGCTCGCAGGGCATCGTGCCTTACCTGCCGCTGAACGAATTGCGGCGCAACACGACAGCCGGGCAGGGGAACTGATCATGCGTAAAACAGCTTATATCCTGCCGATCGCCGCGGTGGTCATCGCCGCCGGGCTTTCATCGATCTTCACCGTGGACGAACGCGAAAAGGCGCTGGTCCTGCAGTTCGGCGAAGTCGTGACCGTCAAGGAAAACCCGGGTCTCGCCTTCAAGATCCCGCTGATCCAGGAAGTCGTGAAATACGACGACCGGATCCTGCCGCTGGACACTCAGCCGCTGGAAGTCACCCCGGCCGACGATCGCCGGCTGGTGGTGGATGCCTTTGCGCGCTGGCGGATCGTCGATCCGGTGCAGTTCCGCCGGGCGGTGGGCGTCGGCGGGGTCGCCAAGGCGCGTCCGCGTCTCGAACGGATCCTGAACGCCGAAGTGCGCGAAGTGCTTGGCAGCGTCGACAGCGGCGCGGTGTTGTCCGCCGACCGGGCGGTGCTGATGAACAAGATCCGCGACCAGGCCCGGGCGCGCGCCCAGACGCTGGGGGTGGAAATCGTCGACGTGCGCATCAAGCGGGCCGACCTGCCGCAGCAGAACATGGCCGCCACCTTTGAACGGATGCGCGCCGAACGCGAACGCGAGGCCGCCGACGAGATCGCGCGCGGTAACGAAGCCGCCCAGCGGGTGCGTGCGCAGGCCGACCGGACCGTGGTCGAAACCGTGTCAGCGGCCCAGAAACAGGCCGATATCGTGCGCGGCGAAGCGGATGCGAAACGCAACGCCATCTTTGCCGAAGCCTTTGGCCGCGACCAGGAATTCTTTGCCTTCTACCGGTCGTTGTCGGCCTATGAAAAATCGCTGAAGGCGTCGAATTCCACCCTGGTGATCTCGCCCGACAGCGAATTCTTCGACTACCTCAAGAATGCGCAGCCGCGCGACTGACGGGGCATGGCGCCGGCATCGGGTTCGCCGGTTTTGAAATGCAAGGGGGCCGGCCGCTGCGCCGGCCCCTTTTGCGCCGGTTTCAGCCGGTCTGCTTCACAACCTGTTGATTATCCGGGGGCGGGGTTTGCGCTTGCCGGGATAGGGCCTATTTATCATTCCAACGACTTGAAGCCATGGCGCGCCGCAGCGGTGGGCCAAACGATTGCAGGAGGATGCAGTGAACACTCACGTAACAACGCGCGCCAGGATACAGGAAACGCCCAGCCGGGCGTTTTTTGCGTTCGTGGCGATACTGGCGATGATGCTCGCCCAGACCTTCGCCTTCCAGGCGCGAAGCGCCCCGGACAGTTTCGCGGACCTCGCCGAAAAGGTCAGCCCGGCGGTGGTGAACATCACCACCACCACAACCATCGCCGCCCCCGCCGACGGCGGCCCGATCGTGCCGGAAGGTTCGCCCTTTGAAGACCTGTTCAAGAACTTCCGCGATCAGCAGAACGGCCCCGCGCGCCCGCGCCGCAGCCAGGCGCTGGGCTCGGGTTTCGTGGTGTCCGAAGACGGCTTCATCGTCACCAACAACCACGTGATCGACGGCTCCGACAAGATCATGATCGAGTTCTTTTCGGGCAAGCAGCTGCCGGCGACCGTGGTCGGCACCGACAAGAAGACCGACATCGCCCTGCTCAAGGTCGAAAGCGACGAACCGCTGCCCTTTGTCAGCTTCGGCGACAGTGACCTGATGCGGGTCGGCGACTGGGTGCTGGCGGTGGGCAACCCGCTGGGCCAGGGGTTCTCGGTTTCCGCCGGGATCGTTTCGGCGCGCAACCGCGAACTTTCGGGCACCTATGACGACTTCATCCAGACCGACGCGGCGATCAACCGCGGCAACTCGGGCGGGCCTCTGTTCAACATGGACGGCCAGGTGATCGGCGTGAACACCGCCATCCTGTCGCCGACCGGCGGTTCGATCGGGATCGGCTTTTCCATGGCCTCGAACGTGGTCAGCCGGGTGGTGGACCAGCTGCAGCAGTTTGGCGAAACCCGCCGCGGCTGGCTGGGCGTGCGTATCCAGGACGTGACCCAGGATGTGGCCGACGCCATCGGTCTTGACCAGGCCCGGGGCGCGCTGGTCACCGATGTCCCCGACGGTCCGGCCAAGGAGGGCGGTATGCAGGCGGGCGACGTGATCCTGTCGTTTGACGGTATCGACGTGACCGACACCCGCGAACTGGTGCGCATCGTCGGCAATGCCGAGGTCGGCAAGACCGTGCGCGTGGTGGTGTTCCGCGACGGCGGCACCAGGACGCTGAAGGTGACGCTGGGCCGGCGCGAGGACGCCGAAGCCGCGCTCAGCCCGTCCGGTCCGCAGCAGGGCCCTGCGCCCGAGCCGCAAAAGTCGCAGATCCTGGGCCTCACGCTCAGCGAGATGACCGACGAGCTGCGCAGCCAGCTGAACCTTGGCGACAGCGCCGAAGGGCTGGTGGTGATGGATGTCGACGAAAACAGCCAGGCCTATGACAAGGGGCTGCGCGCGGGCGACGTGATCACCGAAGCCGGGCAGCAGCGGGTCTCGACGCCGGCCGATCTGGAAGCGCGCATCCAGGCCGCGCGCGACGCCGGGCGCAGGTCGCTGCTGTTGCTGGTGCGCCGCGATGGCGAGCCGCGTTTCGTGGCGCTTGGCCTCGAATAAGGCCGCGCCTTGCGGCAATAAACCAAGGGGCGCCCCGGCCGGGGCGCCTTTTTCATGGCCAACCGCATGGCCAGCCGCAATTCCAGCCGCCCGCCCCCCTGGCGGTCAGCCGCCCGACGGCGCTGGCTGCACCAGCTCGTCCAGCAGCGCCGACAGGTCTTCGATCTTTTCGGCAATCACATGCGCCACGCCGCTTTCGCGTTGCAGCCGCCCGGTCACCCGCAGCAGCCGCCCGCCGATCACCGCCCGCCGGTAGCGTTCGTAAAGCGCGCGCCAGACGATCACGTTGGCGATGCCGGTTTCGTCTTCCAGCGTGAGAAAGATCACCCCCTTGGCGGTGCCGGGCCGCTGGCGCACCAGCACCAGCCCGGCCACCACCACCCGCGCCCCGTTCGGCGGTTCCGCCAGCCGCGCATGCGGGATCGCCGCCGGCGGCCGGGGCCAGGCGCCGGGCTGTGGCGTGGTGGTAAAGCGGTCCATGGGCGACATAAGAACAAACATAGAACATTCACGCGTTCGTGCAAGCCCGAGATGAGGGCTGGAAAACCGCCCCGTCTTGCCCTATTTCCGTTGCGCACAACAAAAGGAGACCCGCCCGATGGCCAAGATAACCTATGTCGAGCATAACGGCACCGAACATGTGGTCGAGGTCGCCAACGGTCTGACCGTGATGGAGGGTGCGCGCGACAACGGCATTCCGGGGATCGAGGCCGATTGCGGCGGCGCCTGCGC
Organism: Alphaproteobacteria bacterium; assembly: GCA_024277955.1. Classification (GTDB taxonomy): domain Bacteria; phylum Pseudomonadota; class Alphaproteobacteria; order Rhodobacterales; family Rhodobacteraceae; genus JAJRUE01. The sequence continues at coordinate 4,686 of JAJRUE010000153.1, read as the reverse complement.
CTGCTCGACCTGCCATGTCTATGTGGCGCCGGACTGGGTCGAAAAGCTTCCCGCCAAGGATGCGATGGAAGAAGACATGCTGGATTTCGCCTATGAACCGGACCCCACGCGGTCGCGCCTGACGTGCCAGATCAAGGTCACCGACGATCTCGACGGGCTGGTGGTGCAGATGCCCGAAAAGCAGATCTGATGCGCAGGCTCGCGATCGCCGCGGCCCTTGTGCTTGCCGCTGTCCAGGCGACGGCGACGCCGTCGAACATCATCGAAAAGGCGGAATACGCCGAACCCACGACGCGCTACGACCACGGTATTCTGGGCGACGCGATCGAATGGGGCGCGCTGAAGCTCACGGTCGATACCTGCACGGGCTGCGCCGGCGGGCCGCATATCCGCACATTCACCGTCCGCCTGCCGGAAAACCGGGTGTTCGAAGACACCGCCCCCCGGCTGATCGACCTGCCCGACCAGGCCAGCCCGGCGGTGATGGTGGTGGAAACCGACCTTTCGCTGGGCGCGCGCCTGGCGCTCTACGATGAAAGAGGCCTGGTGGCGGCGACCCCGTTCATCGGCCGCACCCACCGCTGGCTGGCGCCGATCGGCGGCGGCGATCTCGATGGCGACGGCGACAGCGAACTGGCCTATGTGGACCGCCCGCACCTGGCCAAGAGCATCCGCGTCTGGCGCTACACCGACTACCGCCAGCCGCTGCAGCTGATCGCCGAACTTCCCGGCTTCACCAACCACCGGATCGGTGAGGCCGAAATCTCGGGCGGCCTCCGCGACTGCGGGCAAGGCCCGGAAATGATTGTCGCCGACGCCAACTGGCAGGATGTCTACGCGGTCACCCTGAAGGCCGGAATGCTGACCCCGAAAAAACTCGGCCCGTTCAAGGGCAAACGATCCTTCGACCGCGCCATGGCCTGCAAGACCCCCTGACCGCCGCCCATTTTGGCGCAGCCGCTCCCGTCCTGCTCCAGGCCCGCCTCGCACCTTCTTCTGTCCGGAAATATCCACGGGGGTCCGGGGGCAGTCAGCCCCCGGCACGTAACTGAAAAAATCGGGCGTCAGCCCGCCCGCTTCACAACACGCGCCAGCCGATGTCGCGCCGGCAGAACCCGCCGGGCCAGTCGATCGCATCGACCATCGCATAGGCCCGGTCGCGCGCTTCGCGCAGGCTTTCGCCCCGGGCGGTGACGTTCAGAACCCGGCCGCCATTGGCCACCAGCACCCCGTCCCGCCGGGCGGTACCGGCATGGAAGACCATGTTGCTGCTGTCCTCAGGCAATCGCTCGAGCCCGCCGATTGCCGATCCCTTCTCGTAGGTCCCCGGATAGCCGCGCGCCGCCATCACCACGGTGATCGCATGGTCGTCGGCCCAATTCAGTTGTGCCTCGTCCAGCCGGCCTTCGGCGCAGTCCAGCATCAGGTCCAGCGCCTGCGCCCCAAGGCGCATCATCAGCACCTGGCATTCCGGATCGCCGAAACGCACGTTGTATTCCACCAGCCGCGGCGCGCCGTCGCGGATCATCAGCCCCGCGTAAAGCACCCCCTGATAGGGCATGCCGCGCCGGGCCATTTCCGCCACCGTCGGGCGGATGATCTCGTCCATGGCGCGCGCCGCCACCGCGCTGTCCAGAACCGGCGCCGGGCTGTAGGCGCCCATGCCGCCGGTGTTGGGGCCGGTGTCGCCTTCGCCAAGGCGCTTGTGATCCTGGGCGGTGCCGATCGGCAGCACGTTTTCCCCGTCGCACAGCACGAAGAACGACGCCTCTTCGCCTTCCATGAATTCCTCGATCACCACCTCGGCGCCCGCGTCGCCAAAGGCGCCGGCGAACATCTCGTCCACCGCCGCCAGCGCCTGGGCTTCGTCCATCGCCACGACCACGCCCTTGCCCGCGGCCAGCCCGTCGGCCTTGACCACGATCGGCGCACCCCGGGCGCGGATGTAATCTCTGGCCGCGCCCGCCTCGTCAAAGCGCGCCCAGGCCGCGGTTGGGGCGCCGCAGGCATCGCAGATTTCCTTGGTGAAGCTCTTGGAGCTTTCCAGCCGCGCCGCCGCAGCACTTGGCCCGAAGGTCAGGAAGCCGGCGGCGCGCAGCCGATCGGCCACCCCGGCCGCCAGCGGCGCCTCGGGGCCGACGATCACGAAATCGATGGCGTTTTCCTCTGCAAAGACCGCCACCGCGCCGCCGTCGCAGATATCCAGCTGGGCGCAATCGGCGATCGCCGCGATCCCGGCATTGCCCGGCGCCACCACCAGGCGGTCGCATTTCGGGTTCTGCATCACCGCCCAGGCCAGGGCATGTTCGCGCCCGCCCGAACCCAGGATCAGGATGTTCATGGCGCATTCCCCCGCTTGGCCTCGCTGCCCGGGCGTTCTAAGCTGGCGCAAACCCAATCGCAAGGCATCCCATGTCCGATCTGATCGAAGACGACGGCCCCGCCGGCAACGCCCATGAATTCACCGTCACCGAACTGTCGGGCGCGGTGAAACGCACCATCGAAGACACCTTTGGCCATGTGCGGGTGCGCGGCGAGGTGGGCCGGGTGATGCTGGCGCGCTCGGGGCACCTGTATTTCGACCTGAAGGATGACCGGGCGGTGATTTCCGCTGTCAGCTGGAAGGGGCAGGCGGCGCGGCTGGCGATCCGGCCGGAAGAGGGGATGGAGGTGATCGCCACCGGGCGGATGACCACCTTTGCCGGCCAGTCGAAATACCAGCTGGTGGTGGAGGCGCTGGAACTGGCGGGCGAGGGCGCGCTGATGGCCCTGCTGGAAAAGCGCAAAAAGGCGCTGGCCGCCGAAGGGCTGTTCGCCGCCGAGCGCAAGCGGAAACTGCCCTACCTGCCCGAGGTGATCGGGGTGGTCACGTCGCCTTCTGGCGCGGTGATCCGCGACATTTTGCACCGGCTGCGCGACCGTTTTCCGCGCCGGGTGCTGATCTGGCCGGTGGCGGTGCAGGGCAAGGCCTGCGCGCCGGAAGTGGCGCGCGCGATCCGCGGCTTCAACGCGCTCACACCCGGGGGGGCGCTGCCGCGGCCCGACCTGCTGATCGTCGCGCGCGGCGGCGGGTCGGTCGAAGACCTGTGGGGGTTCAACGAAGAAGAGGTGGTGCGCGCGGCGGCGGCATCGGACATTCCGCTGATTTCGGCGGTGGGGCACGAAACCGACACCACGCTGATCGATTTCGCGTCCGACATGCGCGCGCCCACACCAACCGCGGCGGCGGAACTGGCGGTGCCGGTGCGCCTGGAGCTGAGCGCCTGGGTCGATGAACAGGGCGCGCGGCTGAGCCGGGCGCTGAGCCAGGGGATCGCCCGGCGGCGACAGCGCCTGACGGACCTCGCGCGCGCCTTGCCGCGGCCCGAAACCCTGCTGGAAGGCCCGCGCCAACGGCTGGATCGCGCCGGTGAACGGCTGCCGTTCGCGCTGCGCGCGGTGGCGCAGAAAAAGCGGCTCAGGCTGGCCGAGGCGGCGGCGGCGATCCGGGCCGAGACGATGGCGCAGCAGTTGCGCGCGGCGCGCCAGCGGCTGGAGGGGCTGGGCGGGCGGCTGCGCCCGGAGTTGCTGGAGACTGGGGTTGCGCGGCGGCGCGAGCGGCTGGCGGGCACGGTGCACCGCTTTGCGATCGTTGCGCGCACCGGGCTGGAGCGTGAACGCAAACGCCTGGCGGCGCTGGAGCGCATGCGGCTTGGGCTGGGCTATACCGAGACCCTGAAGCGCGGCTATGCGGTGGTGCGCGCCGACGGCCGTGTGGTGACCGATTCCGTTTCGGCGCGCGCGGCGGCGGCGCTGGAGATCGAGTTCGCCGATGGGCGGTTGCGGGTGCGCGGCGGTGCCGGGGCATCGGCGAAAAAGCCGAAGGACGCGCCCGAGCAGGGGTCATTGTTCTAGGTTCGAGGGCGAAATCTTTGAAAGATTTCGGCCCGATTTCTTTCAAAGAAATCGGCCCTGTGGGCGGCGGCAGCAGGAAAGCGGGCAGGCCGTCCGAGCAGGGATCGCTGTTCTGAACCGTTGCTAGGCGGGCGCGCCTGCGGCGCGAAGATTTCTGGTTGCGCCGGGCGCTGGCGCGCCCGTCGCGGTGCCTCCGGCGGGGATATTTTCAGACAGAAGAAGGTGGCGTTACGCGAGCGCGTCGAGTCGGGTGAGGGCGGCGGCGAGCTTTTCGGCCTCTTCTTCGCGGGATTTCAGGTTTTCGCGGGTTTCGCTGACCACCGCTTCGGGGGCGCTTTCGACGAATTTCGGGTTGTTGAGCCGCCCCGAAAGCCCGCCGATTTCCTTTTGCAGCTTGGCGAGCGCCTTTTCCAGCCGCGCCTTTTCGGCGTCCACGTCGATGATGTCGGCCAGCGGCAGCGCGAAGGTGCCGCCTTCCACCGGGACGGTGATTGCGCCCTTGGGGACATCGGCGGCTTCGGTCAGGCTGTCGATGCGGGCCATGCGCTGGATCAGGGCCTGGTTGTTGGCCCAGGCGGCGCGGCCGGGCTGGTCCAGTTCGATCAGCAGCATCGGGATCTTGGCACCCGCCGGCACGTGCATCTGCATCCGCGCCGAGCGCACCGCTTCGATCAGCGAGATCGCCCAGTTCATTTCGCGGTCGGCCTGCGGGTCGAGCAGGTCGGCGGTGGCGTATTCGGGCCAGTCGGCGTGCACCAGCATCTTTTCGCGCCCCGGATCCATCGACCAGAG
>JAJRUE010000152.1 GCA_024277955.1 Alphaproteobacteria bacterium | reverse complement strand
CGCCGAAGGGGCGGAGGCCTCGGACGGGCCGCGCCCGCTGGCGATCAGCCCGTATTTTGCCCGCCTCACGCAGGCGCTGATTTCGGCGTTGACGGTGCCGACCGCCGAAGGGGCGCTCTACGAGGTCGATATGCGCCTGCGGCCCTCGGGCCGGCAGGGGCCGGTGGCGACCTCGCTGGTGGCCTTTGCCGAATACCAGAAAACCGAGGCCTGGACCTGTGAGCATCTGGCGCTGTCACGGGCACGGGTTGTGGCGGGGCGCGATGATCTGGTGGCGGATGTGGCCGATGCGATCCGCGCGGCGCTGTGCCAGCCGCATGACCGCGCCAAGGTGATCGCCGATGTGATCGAGATGCGCGCCAAGCTGGCCGAAGCCAAGGGCGAATCCGGCCGCAATCCATGGGAGCTGAAACACGGGGCGGGTTCCCTGATGGATATCGAGTTGCTGTTGCAAACCGGCGCGGTGCTCTATGGTCTTGCGGATGTAAAACGGCCGGTGGAGATGGTGCCGGAACTGGTCTCGGTCGGCTGGATTTCGGCCTCGGACGGCGCGAAGATCACCGAGGCCTTGCGGCTGTTTTCCGGTGTGCAGCAGGTCGCGCGGCTGGCTGTGGACGGGCCGGTGGATCCGGCGAAGGCAGGCAAGGGATTTCTTGATCTGCTGGTGAAGGTCGCAGGCGTGGCTGATGTTGCCGCGCTGGAGGCGAAGCTGCTAGAGACGGCGCAGGATATGGCCGAAATAATCGCGAAAACGCTGAAATAGGAGGGCGGAATGCCGAAATTTGGATGCTGGCTGGATATGCCCTCGCTGCAGGTGGCGGATATTGTCGCCGGAAGCGGGTTTGATTTTATCGTTGTTGATCTGGAACACGGCCCTGCCAATGTCGAGACTGCGCAAGGGCAGTTGATGGCGATCGGCGCGCGGGCCGAGTCCATCGTGCGGGTGCCCGAGGCTTCGGAGGCCTGGATCAAGCGGGTGCTGGATGCGGGCGCTGACGGGGTGATGGTGCCGAAGGTCGAAAGCGCCGAAGCTGCGCGGGAGATCGTGAACTGGACCTTCTACGCCCCCAAGGGCGCGCGCGGCGATGCGCGCACGGTGGTGCGGGCCGCTGGCTGGGGGCGCGACGCAGAAGACTACAAAATCCGCTGGAACCGCGACGGGTTTCTGGCGGTGCAGATTGAATCGGTGGAAGGGCTGGCAAATATCGAGGCGATTGCCACGGTGGCGGGGATCAGCGAGCTGTTCTTCGGCCCCGCTGACTATTCCGCCGACGCTGGCGTCGGGATCGACAGTGCCGAAACGCTGGAAGCGGCCAAACGGATTGCCGAAGTGGCCAGGGCGCACGGGTTGACCTGTGGCGCGGTGACCTTCCCGCTCGGCACACCGCAGGTGCTGGCGGAGCTGGGCTTCACCCATATCGCGGTGGCCAGCGATGTCGCCAATCTGGCGGGGTCGCTGGATTCGGCTTTGCAGGCAGCGCGGGGGCAACATGAAGGGTGATCTTGCATGTGATCCGCGCGGGCTGATTGCCGAGTCCTATCGCATAGAGGGGATTTCCGCGCCGGAGTGTCGGGCGATCTTCCTCGACTGGGCGCTCGGCGTTCCGGCGGAGGAAAGCACGCACGCCCATAGCGCGGCGCTGCTGGCGCACTACGCACCCGCCTTTCCGGATCATCCGATGACCGAAATATTGCAACAGGCGACGGCGGATGTGCCCAACCCGCGCAGGCGTGGCGGGCGCAGGCAGTAATGCTCTGGGGTTTGCTGGCACTGGCGGTCCTCGCCACCGGTTTTGTGGTTGCGATCCATTTCGGTTTCAAGGCACCACGGGTGGAGGAAACGCAGGAGCCGTCGGATTTCGGCATGAACTTCCGGCAGGTTTCGGTGCCGACGGCGCACGGGAAAACCCTTTACGGCTGGTGGCTGGTGCCGGAGTCGGAGGGCGCGCCGAACGTGGTGTTGCTGCACGGCTGGGGCGCCAATGCTGGGATCATGCTGCCGCTGGCCGCGCCGCTCTATCGCGCCGGTTTCAATGTGTTGCTGGTGGATGCGCGCGGGCACGGGCGCAGCCCCGCGGACGGCTATTCCGCCATGCCGAAATTTGCCGAAGATGCAGGCGCGGCAGTCGACTGGCTGCACAAGCATTCAAACGGGAGTGTTGCTCTCATGGGCCATTCGGTCGGCGCGGCGGCGGTGTTGCTGGAGGCCTCGCGGCGCGACGACATTACAGCGGTGATCTCCATCGCCAGCTTCGCCCACCCCGAGGCGCTGATGCAGCGCTGGCTGGCAAAACTGCGCATCCCGCGTCCGATCGCGCGGGCGGTGTTGCGCTATATCGAATGGGTGATCGGCTATCGCTTCGATGCTATCGCGCCGGTGCACACTATCCGGCAGGTGGCCGCGCCTGTGCTGCTGGTGCACGGCGACGCGGACCGCGCGGTGCCGGTATCGGATTTCGAGGAAATCACGGCGAGCCGTGATCCGGTCAAGGATGAAACCCTGTTGGTCGGGGGGGCACACCACGGCTCCATCGACAAGATCGAGGCCCATGCGGATGTGCTGGTGAGGTTCCTGAAACGGGCCGGATGAACGGAATGTGGCGGTGCGTGGAGGCCACGCACCCTACAGGGCGTCCAATACCCGCACCCAGCTGCGGATGCCTTTTTCGAAGCTGCGCAGCGCGTATTTCTCGTTCGGGGAATGGATCTGGTCGTCGTCGAGGCCGAAACCGATCAGCACCGAATCCATGCCCAGAATCTCCTGAAAATGCCCGACAATCGGGATTGAGCCGCCGCAGCCCGCAAAGATCGCCTCGTTCGGCCATTCCGCCGACAGCGCGGCGCGGGCCAGCGCGAATTCTTCGGCCTCTACCGGCAGGGTTGTGGCGCCCGCGCCGTCTTTTTCGCGAAACTCCACTGTGCAATCCTCGGGCAGCATGTCGCGCACATATTGCCGGAAGGCGGCGCTGATCTTGTCGGGGTCCTGCGTGCCGACCAGCCGGAACGAGACCTTGGCGCTCGCTTCCGCCGGCAGCACCGTCTTGAACCCCGCGCCAGTATAGCCGCCAATGATCCCGTTGATCTCGCAGGTCGGGCGCGCCCAGATCTGTTCGAGCGCCGAATAGGCCGGCTCCCCCGCCGGATGCGCCAGCCCCACCGCGTTCAGGAATTTTTCTCCGTCGAAATGCAGGCCTTCCCATTGCGCCTTGATGTCGGCCGGCACCTCGGGCACGCCGTCATAGAACCCGGGCAGGGTCACGCGATAATCGTCATCCTGCAACCCCGCCAGAATACGGGTCAGCACGCGGATCGGGTTGATGGCGGGGCCGCCGTACATGCCGGAATGCAAATCCTTGTCGGCGGCGTGGATGGTGAAATCCTCGCCCACCAGACCGCGCAGCATGGTGGTGATCGCGGGGGTGTTCTCGTCCCACAGCCCCGTATCGCAGACCAGCGCGATATCGGCCTTCAGCTCGTCCGCGTTTTCCTCAAGGAAGGGGATGAGCGAGGGGGAGCCGCTTTCCTCCTCGCCCTCGAACAGGATCGAGATATTGCCGGGCAGTTCGCCGGTGGCCTCTTTCCAGGCGCGGCAGGCCTCGACAAAGGTCATCAACTGCCCCTTGTCGTCCGAGGCCCCGCGCGCCCGTATCACCTTGCCTTTGGGGGTGTCCTCGATGGCGGGATCGAACGGCGGGCGGTCCCAAAGGTCGAGCGGATCGACCGGTTGCACATCGTAATGCCCGTAAAACAGCATGTGCCGCCCCGCGCCGCCGGAATGGGCCACCACCATCGGATGGCCGGTGGTGTCGCGCCGCTCGGCTTTGAAACCGATGCTGTTCAACTCCGCCACCAGCCAGTCGGCCGCCTTGACGCAGGCATCGGCATAGGCCGGATCGGTAGAGATGCTCTCGATGCGCAGCAGTTCAAACAGACGCTCCAGCGCGGCGGGGATGTTTTCGTCGGCCTTGGCAAGGACGGTGTCGAGTTGGGACATGGGGTTTCCTATTCTTTGATGATCCAGCCGCCGCCAAGAATGCGGGTGCTGTCGGGGGCATAGAATACGCAGGCCTGACCGGGGGATACGCCGTCTTCGGGTTCCTCCAGTTCGACGATGGCGGTATGCGGGCCGGTGGGGATGATACGCGCCGCTTTCGGCGGGCGGGTGGAACGTACGCGCACCCGCATTTCCCAGCCCCCCGCCGGGGCGGCCTCGAAATCCGTGTCGCCCAGCCAGTTGATTTCCGCCACCGGAATCGAGGATTTGCCCAAAGCCTCGCGCGGGCCGACGATGACCTGCCGTGTTTCGGGGTCCAGTTTCACCACATAAAGCGGCTCGCGCCCGCCGATGCCAAGACCGCGCCGCTGGCCGATGGTGTAATGGATCACGCCGCGATGCTGGCCCAGAACCTCGCCGTCCAGATGCACGATATCACCGGGGTCGGCGGCGCCGGGGCGCAGTTTCTCGATCACTTCGGCGTAGGAACCGTTGGGCACGAAACAGATGTCCTGACTGTCGGGCTTGTCTGCCACCGCCAGCCCGAAATCGGCGGCCAGCGCGCGGGTCTCGGCCTTGGATTTCAGGTGGCCAAGGGGGAACCGCAGGTAGTCGAGTTGCTCTTGCGTGGTGGAAAACAGGAAATAGCTCTGGTCGCGGGCGGGATCGGCGGCCTGATGCAGCTCCGCCTTTTCGCCGTCAAACCGCTGGATATAATGCCCCGTCGCCATACAGTCCGCCCCCAGATCACGCGCGGTTTCCAGAAGGTCGCGGAATTTTACCTTTTCGTTGCAGCGGATGCAGGGAACGGGGGTGGCACCGGCCAGATAGGCATCGGCGAATTCCTCGATCACCGTCTCCTTGAACCGGTTTTCATAATCCAGAACATAATGGGGAAAACCCATTTCCTCGGCCACGCGGCGGGCATCGTGGATGTCACGACCGGCACAGCAGGCGCCCTTCTTGGCCAGCGCCGCGCCGTGGTCATACAGCTGCAACGTCACCCCGACCACATCATAGCCCTCGCGTTTCAGTTTCGCCGCCACGACCGAGGAATCCACACCCCCCGACATGGCAACGACCACACGGGTTTCGCTTTTGGGTTTGGCAAAGCCAAGGGAATTTACGGCTGTCATGGGGCGCTCCTGAATGCCTCGCAATATAGGCAAATTTTACGCACTCGCAAGCGGGGCTTTCATAACTGCTTAACGGAATCGGGTCATGGTGGTGGCGAGGGAAAATACGGGGGAAGAAATGTTTGTCAGAAGGGAAAGCGGGCCGGTGTCCGTGAAATTGCCGGACGGGTCGCGGCTGACGCGCAGCGACCTGCCGCCGAAGAACACCTATCGCTGGGTGGCGCGGCGCAAGGCAACGGTGGTGCTGGCGGTAAATGCGGGGCTGGTGTCGCTGGAGGAAGTGTGCCGCATGTATGAACTGACGGAGGAAGAATTCGCCTCGTGGGAGTCAGCGTTGCTCAAGCACGGGCGCGGCGGCTTGCGGGTGACGCATCTGAAAAAATATAGACAACCTTAACGTGTGATGCTAGTCAACCTTAAGTTGGTAACCTTCGGTTAACCTTTTAACCAGATAGTAACGACCGAGAAGCGGGTGT
>JAJRUE010000151.1 GCA_024277955.1 Alphaproteobacteria bacterium | reverse complement strand
CGATCCGGCCCTGGCCGACAGCCTGCGATACCTGCGCCAGACCGCCAGCGACCTGGCCGCGGGGCGTCTGGCCTCCAAGCTGGTGATCCCGAATTCGCAGGTGCTCTACCAGACCTTCGAGCTGCGCGCCAAGGCCGGCGTCGCCCGCCCGCGCAGCATCGAAAGGGCGCTGGACGGGTTGACCCCCTATGAGGTGGACGACCTGGTTTTCGACTGGCGCGATATTGGCGGCGGGCGGGTGCAGGTGGCCGCGGTGGCACGCGAAACCCTGGAGGAAGCGGAAGAATTCGCGGTGGAACACCGGTTCAACCCGGTCAGTTTCGTGGCGGTGCCCGAGCCGGGCGATTTCCCGGCCGAGCCGTTCTTTGGCCCGACCCGCTACGCCGCGTCGCTGCTGGCGAGCGGCGACGAGGTTGAGCCCGACGAAGCGCCGATGGTGGTGCACGCCGCGCCAACCCGCGAGGGGCCGCAGGCCGACGGCGTCGACGGGGATGGGACGACGGCGCTGGAAGGCGATGCGGATGCGGCGCTGGCGGGCGAAAATGATGCGGATGCGCCCGATGCGGCGGCGGGCGAGGCCGATGGGGCCGGCGATACTGCGCCTGGGCAGGATGCTCCGCAGCGGGCCGGAGCGGACGGGGCTGGCGACACCGACACCGACACCGACACCGACACCGACACCGACACCGACACCGACACCGACACCGACGATCAAGCCGCGCGTGGGGCTGCGGCGCAAGCTGAAACCAAGGACGCCCCCGACGCCGATGCGCCCCCCGACGAAACAGCCGCGCCGGACGACTCACGGGACACCGGTGCGCCCGACGACCCGCACGCCGACCAGAAGGAAAGCGAGCCCGCGACCGCAGGCACCGACAGCGCCGAGGACCAGCCAACAGCCGGCGATAGCTCTCCGGATGCAGGCGCAGACGACGATGAAACCGGCCAGGCCGATGCGGCGGCGGGCGAGGATGTGGCGGACGAGGTCGCGGACGAAACCACCGGCGCGCGGCCTGCCGGGACCGGCGAAGACCCCTCGGACCGGGAACCGGACGCCGACCGGGACGGCCCAAAAACCGATGCCGTGCCCCCGGCAGAAAACGCGCAGGATCAAACGCCGCCCGACGCCCCGGACCGGCAGACCCCGGACTGGGCCCTGGCCAGCGCCCGGCTTCTTGCCGGCGGCAACCTGCCCTGGGGCGACGCCGAAGGGGCCGCCGAAACCGACGCTCTGGCGCCGGGCCGCAAGGACAGGCCCGACCCCGCCGACCCCGCCGCGGACGACGCCGATTGCGCCAAGCGGGCGGGCGCGGCCGAAGAGGCGCAGGATGCCCCTGCCGCCGAGACCGATGCGCCGCGCGACAAGGCGGTGCCCCGGTTCGCCAGTTCCCGGCGCAATGGCACCGACACGGACGATGCGGCCACGCCCGACACCGGCTTTACGCCACTGTTGCAGAACATGGAGGCGCGGATCGCGCTTTACGCCGACAAGTCGCCGCCTTCGGGGCCGGGCGCAGGGCCCGCTTCGGACGATCCCGAAGCCGAAACGGCCGCCGAAACCGACGCCACGGACAAAAGCGCGGACCAAAACGCGGACAAGCCCAAGCGGCGCAAACGGACCATCGCCTCGGTCGCGGTGACCGCGCCGGTTCTGGCCGACGACAGCCCAGACAAGCCCCGCCGGAAATCCGCCCGACGCAAGACCGCGCGAAAGTCCAGGGCCGCCAGCGCCGCGAAAACCACCGGCAAGACCGCACGAAAAGCGCCCAAGGCCGCGAAACAGTCGCCGGAAACTGGCGTGGACACGGCCTCGACCGGCACCGAGGCCGCGAAAAAAACCGCGGCCAAGGCCAAGGTCTCAGGGAAACGCGCGGCAAAGGCCAGCCCCAGAGCCTCTGCCAAATCCGCACCGAAACCGGCCGCGCCGGTCACCGCCGAGCGGTCGAAAACACCGCCGGTAGCCATTCCGATCGCGCCGCCGCCGGGCAAAGCTGCGCGCGCGGGCGGCGGCGACGAACCGCTTGCGGTGTTTGGCGCGCGCGGCCCGCTTGCCCCGCCGCCCCGCTCGCCCCGGCTTGGGGCCTATATCGCGCTGGCGCTGTTTCTGACCCTGATCCTGGTGGGGCTGTTGGCCAATGTCTTCATGGGCAATCCGCTGGGCACCTGGCTGACCGGCATGGTCGGCGCACAGCGCCCGGCGCAGGTCGCAAGCGCCCCGCAAGCGCCGGCCACCCCGACCGCGGTTCTGCCCACCCCGGCGCTGCCCGAAACCACGGCGCCGGCGCAACCGCTGCTGCCGCCCGCCGCCAGCCCCGATAGCGGCACCAATACCGGCGACATTTCCACCACCGACAGCGCCCCGGCGGACCCGGCGGCGGCGCAGCCCCCCGGCAGTCCCGCCATCCCCGCCAGCCCCGACGCCCAGCCACAATCGCCAGGCGAACCGGTGGTGCCGGAGAACGGCGCGCAGACCGATCTGGCCGCAACAGCGCCCGAGACGCCGGCGCTGACCGCCCCGGCGAGCGATACCACCCCCGGCGCGCCCGCCGCCACCCAGCCCGACGGCGCCGCATTCGAACTGACCCCCGAAGAACTGGCCGAAGCGGCGCTGCCCGACACGGCCCAGCCCGCGGTCGCGCCGCCGCCCCCCGGCGATCCGGCGGCCAGCCCCGTTTCGGTCGAGGATATCTACGCGCGCACCGGCGTCTGGTCGCGCGCGCCGGTGCCGCCGGTGGCGCTGGACACCGACCGGATCGACAATCTCTACGTCGCCTCGATCGACAAGCGGGTGATCGCGCAGGACGCCGTGGCCCTGCCCAGCGCCGCGCCCCAGCCGGGCCAGCGCCCGCTGCAGCGCAGCTTTCCGCCGCCGCCGCCGGGCACGAGCTTTGATCTGGACGCCCGCGGCCTGGTGCGCCCGACCGCCGAAGGCGCGCAAACCCCGCAAGGCGCGGTGGTCTTTGCCGGGCGACCCAAGGTGCTGCCGCTGGTGCGCCCGGGCACCGCCCCCGCGCAGGCGGCGACGCCCGAGGGCCGGGCCGGCCCCGATCGCGCCCGCCTGGCCGGCATCCGCCCGCTGGCGCGTCCGACAAACCTGGTGGAACAGGACGAACGCGCCCGCCTGGGTGGCCGGTCGCGTGAAGAACTGGCGCGCATTCGCCCGCTGGCCCGGCCGCGCTCGGCCCAGCTCGAAGCGCTGGACCCCGACCAGGCCCCGACCGAACGCGCGGTGGCCCGGTCGCTGCGGCCACGCGCCCGGCCGGCGAATTTCTCGCGCGCCGTGGAAAAGGCCCTGGCCGAAGCGCTGGCCAACCAGCCGCGCGGCGCAGCAGCCGTCACCCCGGAAACCGCGTCGACCCCGCGCGCCCCGTCGATCCCGACCACCGCATCGGTGGCGCGCGAAGCGACCGTCACCAACGCCATTTCGCTGCGCGCGATCAACCTGATCGGCGTCTATGGCTCGGCCAGCGACCGGCGCGCGCTGGTGCGGCTCAGGAACGGGCGCTACGTCAAGGTCAAGGTTGGCGACCGGCTGGACGGCGGCCAGGTGGCAGAAATCGGCGACGGCAAGCTGAAATACATCAAGCGCGGCCGGACCGTGACCCTGGAAGTGGCGTCCTGATCCGGCGCTGACCGGGCGGGCCGGCCCGCGCCCGGCCCCGGAGGGGCCGACCAAGGTTTTTGGAAAAACCTTGGTCAAGGCGCTTGCAAGCGCCTTGACGCCTGGCCCCGTCAGCTGGCCTTCAGCACCCCGCGCGCGATCTGGTCGCGCTCGATGCTTTCGAACAGCGCCCGGAAATTGCCCTCGCCAAAACCGTCGTCGCCCTTGCGCTGGATGAACTCGAAAAAGATCGGCCCGACCACGGTTTTCGAAAATATCTGCAACAGGATGCGGGTTTCGCCACCATCGACCACCCCTTCGCCGTCGATCAGGATGCCGTGTTTCGCCATCGCCTCGAGCGGCTCCTGATGGCCGGCGACCCGGTCCTTCGACATCTCGTAATAGGCCGGCGGCGGGGGCGGCATGAACCTGAGCCCGCGCGCGGCGATCGCTTCGGTCGAGGCATAGATATCGTCGGTGCCCACCGCGATATGCTGGATGCCCTCGCCGTTGTAGCGGCGCAGGTATTCGACGATCTGGCCCTTGTCCGACCGGTCTTCGTTCACCGGGATCCGGATGCGCCCGCAAGGCGAGGTCAGCGCGCGGCTGAACAGGCCGGTGTATTTGCCCTCGATGTCGAAAAACCGGATTTCGCGGAAATTGAATATCTCGGCGTAGAAGTTGAACCACTTGTCCATGTTGCCGCGATGCACGTTATGGGTCAGGTGGTCGAGGTAGTAGAACCCCAGGCCTTCGGGATGCGCCTCCGCCACCCAGTCGAATTCGCGGTTGTAGGGGCTGGCCTCGCGCGCGCCCTCGATGAAGTAGATCAGCGACCCGCCGATCCCCAGGATCGCCGGCGCGTCGATCGATTTGTCGTCGCCGTCATAGGGCGTGGCGCCGCGCGCGACCGCATGGTCAAAGGCGTGGCGCGCATCGACCACCCGCCAGCCCATCGACGGGGCGCAGGGACCGTGTTCACCGGCAAAGCGCGCCCCGAAAGAGCCCGGTTCGGCGTTCAGCAGATAGCTGACATCGCCCTGCTGCCACAGCTCGATCGCCTTTTCCCTGTGGGTCGCGGTATGGCTGAAGCCCATCCTGGCGAACAACTCGCGCAGGGCCTGGGGGTTGTCGGGGTCGGCGAATTCGACGAACTCGAAACCGTCGGTGCCGGCGGGGTTTTCGGTGGTGATCCGGGCGGGCGGGGCGTTGTGCGGAAAAGGGCCCATGGCTGTGTCTCCTGCGGTTCTGGCGGCGGTTGTCGGCCGGTCGCGGTGGTCCCGGCGGGTTTCGGCGGTCCGGGGGCAATGGCCGTGTCGTGGCTTTGTTGATACCGCAACGAAACCGGCCATGGCGCGCATTTTCCATCACGACCCTGTCATTTTTCGCGCATCTGGCGCATAGTATCGGAAATTCACGCGCAAAGGACGCATCCATGCTGGACAAGATCGATTCGCGATTGCTGGCGGCGCTGCAAAAGGACGCCCAGCTGACCAACCAGCAGCTTGGCGACATGCTGCACCTGTCGCCCAGCCAGGCCGGGCGCCGGCGTCAGCGGCTGGAAGGCGAAGGCTACATCCGCGGCTATGGCGCCCGGCTGGACCCGATGCGGCTGGGTCTGCAGGTCGAAGCCTTCGTGCAGGTCCAGATGGCCAGCCACGACCCGGACCGGGTCGCGGTGTTTGCGCGCACCATCCAGACCCTGCCGCAGGTGGTGAACGCCTGGATCCTGACGGGCGAAGCCGACTATCTGCTGCGGATCTACTGCGAAAGCCTGTCGGATCTGAACCGGCTGATCCAGCGGGTGCTGCTGCCGATCCCGGCGGTGGCGCGGGTTCAGAGCCAGATCGTCATGGACCAGCCCAAGGCCGACGCCCCCCTGCCCACCTGACCGCCTGACCCGCTGCCCGCCTGTCCCCCTGCCCGCCTGATCCGCGGCCAGCCTGATCCGCGGCCCACCCGCCGGAACGCCGCCGGCCCGATCCCCGTCCCCCGGGCCACCACGAAAAGGAGCCCTCTTATGGAAAGTTTCCTGTTCCAGGCCACGATCTACCTTGCGGCGGCGGTACTGGCGGTGCCGCTGGCCAGCCGCTTCGGGCTGGGCTCGGTCCTGGGTTACCTGATCGCCGGGATCGTCATCGGCCCGCTGACCGGGCTGGTGGGGTCGGAAACCCGCGACCTGCAGCATTTCGCCGAGTTCGGCGTGGTGATGATGCTGTTCGTGGTCGGCATCGCCAACCTGCTGACCCTGGTCGGCCTGTCCCCGGCGCTGGGCACGTTTCTGGCCGGGGTGGTGCTGGCGAACTCGGAATTCCGCCACGAACTCGAAGCCGACATCGAGCCGTTCAAGGGCTTGTTGCTGGGTCTGTTCTTCATCACCGTCGGGGCGGGGATCAATTTCGACCGCCTGTTCGGCGAATTCGGCACGGTGATCGGGCTGACCTTTGCGGTGATCGCGCTCAAGGGGGCGATTCTGGCGGTTCTGGGCGGGCTGTCCGGGCTGCGCGGCGCCAACCGCTGGCTGTTTGCCCTGGCGCTGGCGCAGGCCGGGGAATTCGGCTTTGTGATGCTGTCATTTTCGGTCCAGCAGGACGTGATTTCGCGCGATCTGTCGGAAACGCTGCTGCTGGTGGTGGCGCTGTCGATGCTGCTGACGCCGCTGCTGTTCATGCTGCACGAGTTTCTCGAACGGCGCGAGAAACCCGCCGATGACGAGCGTTCGGACGATATCGAGGCGCAGGGCAAGGTGATCATCGCCGGGGTCGGGCGGTTCGGCCAGACCGTCGACCGGATCGTGCAGGCCAGCGGGTTCGAAACCACGGTGCTGGACAAGCATCTTGAGACCATCGAGCTGATGCGCGCCTTCGGGGCGCGGGTGTTTCTGGGCGACCCCACCCGGCCCGACCTGCTGAAGGCGGCCGGGCTGGCCAAGGCGCAGGTGCTGGTGGTGGCGCTGGACGATCCGGCGGCCTGTCTGCGCCTGGTCGAACATGTCCGGCGCGAACGCGCGGACCTGCACATCATCGCGCGCGCCCACGACCGCGAGGCGGTTTTCCGGCCGTATCGCGCCGGGGCCGACAAGATCGTGCGCGAACTGTTCGATTCTTCGCTGCGCGCTGGGCGCTACACCATTGAAGCGCTTGGGTTTTCCGACCACGAGGCGGCTCAGCAGGAACTGGCCTTTTATCGCCACGACCGGACCACGAACCAGCAGCTTGCGCCGCTGTGGGATCCCGATCTGCCGCTGTTGAAAAACGCCGCTTCATCGCCCGGGCGCGCGCGCTCAATGCCGAGCTGGTGGCGGCCTTGGCGGCGGCGCTTTCGGGGGCGTCTTCGGGGGCTGTGGCGAAGGATCCCGCCGACAAGGATTGACCCGACGGTTGGAAAACGGCGCGCCCTGACGGGCGCACGGTTGATATTTTTGCCGCCCGTGCCGGGCGGCGGTCCGCTCCGCTCGGGGGATATTTTCGGACAGAAGAAGGGGCGATCAGCCTTCGGCGACGCCGGCTTCGGCGAAGGTGGACATGCCGCTGTGGCAGGCGATGGCGGCCTTTACGATGGCGATGGCCAGCGCGGCACCCGAGGCTTCGCCAAGGCGCATGTCGAGCGACAAGAGCGGCGCCTTGTTCAGACGGTCAAGCAGGCGGGCGTGCGCGGCTTCGGCCGACACGTGGCCCGCGACCGCGTGGTCCAGCGCGCCGGGCCGGGCGCATTCCAGCGTGGCGGCGGCGGCGGTGCAGATGAAGCCGTCGAGGATCACCGGGATGCGTTCGGCGCGCGCGCGCGCGATCGCGCCGGCCATCGCCGCCAGTTCGCGCCCACCCAGGCAGCGCAGCACCTGCAGCGCGTCGCGGTCCGGGTTGGCGGCCAGCGCCTCATCCACGACGCGGGTTTTCAGCGCCAGCCCGGCGTCGTCCAGGCCGGTGCCGCGCCCGGTCCAGTCGCCGGCCGGCCCGCCAAACAGCGCCGCCGCGATGGCCGCCGCGGCGGTGGTATTGCCGATCCCCATTTCGCCCACCACCAGCAGGTCGGCGCCGGTATCGACCGCGTTCCAGCCCGCTGAAAGGGCGGCGCAGGTTTCGGCTTCGCTCATCGCCGGGCCCCGGCTGAAATCGGCGGTCGGGCGGTCGAGGTCGAGCGCGTGCACGTCCATGCGCGCCCCCACCGCCCCGGCCAGCTGGTTGATCGCCGCCCCGCCGGCCTGAAAATTGGCGACCATCTGGGCCGTGACCTCGGGTGGGAAGGCGGAGACGCCGCGCGCGCAGACGCCGTGGTTGCCGGCGAACACGATCACCTGCGGGGCGGCGACGCGCGGGCGCGGATCGGCGCGCCAGCCGGCATACCAGATGGCCAGGTCCTCGAGCCGGCCAAGGGCGGCGGGCGGCTTGGTCAGCTGGGCATTGCGCGCCTCGGCCCCTTCGCGGGCGGCACTGTCGGGGCCGGGGGCGGCGGCAAGTTGCTGGCGAAAGTCTTCGAGGCTGTGGAACTGGGTCATGGGGTCGCTTTCCGTTGAAGTGGCGCGGCTATCTCTGTAACGCTGCACGCGGCGACGCAAGACGAAAAAGGCACCGGATGATGCGCGAAAACGACAAGCCCAACATTGCCGCCGGCGACTTTTCCGAGGCCCTGGCCCTGATGACCCGCCTGCCGGTCAGCGCGCCCGGCGCCCGGCGCGCGGCGGCGGCCTGGGCCTGGCCGCTGGCCGGCGCGCTGGTGGCGGGGCTGGCGGGGCTGGCGGCGGGGCTGGCGCTGTGGCTGGGGCTTTCGGCGGCGGTGGCCGCGGGGTTGGCGCTGGCGGTGCAGATGGCGCTGACCGGGGCGCTGCACGAAGACGGGCTGGCCGATTGCGCCGACGGGTTCTGGGGCGGCGCGGACCGGGCGCGGCGGCTTGAAATCATGCGCGACAGCCGGATCGGCAGCTACGGGGTGCTGGCGCTGGTGCTGGGGGTGGGGCTGCGCTGGGCGCTGCTGACGGGGCTGTTCGCCGCCGGGCATGTGATGGCGCCCCTGATGGCCGCGGCGGCGCTGTCGCGCGCACCGATGGCAGCGCTGATGCACGCGCTGCCGGGCGCGCGCAGCGACGGGCTGTCGGCCCGCACCGGCCGGCCCTCGCGCGACACGGTCACGCTGGCGGTGGTGGTGGCGCTGCTGGTAGGGCTGATCACCAGCGGCTTTGCGGCGCTGGCCGGGGCGGTCCTGGCGGGGCTGGCGGCATGGGCCACAGCCAGCGTCGCGCGCAACCGCATCGGCGGGCAGACCGGCGACGTGCTGGGGGCCAGCCAGCAATTGGCCGAGATCGGCGCGCTGGCCGGGCTTGCCATCTGGATGACAGGCTGACGCGGCCAGAGGCGCCCGCCGTGCCGCCCCGCCAGGGGTGGCTGATGAACGTGAGCGCCGCCAGGCGCTCTCCGCCTGGTAACGGCTTGCCGGGGGCCGGGGGCCGGCGCAGGGCCTGTCGGCGGACATGAAAAAGCCGCCACCCGTCGCCGGGCAGCGGCCATTTTTCGGATCATCGCGTGGCGATCAGGCGGCGCGCGACATCAGCACATCGTCCACCTGGCGCAGCGCCTCGCCTTCGTCCGAGCCGGACACGGCGGCAAACTCGCGCGTCAGCCGTTCCAGAGCCGCTTCGTAAAGCTGGCGTTCGGAATAGCTCTGTTCGCGCTGTTCGTCGGTGCGGTGCAGGTCGCGCACCACCTCGGCAATCGCGATCAGATCGCCGGAATTGATCTTTTGCTCGTATTCCTGCGCCCGGCGCGACCACATGGCGCGTTTCACCCGGGCCTTGCCCTTGAGCGTCTTCATCGCCTGCGACACCACCTCGGGCGAGGACAGCGAACGCATGCCGACCTCGATCGCCTTGTTGGTGGGCACCCGCAGCGTCATCTTGTCCTTTTCGAACGAGATCACGAAAAGTTCCAGCTTGATGCCGGCCACTTCCTGTTCCTCGATCGACACAACCTTGCCCACGCCGTGGGCCGGATAGACCACAAACTCGTTCGGGCGGAAATCGTATTTCTTGGACTTGCTCATTCAGTCACTTCCTTTGCCAGGGCCCTGATTTTTCACGACAAAACAACCACAAGGGACGAAGTCCGCCCCCAGGTCGGGTTCTCTTGGTCACGTGACTTTCAGCTTCCGACGCCCCCCACGGGTCGGAAATTTCAGGATCCTTGATGTTGCATTCCCTGCCAATATAGCACGAAACCGGCGCATTTCCAAGCGCTTGGGCCGGTCAGCCCCCCTCGCCCGGCTTTTCGGAAAAGTATTTTTCCAGTTTGCCGGCCTCGCCGTCGTGTTCCTCGGCATCGGGCAGCGGATCCTTCTTGGAAATGATCACCGGCCACATCTCGGAATACTTCCGGTTGAATTCGACCCATTTCTCGGCCTCGGGTTCGGTGTCGGGGCGGATCGCGTCGGCCGGGCATTCGGGTTCGCACACGCCGCAGTCGATGCATTCGTCGGGATGGATCACCAGCATGTTCTCGCCCTCGTAGAAACAGTCCACGGGGCACACCTCGACACAGTCGGTGTATTTGCAGGCGATGCAGGCGTCGTTCACGATATAGGTCATTGGGACAGTCCCGGTATTGGTGATCTGCGCCTAGCTAATCCAGCGCGCGGGATCATTCAAGCATGTCGCGCCGATCGCGCATCAAGTCTCGGCGATCTTTCTTGGTGGGGCGGCCCTTGCGGGTGCTTTTTTCAACAACCGGCGCGATTTCCGGCTTTGGTGTCAGATCCTCGTACAATCGCTGCGCCTCGGGGGCGGGGCCGCGGCGGGTGCCCAGCGCCAGGATGCGCAGGATGCGGATGTCGCCGGCCACCAGCAACGTCAGCGTGTCGCCCGGCGCGACCTTGTGCGCTGGTTTCGAAACCTTGGCCGTATTCACCCGCAAATGCCCCGCCGACACCACCCGCGCCGCCAGCCCGCGGGTCTTGAAGATGCGGGCGAACCACAGCCAGCGGTCCACCCGCAGGCTGTCGCCCGGCAGGTGCCCGGCGGGCAGCTTGTCGGGCCGGTTACAGGGCGGGCTGTCGGCAGGCGGCGGCAATCAGCCCTTGTCCTTGAGCGCAAGCAGCGCGGCGAACGGGTTGTCCGGGTCGATCTTGTCCTTTTTCGGAGGCCGCGCCGCAAAGGTTTTCGGCTTGTTGTCCGCCCCCTTGCGCCCCGGTTTGCCCCCCGGTTTTCCGCCGGGCTTGCCGCCGCGCCGCGCGCCGGGCTTGCCGCCGGGCTTGCCATCCGCCTTGCCGCGGCGCGCCTGGGCAT
This sequence comes from Alphaproteobacteria bacterium, assembly GCA_024277955.1. Lineage (GTDB taxonomy): Bacteria > Pseudomonadota > Alphaproteobacteria > Rhodobacterales > Rhodobacteraceae > JAJRUE01. The sequence continues at coordinate 28 of JAJRUE010000151.1, read as the reverse complement.
GGCCCTTGCCGCCGTCCCGCCGCGCCGG
>JAJRUE010000150.1 GCA_024277955.1 Alphaproteobacteria bacterium | reverse complement strand
GCCATGGTCGTATGGCAATAGTCCACGATGGCGTCCCAGTTGGAAATCACATGCCGCTGCATGATCCGCGACCGGGCCAGGCGATGCGCTGCGGCTTCGACGATCTTGAGTTCCACGACCACGCTGTCGCCGACCCCCGGCAGGGCGCGCAACTGCGCGGGCGGTGCGGAAACCACCCCGTTGAAGTCGCCAAAACGTTCCAGCATCGCGCGGGCTAGCGGTTTCACGTCGCGCCGGGGAATGGCCCGGAACAGCACCAGTTCGAGCATTTCATAGTCCGGCAAGGCCGCGGCGCCGCCCCGCATGAACCGGTCGCGCAGCCGCACCCGGTGATCGCGGATGTAGGATGGCAAGCGGTCGCCCGAAACGGGCGATGCCGGGGTGGCATCGAACGCCGAGGGCGCAACGTCGGAAAAGTGAGTCTGGGTTGGGACTGTCATGGCCCGACGCTCGCGCGACAGGCTAAACATTTAGTTAAATCCGCCGCGATCCGGTCAGCTTTTCATGCTGTCCCAGAAACTTTTTACCTTGGAGAAAAAGCTGGAGCTTTGCGGGTTGTTGTCTTCGGCGAGCTTTTCGAATTCGCGCAGCAGTTCCTTTTGCCGCGCGGTCAGGTTCACCGGCGTTTCCACCAGCAGCTGGATGAACATGTCACCACGCTGGCCGCCGCGCAGGGCGGGCATGCCCTTGCCACGCAGCCGCATTTGCCGCCCCGACTGGCTGCCAGCCGGGATTTTCACGCGCGCCCGGCCACCGTCGATGGTGGGCACTTCGATGTCGCCGCCAAGACCGGCGGCGGTCATCGACACCGGAACCTGGCAGAAAAGGTTGACGCCGTCGCGCTGGAACAACGGGTGTTCGCTGACCGAAACGAAGATATACAGATCGCCCTGCGGACCGCCACGCAACCCGGCTTCGCCTTCACCGGCAAGCCGGATCTTGGTGCCGGTTTCAACGCCGGCCGGGATGTTCACCGAAAGCGAACGGTTGCGTTCGATCCGGCCCGCGCCGCCACAGGCCTTGCATGGGTTCTTGATGATCTGGCCAAGTCCCGAACAGGTGGGGCAGGTGCGTTCGACCGTGAAGAACCCCTGTTGCGCACGCACTTTCCCCATGCCCGAGCATGTCGGGCAGGTCTGCGGTTCGGCCCCGCTTTCGGCGCCCGATCCGTTGCATTCCTCGCAGGTGACCGAGGTCGGGACATTGATGGTTTTCTGGGTGCCCAAAAAGGCCTCTTCCAGGGAAATCCGCAGGTTGTAGCGCAGATCAGAGCCGCGCGTGGCCCGCTGATGCGCCCCGGCGCGACCACCCATGAAGTCGCCGAAAAGAGCGTCGAAGACATCCGAAGACGCGCTGGAAAAATCGCTGTGGCCACCGCGGGGGCCACCCATCCCGCCATCAAAGGCGGCGTGACCGAAACGGTCGTAGGCGGCTTTCTTGTCGGGATCCTTGAGGGCTTCGTAAGCCTCGTTCACTTCCTTGAACTGGGATTCCGCGTCCGGGTTGTCGGAATTCCGGTCCGGGTGAAGTTCCTTGGCCTTTTTGCGGTAAGCCTTCTTCAGCTCTTCGGCGGATGCGCTTCTTGAGACGCCCAGAACTTCGTAATAGTCGCGCTTTGCCATCTTTTCGGTCTTTCCGGGAAAAAGTCCGGCCAGCCCCGGTTATCCCAAGGCTGGCCGGCTGACCCCTTTGCGCACTCAGTCGCGCTTCTTGTCGTCCAGATCCTCGAAATCGGCATCGACGATGTCGTCATCTACGCCGCGCGGTTCGTCCGCTTCGGGTTCGTCGCCGTCACTCGATTCGGCCTGCTGCGCCTTGTAGATCGCTTCGCCCAGCTTCATGGCCGCTTCGGTCACGTTCTGGATACCCGACTTGATCTTGCCGGCGTCATCCCCCTCGACGGTTTCCTTGAGGGCGGACAATGCCAGTTCGATCGCCTCGACCGTGGTCGGATCAACCTTGTCGCCATGCTCTTCCAGCGATTTCTCGGTGGAATGGATCAGGCTTTCGGCCTGGTTCTTGGCTTCGACAAGTTCCTTGCGGTTCTTGTCTTCTTCGGCATGCGCCTCGGCGTCCTTGACCATTTGTTCGATCTCTTCGTCGCTGAGACCGCCCGAGGCCTGGATCGTGATCTTCTGTTCCTTGCCGGTGCCCTTGTCCTTGGCGCTGACCGACACGATGCCGTTGGCGTCGATGTCAAAGGTCACCTCGATCTGGGGCATGCCGCGCGGAGCCGGCGGGATATCTTCCAGGTTGAACTGGCCCAACAGCTTGTTGTCGGTGGCCATTTCGCGTTCGCCCTGGAACACCCGGATCGTCACCGCGTTCTGGTTGTCCTCGGCGGTCGAGAAGATCTGCGACTTCTTGGTCGGGATCGTGGTGTTGCGGTCGATCAGCCGGGTAAACACGCCGCCCAGCGTTTCGATGCCCAACGACAGCGGGGTCACGTCGAGCAGCACCACGTCTTTCACGTCGCCCTGCAGCACGCCGGCCTGGATGGCCGCGCCCATGGCCACGACTTCGTCCGGGTTCACGCCCTTGTGCGGCTCCTTGCCGAAGAACTTGGAGACCTCTTCGACGACCTTGGGCATGCGGGTCATGCCGCCGACCATCACCACTTCGTCGATGTCATCCACCGACACGCCGGCGTCTTTCAGCGCCGCCTTGCAGGGCTTGATCGACTTCTTGATCAGGTCCGAAACCAGGCTTTCCAGCTTCGCGCGCGTCAGCTTCATCACCATGTGCAGCGGTTGGCCGTCGGCGCCCATCGAGATGAACGGCTGGTTGATCTCGGTCTGCTGGCTGGACGACAGTTCGATCTTGGCCTTTTCAGCGGCTTCCTTCAGGCGCTGCAGGGCCATCTTGTCCTTGGTCAGGTCGACGCCGTGCTCTTTCTTGAACTCGTCCGCCAGGTAGTTGACGATGCGCATGTCAAAGTCTTCACCACCCAGGAAGGTGTCGCCGTTGGTGGACTTCACCTCGAACAGCCCGTCGTCGATTTCCAGGATGGTGATGTCGAAGGTACCACCGCCCAGGTCGTAAACCGCGATCGTCTTGCTGTCTTTCTTGTCCAGACCATAGGCCAAGGCCGCGGCGGTCGGTTCGTTGATGATCCGCAGCACTTCCAGACCGGCGATCTTGCCGGCGTCCTTGGTGGCCTGACGCTGGGCGTCGTTGAAATAGGCGGGCACGGTGATGACCGCCTGGGTCACGTCTTCGCCCAGGTAGCTTTCGGCGGTTTCCTTCATCTTCTGCAGGATGAAGGCCGAGATCTGGCTGGGCGAATATTTTTCGCCGCCGGCCTCGACCCAGGCGTCGCCGTTGCCGCCGTCGACGATCTTGTAGGGGACCAGCTTTTTGTCTTTTTCGACTTCGGGGTCCCCGATCTTGCGACCGATCAGGCGCTTGACCGCGAAAACGGTGTTTTCAGGGTTGGTGACGGCCTGCCGTTTGGCCGGCATGCCCACCAGGCGTTCGTTGTCGGTGAATGCAACGACCGAGGGGGTCGTGCGCGCGCCTTCCGCGTTTTCAATGACGCGAGGCTGCGAACCATCCATGATGGCAACACAAGAGTTCGTGGTCCCCAGGTCGATGCCAATGACTTTGGCCATGTTTACGTTCCTCTTCTTGGCGATGTGCTGGAAACGGACCCCATCAGGCATCCGCCTCCGATCCCGTTTGATTGAACCGGGCGCTGCCCGATCCGGCTTCTCGGGGTATATAGTTAGGGGGTTTGGCCCCTGCAAGCACCGCAAGGCCAAACGAATACGAAAAAATGGAGTCGTTGCGCAGGGTTGCCGCGTGGCGGCCGCGATGTACAGCGCTGCGCGGGATGATGCGCACTACCTGGCGGCGCCCCAGCTGGCCGACGCATGGCTGCGGGAATAGAATTCGCCCATCAGCCCGATCATGATGAACGCCAGGCTGAAATAGATCGGATACATGAGCGACGAATTGTGCGGGTTGTAGTTGATGAACACGAACCCGCGCGACTGGTCGATGGTGTGAAACAGCGGGTTCCACCAGAACATCGCCAGCATTTTCGGCGGCAAGGTGTTGGCCAGCACCATTTTTCCGGACGCGATCATGTTGGCGCGCGCGTAGACCGTCGCCGCGATCCCGACAAAGCCCGGGAACCACGGCTTGATCGCCAGAAAGACCAGGCCCACGGCGACGCCCGAAAACCACGACAGCAACAGCATCGAAAAGGCGGCCACGGGCCGTTCGATCACGAAGGGCTGCCACATCGTGTAGTAGAGCGTCAGGATCACGATCACCGAAAGAACCTGGATATAAAGCGACGAAAGCGCGGCCGATGCGATCGAAACGATGGTGTTCATCCGGGCGTGCAGCATCATCGGCGAAGCCGGGCCTTCGGCCCCCACCACCGCGCCAAGCGCCTTGGTGTGGGTCATGAACAGGAAGATCCCCGAAATCATGTACAGCAGGAAATCGCCGCGCACGGCGCTTGACCGCAGGTTGAGCACCGCGAACATGACGAAAAAGACAGACACGAACAGGATCGCCTGCAGCATGTTGATCAGCAGGCCGATGATCGGATTGCGGTGGCTTTTGCGCACCGCGCGCACCGTCGAATGAAAGATGAGTTCCAGCAGACTCAGCGCCGATCCGGCGCCGGTGACTTTTGGCTGGGGTGCAAACATGGACGATCCGATTCTGCCTGTGCCAACGCTGCCCGGGGTATCTGGCGCACCCATTCTGGCAGGGAAATCTTGCTGTTCCTTTAGCGGCGCAGCATAAGGGGAAAAACGACGCAGTTCAATCGCCGGCGCGGGCCGGCAGGACGGGGGTAAGACTTGGACCACGAACGTCTGACCAGGGTGATGCGCCGGCTGGCGCTCGAGGCCGGCGACCGGATCATGGAGATCTACCGCTCGGACGATTTCGACGTGCGGGCGAAATCCGACGAAAGTCCGGTTACCGCCGCCGACGAAGCCGCGGATGCGCTGATCTCGGCGGGGCTGTCGGCGGCCTTTCCCGATGTTGCGCTGATCACCGAGGAACAGGCGTCAACCCACGGCAAAACAGCGAAAAACTTTCTGATCGTGGACCCGCTGGATGGCACCAAGGAGTTCATCAAGCGGCGCGGAGAGTTTACCGTGAACATCGCCTATGTGGAAAACGGCACGCCGGTGCGCGGGGTGGTCTATGCCCCGGCCAAGGGGCGGCTGTTCTACACCCTGGCCGACGGAACTTCGGTCGAGGAAACCGGCGAGCTGGACAAGGCCGCGGTCGGCCAGATCTCGCCGATCCACGTTTCGCGGCCGGACAATGACCGGCTGATCGTGGTCGCGTCGAAATCGCATCGCGACGCGGCGACCGATGCCTATATCGCACGCTACCGTGTGGCCGACATGACCGGCGCGGGATCGTCGCTCAAGTTCTGTCTGGTGGCGACCGGCGAAGCGGATCTCTACCCCCGGCTTGGCCGCACGATGGAATGGGACACGGCTGCCGGCCATGCGGTGCTGGGCGGGGCCGGGGGCGCTGTGGTGCGGTTCGATGATCACACGCCCCTGAAGTATGGCAAGCCGGGCTACGAAAACCCGTTCTTCATCGCCCATGCGCCGGGCGTCGAGCTGAAGGCGGCGACATGAAGACCCTGATCGTCATCCCGGCGCGCTATGCGTCCAGCCGCTATCCGGGCAAACCGCTTGTGGCGCTGAAGGGGGCGACCGGCGACAGCCGCAGCCTGGTGCAACGGTCCTGGGAAGCGGCGATGCAGGTCGGTGGGATCGACCAGGTGGTCATCGCCACCGACGACGACCGCATTCGCGATGCCTGCCAGGGGTTTGGCGCCCAGGTCGTGATGACCTCGCCGGATTGCGCGAACGGCACCGAAAGATGCGCCCAGGCCCATGCGGTGCTGGGCGGCGCCCATGATGTCGTGGTCAATCTGCAGGGCGATGCGCCCCTTACGCCCGCGTGGTTCATCGAAGACCTGGTGGCCGCGCTGGCCGCCGATGACGCCGATATCGCGACCCCGGTTCTGCGCTGTGACGGCGCTGCCCTGGCCGGGTTTCGCGAAGACCGCCGCAACGGGCGCGTCGGCGGCACGACGGCGGTCTTCGACCGGAACATGCACGCGCTGTATTTCTCCAAGGAAGTCATCCCCTTCACCGACCGCCCCTATGCCCCGGACCAGCCGACGCCGGTGTTTCACCACGTGGGCGTCTACGCCTACCGCCCCGGCCCGCTGAGCGACTACCCGAATTGGCCCACCGGCCCGCTGGAAACCCTCGAAGGGCTGGAACAGTTGCGGTTTCTGGAACAGGGCCGGCGCATCCTGTGTGTCGAGGTCGAGGCCCGCGGCCGCCAGTTTTGGGAACTGAACAACCCCGAAGACGTGCCGCGGCTCGAAGCGATGATGGCGCAGATGGGGATGGCGTGAAACCGCCCCAGGTCAGCCTGATCATCGCCAGCCGGGACCGCCCGGACCACCTGCGGCTCTGCCTGAACGCGGTCACGCGGCTGGCCTATCCTGGCTTCGAAATCGTGGTCGTCGCCGACCCCGCCGGGCTTGCGGCCGTTGCCGAGGCCGGGCTGGCCGACCGGATCAAGACCGTGGCTTTCGATGTGCCGAACATCTCGAAAGCCCGGAATCTTGGCATTGCGCAGTCGGCCGGGGAAATCACTGCCTTCATCGACGATGACGCGGTGCCGGAACCGGGCTGGCTTGCGAACCTTGCCGCGGCCTTTGCGATGCCGGGCGTGGCGGCGGCCACCGGGTTCGTGCGTGGGCGCGACGGCATTTCCTACCAGGCGCGGGGCCAGACGATCGACTGCCATGCGCGTGTCGCGCCGCTGGATGTGCCCACGGCCGATCCGCTGGTTCTGGCGGGCGATGCGAGGCGGGCGATTTCGACCATCGGCACGAATTGCGCCTTTCGCCGCGACATCTTTCGCGATCACGGCCTGTTCGACCCGCTGTTTCGGTATTTCCTGGACGAATCCGACCTGAACATGCGCTTGGCGCAGGCGGGGCTCAAGACCGCCATTGTCCCAAGGGCCGAGGTGCATCACGCGATGGCGGCCTCACCCCGGCGTCGCGAAAACCGCGTGCCGGTTTCCTTGCAGGACATCGGGTTTTCGACCGGCATATTCCTGCGAAAACACGCGCCCGACACCGGCCGCGACGCCGCCCGGCAGGCGGCCCTGGCCCGCCAGGAACACCGCCTGGAACGGCGCCTGGCGCGCGGGAACTGCACCAGGGCCGACATCGACCGCCTTCTGGCCACGATGGAAGACGGGCTGAACAAGGCGGCGGCGGCGCAGATCGCCCCGGTGCCGATGGCCGGTCCCGTTTCGACGCCATTCCTGAGGTTCGAGGCCACCAACCCACGCCCAGGGCACCACGTCATTGCCGGGTTGCGCCCACGCGGGGCGCATCGCAGAAAGCGCGCCGCCGACCTGGCCCGCGCCGGCGACACGGTAACGCTGTTCGAGTTTTCGCTGAGCGCGCGCGCGCACCGCGTGCGGTTCCACCCGGACGGATACTGGGAACAGACCGGCGGGCTGTTCGGGCGCAGCGGCCCGGACGATGCGCGGTTTCGGCTGACCACCCTGGCCCGGCGCGTCGCGCGGGAATGCAACCGTGTCGCACCGGCCCGAAATCTGGCGGAATTGGCAACTTCTGGACGTGACGACCGGGAAAATTCCGGGTAGTTTCACGCTTAGGTCACAATCGCGATGTATCCGGGTGGTTGATTGGTGCTGTAGTAGTTAGTGAATTGGAGGCTTTAGGGACTGGAATGAAACGCAGGGTTACCAAGGCTATCTTTCCGGTGGCCGGGCTGGGAACACGGTTCCTGCCCGCGACCAAATCAATCCCGAAAGAAATCATGACGCTCGTGGACCGTCCGTTGATCCAGTATGCGATCGACGAGGCGCGCGCCGCCGGCATCAAGGAATTCATCTTTGTGACATCGCGGGGCAAGGGTGCGCTCGAAGACTATTTCGACCACGCCCCGATCCTGGAATCGGCGCTGCGCAAGAAGGGCAAGAAAGACCTGCTCGAATGCCTCAAGGCGACGAACATGGACAGCGGCGCGATCGCCTACATCCGCCAGCACCGGGCGCTTGGGCTTGGCCACGCGGTCTGGTGCGCCCGCCGGCTGATCGCAAACGAACCCTTTGCCGTGATCCTGCCCGACGACGTGATCGCCGCCGAAAAGCCCTGCCTTCAGCAGATGGTGGAAGCCTACCGTGAAACCGGAGGTTGCATGGTCGCCGCGATGGAAGTTCCGCCCGAAGCGGCCTCTTCCTACGGCGTTCTGGACGTCAAGGAAGACATGGGGTCGATGGTCCGGGTGAATTCGATGGTGGAAAAACCCGCCCCCGGCGAAGCGCCCTCGAACCTTGCGGTGATCGGCCGCTATATCCTGTCGCCGAACGTGCTGCAGAACCTCAACCGGCTCAAGTCCGGCGCCGGCGGGGAAATCCAGCTGACCGACGCCATTGCCGACGAAATCAAGAGCGGGCGCGATGTCTACGGGTACCGGTTCCGTGGCCAGCGGTTCGACTGCGGGTCCAAGGCCGGGTTCCTGCAGGCAACGGTTGCCTTTGGCCTTGCCCATGCAGAACTGCGTGACGAGTTCGGCGAATACCTCAGGGAAATGGTTTCGATTCCGCACGCGGCGCAATAGATGCTTGGGTGCATGGCGTGAAGACTGTTCTGGTAACTGGCGGCGCCGGCTACATCGGGTCACACGCCTGCAAGGCGCTCAGGGCAAACGGCTATACGCCGATCACCTACGACAACCTGTCGACGGGCTGGCGCGACGCGGTCAAGTTCGGGCCCTTCGTCCAGGGCGACCTGGCGGACCGCGAAAAGCTGGACCGGGTCTTTTCCGAATACCGGCCGCAGGCGGTGCTGCATTTTGCAGCGCTCAGCCAGGTCGGCGAAAGCTTTGAAAAACCCGGCCTTTACTGGCGCAACAACGTGGTCGGGTCGCTGACCCTGATCGAAGCCGCCGTTGCCGCCGGCTGCCTGGACTTCGTGTTTTCGTCGACCTGTGCGACCTACGGCGATCAGGACAACGTGGTGCTGGACGAAAACAGCCCCCAGCACCCGGCCAATTCCTACGGTTCGTCAAAGCGCGCGATCGAAGAGATCCTGCGTGATTTTCGCCAAACCGAAGGATTGAAAACCGTTATTTTCCGGTATTTTAACGTGGCCGGAGCCGATCCGGAAACTGAAGTCGGCGAATTCCACCAACCCGAAACGCACCTGATCCCGGTGGTGCTTGACGTGATCCGGGGGCGACGCCCGGAACTGGTGATCAACGGCACCGACTATGACACCCCCGATGGCACCTGCGTTCGGGATTACGTGCACGTTATGGACCTTGTCGAGGCGCATGTTCTGGGCCTCAAATGGCTTGAAGGCGGCAAGCCGAGCCGGGTTTTCAACCTGGGCACCGGGCACGGGTTTTCGGTGCGCGAGGTGGTTGACCAGTGCGGTCTTGTCACCAACCGCCCCGTGCCGTTCCGCGAAGGGCCGCGGCGCGTGGGGGATTGTTCGGTCCTGGTTTCCGGCAGCGAACGGGCCAAGACCGAACTGGGTTGGGCGCCCCGGCGTTCGACCCTTCCCGAGATGATTTCGGACGCCTGGAAGTGGCATCTCGATGGGCATTACGAGGCCTGATTCAGCACCGATCTGCCTGGACCTGACGCGGTTGGTTTCACGCATCGGGCAGGGACCAATGACCGGGATCGATCGGGTCGAGCTGGCTTATCTGAACGCCCTTCTGGAACGCGACAGACCCTGTTTCGCGCTGGTCCGGCTGTCGGGCAGCATGGCGGTCCTGGATAGCGCGGGAATGGCGAAGCTGCGCGACAGGATTGTCGGGCGCATTCCCTGGGGCGCTGCGGATGCGGCGGCGCGCCTGCGTCGGCGGATGCCCGAAATGCGACGCCGGGCGCAAAGCGATGTGCGGCGACTGGCCCTGGGGCGCGATGCGCCGGCGCGGCTTCACCGGCTGCTGGCGCGGTGGCTGCCGGCGCGGTTCAGCTACCTGAATGTCGGCCATGCGAACCTTGATCCGCGGCCCCTGTCCGCCATTCGCAAGGCCGGCGCGATCCGCATCGTGGTCATGCTGCACGATACCATTCCACTGGATCATCCCGGGCTGCAGCGCCAGGGACAGGCGGAAAAATCCCAAGCCCTCTTTCAGCTTGTGGTTGATCGAGCGGATGTGATCCTTTGCCCATCCCGCGCCACCCGCGCCGACATATTGCGCCACGCTGGCGATGCGCCCACACCACGGATCCAGGTGGCCCCGCTGGGTGTGTCCCGCCCGACCGTCAGGCCCGGCGGCGCCTGGCCTGCAGCGCTGCCCACTGACGGGGATTTCCTGGTGGTTCTCGGCACGATCGAGCCGCGCAAGAACCACGCCCTGCTGCTGGATGTCTGGGACCGGTTGGCGGCAGACCCGGCGCCGCCGCGCCTGGTGGTGATCGGGCGGCGCGGCTGGAACAACGACGCGGTGTTCGCCCGCCTTGACCGCAAGCCGCGCGCCGTTCACGAGTTCAACGATCTGAACGACGACACCGTCGCGGCCGTGCTGGCGCGTGCGCGCGCGCTTGTGTTCCCAAGCCTTGCCGAAGGCTTTGGCCTGCCCGCCGCCGAGGCCGCCGCGCTGGGGGTGCCGGTGATCTGCAGCGATCTGCCGGTATTTCGCGAAGTTCTTGGCGACTATCCAATTTACCTGGACCCCAAGGACATGTATTCATGGGAAACAAAGATCCGCAATCTCGTGAAACAACGCGAAACCGGAAACAGAAAGAACGATGGGCACCGACAGGCAACTTCGCTTCCGACTTGGGAAGAACACTTCAACCTCGTCTTAAGGTTAATGTGACAGGCCGGTTGGGGCGATACCTGGTGTGAAGGGCAGTTTTGGGCGTAGTGACATCATACCGCCTGCGCATGCGCCGAAAGCGCTGGCTGTGGCGTGCGTTCCGCAAGCGGCGCGAACTTGACACGGTCCGCAACCGCACGCGGCAGATTTCCAGGAACGATATCCTGTTGTTCGTCACCCTGCGCAACGAACGGGTGCGGCTGCCCTATTTCCTGAAATACTACCGTGATCTTGGGGTGAACCACTTTGTCGTGGTCGACAACGGGTCGGACGACGGGTCGCGCGAATATCTCGAACGCCAGGACGATGTTTCGCTGTTCACAACCACCGCCAGCTACAAGCGCGCGCGGTTCGGCACCGACTGGCTGAACTGGCTGCTGTGGCGGCACGCCCACGGGCACTGGGTGATGGTCGTCGATGTGGATGAATTCTTTGTCTACCCGTTTTGCGATACCCGACCGGTTCGCGCGTTGACCGACTGGCTGGACGGTTCGGGCGTCAAGGCGTTTTCGGCGATGCTGATCGACATGTATCCCAGGGGCGAAATCGGCGCGCGCACCTACAAGGAAGGCGAAGATCCGCTTAAGATCGCCAGCTGGTTCGACAGCGGCAATTACATGATCAGCAAGAACGACGACTACCAGAACCTTTGGGTGCAGGGCGGACCGCGCGCGCGGATCTTCTTCAACGATGACCCGAAGAACGCCCCGGCCCTGAACAAGATCCCGCTGGTGCGCTGGGAAAGGGGCTTTGTCTACGCCAATTCCACCCACATGCTTTTGCCGCGCGGGTTGAACCTGGTCTACGATGCGTTCGGCGGTGAAAAGCCAAGCGGCGCGCTGCTGCACGCGAAGTTTCTGAACACGTTTATCGAAAAGACCCGCGAAGAACTGGTGCGCGGCGAACATTTCGCGGCCAGCCGGGAATACCGGGCCTATGCGGAACAGCTAGACGAAGCGCCGCCGGTGCTCTGGTGCAAGTGGTCGGAAAAATACATAAACTGGCGGCAGCTGGAAATTCTGGGCCTGATGTCCAAGGGGAACTGGGCATGACCGTCGGGATCGTGATGCTGGTGCACGAGGCGCTGCATCGCGCCGAACAGGTCGCCCGCCACTGGGCCACGCATGGCTGTCCGGTGGTTCTGCACGTGGACCGGCGCGTGCCCAGGCCGGTTTTCCAAAAGTTCGCCGCCGACCTTGGCCATCTCGACAATGTCCGGTTCTGCAAGCGCCATCGGGGCGAATGGGGGACGTTTTCGCTGGTCGCGGCGGCGCAATCCGGGTCCGAACTGTTGCTTGCCGAATTTCCCGATGTCCACCACGTGTATCTTGCCTCTGGGTCGTGCCTGCCGCTGCGCCCGGTGGGCGAACTGGTGGCCTACCTTGCCGCGCGCCCGCGAACCGATTTCATCGAATCGGTGACGACGCGCGATGTTCTCTGGACGATCGGCGGGTTTGACGCGGAACGGTTCACGCTGCGCTTCCCGTTTTCATGGAAGCGCAACCGCCGGCTTTTCGATGCCTATGTCCGGATTCAGCGCCGGATCGGGTTTCGGCGGCGCATGCCCGACGGGCTGGTGCCGCACCTTGGATCGCAGTGGTGGTGCCTCAGCCGGCAGACCTTGTCGGCCATACTCGAAGACCCGCGGCGGCGCGAATTCGACAAGTATTTTTCGCGGGTCTGGATCCCGGATGAAAGCTATTTTCAGACCCTCGCAAGGCTCTATTCCACCAGGATCGAAAGCCGGTCGTTGACGCTGTCCAAGTTCGACTTCAAGGGCAAACCGCATATTTTCTACGACGACCATCTGCAATTGCTGCGCCAATCCGACTGCTTTGTTGCGCGCAAGATCTGGCCCTATGCGGAAAAGCTATACGCCAATTTCCTGTCGCCCGACCTTGCCGGGCAGCATGCCGGCGAACCGAACCCGGCCAAGATCGACAAGATCTTTGCCAAGGCCGTCGAACGGCGCACCAATGGCCGGGCCGGGCTGATCATGCACAGCCGGTTTCCCCGCGAAGGGTATGAAAAGGGCAAGACCAGCGCGCCGTATTCGGTTTTCGAAGGGTTCAGCGATCTTTTCGAAGACTTCGAAAGCTGGCTGGAAGCGGCGACCGGCGCGCGCGTCCACGGCCATCTGTTCGCCCCCGAACGGGTTGAATTCGCCGGCAGACAAAAGGTGTTCGCCGGCGCCCTGAGCGACAGCGCCAAGCTGCGCGACTATAATCCCAAGGGGTTTCTGACCAGCCTGATCTGGAACACGCGCGGCGAACGGCAGTGCTTTCAGTTCGGCCCGCGCGACAACCAGGAAATTTCCTGGCTGGTGGCGACCGATCCGAATGCCCAGATCTCGGTCATTTCCGGGGCCTGGGCGATCCGGCTGTTTGCCTCGAACCTGAACTTTTCCGAAATCCGCAAGGAAGCCGCGCGGCTGCAGAAGATCGAGACCGAGCATCTGGATATTCTCGCGACCATCTACACCAAGGCGCGCGTGCGTGTCTGGAGCCTGGCCGAGTTCGTGGAATCCCCCATGGAGCCGCTGCAGACCGTCATCGACGAGATCGGCCCAAGGCATGTTCGCCGTCTGGCCGAAGCGCCGCGAATGGTGAACCTGGAAGGGTTCGGGCAGTTCCTGCAGAACCTCAAGAACCAGGGGATGCAGCCGCAGTTGATGGGCGATTTCCCGGTTGAACCGGTGGTCGCGCAGCCGGCCCGGCCCCCGCAGCGGCCCTATCTGGTGAAATAGGCGATGGCGCCGTTTGATCACTTCATCATCCTGGCGGGCATGCGCACCGGGTCGAATTTTCTCGAATCCAGTCTGCAGGAATTCCCGGGCATTCATTGCCACGGCGAACTGTTCAACCCGCATTTCGTCGGCGGCCCGAAACGCTCGGAGATGTTCGGGCTGGGGCTTGCGGATCGCGAACAGGATCCGGTGGAACTGATCCGGCGGATGCGGGCGGCGAATGCGGGTCTCAATGGGTTTCGGTTCTTTCACGACCATGATCCGCGGATTCTGGACATCTGCCTGAACGATCCGGCTTGCGCCAAGATCGTGCTGACGCGAAACCCGGTCGAAAGCTACGTGTCCAGGGAAATCGCACGCCAGACCGACCAGTGGCGGCTGAGCGACATGAAGCACGCCCGGACCGCCTGCATCAGGTTCGACGAAAAGGCATTCGCGGCGCATCTGGAAACGCAACAGAGGTTTCAGGACAGGATACGACGCGCGCTGCAAACCACGGGCCAGACCGCCTTTTACATCGGGTATGAGGAAATTCGCGACCCGGATGTGATCAACGGGCTGGCGCGGTTCCTGGGGGTATCCGGCGAACGCAAACGCCCTTCGGCCAGGACAAAGGTGCAAAACCCGCAGGAGCTGCGCGAAAAGGTCACCAATTTTGACGACATGCAGCGCGCGCTGGCCGGGCTGGATCCGTTCGCCCTTTTCCGCACCCCCAATTTCGAGCCGGCCCGCGGCCCGGTGATACCGGCCTATGTGGCGTCGCCCGATGGCGGGCTGCTGTTCATGCCGATAAAATCCGGCCCCACCGCGCGGGTCGAACGCTGGCTTGCCGATCTGGCCGGTGTGCCGGTTGACGACCTGCAACGGGGGTTCACCCAGAAAACCCTGCGCCAGTGGAAGCGGCGCAACCGCAACCACCAAAGCTTTTCGGTGGTGCGCCACCCGGTCAGGCGGCTGCACGATGCCTTTGTGCGCCATTTCCTGTTGCCCGGACCCGACCAGTATGCCGAGATTCGCGAGACTCTGGAAAAGACCTATGGGCTTGAGATGCCCGCGCCTGGCAACGGTGACCCGGTGCACCACCGCGCGGCGTTCTTGAAGTTCGCGCAGTTCGTCAAGGGGAACCTGAACGGTCAAACCAGCATTCGCGTGGACGGCGCCTGGGCGTCGCAATCGGAAGTGCTGCGCGGCATGGGAAAGTTCATGCAGCCCGCGCATATCCTGACCGAAGCGCAGCTGGACGCGGGGCTTGGTTTTCTGGCGGCGCAGGTTGGCCGCGTGGCGCCGCCCCTGGGCGAAGACACCGACCCGTCGCCGGTTCCCCTGGGCGAAATCTACGACCCCGAGGTGGAAGCGGCCGTTCGCGCCGCCTATCAGCGTGACTACATGATGTTCGGGTTTGGCGCTTGGGCCGGCTAGCGGCTAGGCCGCCTTGGAGGCCGGCGTTTCGGTCAGGATCGCATGCAGGATCGCCGGGTCCGAATTGGCGCGAAGCTTGGCGCAGATCGACGGATTGCGCATGGTCCGGGACACCAGCGCCAGCGCCTTGAGATGCTCGACACCGGCGTTTTTCGGCGCAAACAACGCAAACACCAG
>JAJRUE010000149.1 GCA_024277955.1 Alphaproteobacteria bacterium | reverse complement strand
CAGCTTGCCCTTTCAGCGCGCCCCGGCAAGGCGATCACGGGCGGCCGGATTTCGCCCCCATGCGGCGGTCGCGTGCGCGACGCATCCGGCGGCTCAGGTAGATCAGCGGCCAGCGCAGGATCGAAGCCCCCGCCACCAGCGCCAGCAGCCCCACGAAGGGGCCGTTCTGGTAGGTGACCCAGCCCAAGAGCGGCACGCCGATCGCGATCAGCCCGTAGGCCGCCGGCCAGTGGTTGCGCCGCGACGGGAACATCGCGATCACATTGGCCAGCACGATCCAGAGGAAGGCGAGGACAAGAGAAGGGCTCATGTTCCGTTCCTTTCCGTTTTGCGCGGCGGGCGCGGGGTTTGCGGGTCGGGCCCGGTTTTTGCGGGCATCGGGCCGGGTATCGGGCCGGGTATCGGGTTGCGTATCGGACCAGACACAGGGTGCTGCGTGGGGCGGCCCAGCGCCCGGCGCGCGAAGTATAGCAAAGGCTTGCGAAACATCGAAATGAAGGCGAGCACGCCAAGCCCGACCACCCAGGCGCCGTGCTGCCAGCCCAGGTAGCCAAGCACCAGCGGCGCCGAGGCCACCAGCGCAAAACCCGGCAGATACTGGCGGCGCATCGGCAGCAGCGCCACCACGGTAGCCAGCACCGCCCAGATCGCCGCAAGCGTGAGGGATGCGCTCATCCGAGGCCTCCGTATTCGGCGAAAAGCGCCGCCGAGGCCGCGCCCGCCCCGGCCCAGGGCACCCAGCCACCGATGCGAAACGGCGCGCCGGGCTGCCGGCGTTTCTGGGCGATCAGGGCGATGTTGACCAGCACGAAGACCAGCAGCAGCACGCCCGAGGTGATGCGCGCCAGCGACACCACCGGCAGCGCCACCGCGCCGGCGATCACCAGCGCGCCGATCAGCACCGTGGCGCGCACCGGGGTGCCAAAGCGCGCATGCGCGTGGAAGAACACCGCCAGCGCCGGGCTGCGCCGGCCCAGCCCGAACAGCACCCGCGACGCCATCACGATCTGCGCCAGCACCCCGTTCACCGCGGCAAAGACCGCGATCGCCGACAGAAAGCCGGCCCGGCCGCCCATGCCGGCCTGCCAGACCAGCGCCAGCGGCTGTTCGCTGGCGCCAAGCCGGTCCACCGGCACCGCGCGCACCGCCGCCCAGGACACCAGCCCGTAAAGTGCGGCGGTGATCGCCAGCGACCACAGGATCGCATGCGGCAGGCTGCGAGCGGGGTCGCGGGTTTCTTCGGCCATGTTGACAATGTCCTCGAATCCGATGAAAGCGAAGAAACACAAGGCAATGGCGCTGGCGATGCCGGTCCAGACCGGCGGCGGCAGGCTGTTGAGCGCGGCCACCGGTTCGGCGGCGAAACCGGCCCAGATCACCAGCATCAGCCCGCCGACCTCGACCGCGGTGAAAAGCGCCACGAAGACCATGCTTTCCAGCACCCCGACCACCGCCACCGCGATCAGCGCGACGCCGATGACAAGGGTCGGCCAGGCGCGGTCGACATCCAGCAGGACTTGCAGGTAGCCGATGCCTCCGCGCAGGACGGTGGCGGCCGAGATCGTGCCCGAGACCACGATCGCCAGCCCCACCAGCGTCCCCATCCAGGGCCGGGCAAAGCCGGCGGCGACATAGGCGGCTTCGCCAGCGGCCTCGGGGAGGCGGGTGGAAAACTCGGCGTAGCTCAGCGCCGAGGGCAGCGCCACCAGCCCGGCCAGAAGAAAGGCCAGCGGCGCCCAGAGCCCGGCATTGGCGGCCACCGCGCCGACGATCACGTAGATGCCCGCCCCCACCATCACGCCGACGCCATAGGCTGCCAGCAGCCAGGGTCCGATGCGGCGTTTGAGCGGTGCGGCCATGTCAGCCGCCTTTCGCCGCGCGATCCGGCGGGCGTTTTGGAAGCCGGTCCGGCAGCGCATTGGCCCAGGCGCTGATGGTGCCGGCGCCAAGGCAGACGACAATATCGCCCGGTTCGGCTTCGTCCCGCACCAGCGCGGCAAGGTCGTCTTCGCTTTCGATGGCGCGCGCGTCGCGGTGGCCGTGGGCGATCAGCCCCTTGACCAGGTCGTCGCGGCTGGCGCCGGGGATCGGGTCTTCGCCGGCGGCAAAGACTTCGGAAATGCCGACGATATCGGCTTCGTTGAAACAGGTGCAGAAGTCTTCGAACAGACTGGAGAGGCGCGAATAGCGGTGCGGCTGGTGGACCGCGATCACCCGGCCTTTGGGGGCGTATTGGCGCGCCGCCTTCAGCACCGCGGCGATTTCCACCGGGTGGTGGCCGTAGTCGTCGATGATGGTGACGCCGCCGATTTCGCCGACCTTGGTAAAGCGGCGGTTGACGCCGGCGAACCGGGCCAGCGCGGTGCGGATCTCGTCGGTCTTCATGCCAAGGTGGCGCGCCACGGCGACCGCGGCCAGCGCGTTCGACACGTTGTGATCGCCGGGCATCGGCAAGGTGCAGCCCTCGATCACCCGGCCTTCGGACTGCAGGTCGATGTCGAAATGCGCGATCCCGTTTTCGTAGCGCAGGTTTTCGGCGCGCACATCGGCCTGGGCGTTGAAGCCGAAGGTGACGACGCGCCGGTCGGTGATCTTGCCCACCAGCGATTGCACCTCGGCGTGGTCGGTGCAGCAGACCGCAAGGCCGTAAAACGGGATGTTGGACACGAAATCGAGGAACCCCCGGCGCAGGTTCTCGAGGCTGCCCCAGTGTTCCATGTGCTCCGGGTCGATATTGGTGACGATGGCGATGGTGGCCGGCAGGCGGTTGAAGGTGCCGTCGCTTTCGTCGGCCTCGACCACCATCCATTCGCCCTGGCCCATGCGGGCGTTGGACCCGTAGGCGTGGATGATGCCGCCGTTGATCACGGTGGGGTCCAGCCCGCCGGCTTCCAGCAGCGTGGCGACCAGGGTGGTGGTGGTGGTCTTGCCGTGGGTGCCGCCCACCGCGACGTTGGATTTCAGCCGCATCAGTTCGGCCAGCATTTCGGCGCGGCGCACCACCGGCAGGCCGCGGGCGCGCGCGGCGTCCAGTTCGGCGTTGCCGGGCTTGATGGCCGATGAGATCACAACCACTTCGGCGTTTTCCAGGTTGTCCGGGCGCTGGCCGATGAAAACCGTCGCCCCCAGCTTTTCCAGCCGCCGGGTGATCTTGCTGGCCTTCAGGTCCGAACCCTGGACGATGTAGCCGTGGTTCAGCAGGACCTCGGCGATGCCGGACATGCCGATGCCGCCGATGCCGACAAAATGGATGGCCCCGAGTTCGAGCGGAAGCTTGGTGGCGGCGGCGTTCATGGGGCATTTCCTTTCAGGCGAGGGGTGCCGATTTCCTTCAAGGAAATCGGTCCGAAATCTTTGAAAGATTTCGGTTCTCCGGGGCGCGGGCTGATCATGGCGCCGCCTTTCCGGCCAGGCCCTCGACCAGTTCCACCAGCCGTTCGGTGGCGTCGGGGCGGCCCTGGGCGAGCGCCGCGTGGGCCATTTTCACCGCCGCGTACGGGTGGTCGAAAACGCTGAGCACCTGTGCCGCCAGGGTATTCGCATCCAGCCGGCTTTCGGGGATCAGGATCGCCGCGTCCGCGTCCACGAGCGTGCGCGCATTGGCGGTCTGTTCGTCGCGGATCGCGGCCGCCAGCGGCACCAGGATCGAGGGCCGCCCGATCACCGCGATATCGGCCACCGACGAGGCCCCGGCCCGGCTGATCACCAGCTGCGCCTCGGCCATCAGCTTGGGCAGATCCTGAAAGAAGGGCTGCACGTCGGCGTTGATCGAATGGTCGGCATAGACCCTGGCCACCCGGTCGTGGTCCTCGGGGCGCGCCTGGTGGTGGACGCGCAGGTGCAGCAGCAGCTGTTCGGGCAGTTGCGCGATCGCTTCGGGCACCACGTCGGACAGGATCTTTGCCCCCTGCGAGCCGCCGATCACCAGCAGCGTCATCGGGTAGTCGCCGGGCGGGATATAGGGGGCGCCTTCGCGCCTGATCACCGCGGCGCGCACCGGGTTGCCGGTGTGCACGCCCTGCACGCCGCGCGGCAGCGCCGTCGGCCAGGTGCCGCAGGCCACCGCCTGCACCCGCCGGGCAAACAGCTGGTTGACGCGCCCCAGCACGCCGTTCTGTTCGTGGATCATCCGGTTGCAGCGCAGCAGCCAGGCCGCCGCCAGCGCCGGGATCGAGGGGTAGCCGCCAAAGCCCACCACCATCGCCGGGCGGTCGCGCAGCATCGCCCAGGCGGCGCGCGCGGTGCCGCCAAGGATGCGTAGCGGCACCGCCAGTTTTGCCAGCGCACCGCCGCGCGCGAAGGTGGCGCTGGCGGTCTGTTCGATCTGCACCACATGCGGAAAGCCGCCGGTGTAGCGCGCGCCGCGCGCGTCGGTCGACAGTTTCACCCGCCAGCCCTTGCGCAGCATCGCTTCGGCGAGCGCCTGGGCCGGGAACATGTGGCCGCCGGTGCCTCCGGCGGCGATCACCAGCAAGGGGGGGCTGGCCTTTCTGGCGGCGCGAGCCATGGGATCAGTGTCTCCGGCCGACCAGCAGGTCGCCGATCTCGCCCTGAGGCCGTTTGCGGGTGAACGCCAGCAGCATCCCCACCATCACCCCGCCCGCGATCAGCGACGAGCCGCCGTAGCTGACGAACGGCAGCGTCATGCCCTTGGCCGGCAGAAGCCGCACCGCGACGCCGGTGTTGATCAGCGCCTGGATCGCGAACATGCAGGCCATGCCGGTGCCCGCCAGCCGGATGAACGGGTCGCGTTCGCGCATCAGCCGCATCAGCGACCGCACCGTGATCACCGCAAACAGCGTGAGGATCACCAGCACCAGCACCAGGCCGTATTCTTCGGCCGCCACCGCGATGATGAAGTCGGTATGGGCGTCGGGCAGCGACCATTTCACCTGGCCCTCGCCCACACCGACGCCGAAAAAGCCGCCTTCCTGGATGGCGTTGGCGGCATAGCCGATCTGGGTGTTCGGGTCGATCTGGCCCGACAGGAAACCATCGATCCGGCGGGCGAAATGTTCCGAGTTCTCATAGGCCAGCGTGCCGGCGAACAGCACCGCGCCGGCCATCGCCAGAAGCAGCGCGATCGGCGCGCCGGCGACGAAATACATCACCCCCCAGCTGAACAGGATCAGGCTGGCCTGGCCGAAATCGGGCTGCAGCGCCAGCATCGCCACGATCATCAGGGTGATGACCAGCGAATAGGTCTTGCCGGGGGGGCCGTTGATGTCCTGGCTGGCCGAGATCAGCCAGGCGGTGATCACGATGAAGCCCGGCTTGAGAAATTCCGAGGGCTGGAACGACCCGAAGCCCAGCGAATACCAGCGCACCGCGCCCTTGCCGTAATCGGTGCCCAGCAGCGGCAGAAAGGCCAGGGCCACAAAGGCCAGGCAAAAGGCGATCACCCCCAGCCGCCGGGCCACGCGCGGGGTCAGCATGGTGGTGGCCAGCATCACGATCAGCGCGGCGCCGCCGAAAAACGCCTGGCGTTTCACGTAGTAAAAGGCATCGAGTCCGTTGCGCTCGGCCAGCGGCGGCGAGGCGGCCAGCCCGAGCAGCAGCCCGATCCCGAACAGCGCAAAGATGCAGGCCATCGACCATTTGTCCAGCGTGCGCCACCATCGCGGCAGGATCGGCTCGCCGCTGGCGCGCGCAACCGTTCCATAGACCATTTCCGTCATGAAGATACCGCCTGCTCTGCCTCGTTCATCGCCCGGTTTTCCGGGTCTCGTGGTGATTCTAGCGAAGTTGAGGCCTTGGCGCCAGTGGGCAATGCGCGCCGATCGCCGGGATTTGGGCAAAAAGCCGCGCCTGGCCGGTGGTTTTCGGGGGTTTTGTGGCCGGCCCGTGCGGCGGCGGGTTGGGGGCGGGGGGCGGGCGAAAGGGGCGGGGGTCGGGCGAAAGGGACGGGGGTCGGGCGAAAGGGACGGGGGTCGGGCGAAAGGGACGGGGGTCGGGCGAAAGGGGCGGCGCTCAGGCGCGGTGGCGCAGCAGGTCTTGCACCAGCGCGGCAAAGGCATCGCCGCGGGCTTCGAAATCGCGGAACTGGTCAAAGCTTGCCGCCGCCGGGGCCAGCAGCACCGTGTCGCCGGATTGCGCTTCGGCGGCGGCGCGGGCCACGGCGCGTTCCAGGTTTGTGCAGATCTCGTGCGGGGTGTCGCCCAGAAAAGCGGCAAGCTCGGCTGCGTTTTCGCCGATCAGATAGGCCTTGGCCACATGGCCCAGCTGCGGGCGCAGCGCCTCCAGCCCGCCCTCCTTGCCCTGACCGCCGGCGATCCAGCGGATGCGCGAAAACGCCGCCAGCGCCTGGGCCGCGGCATCGGTGTTGGTGGCCTTGCTGTCGTTCACGAAACGCACCCCGCCCGCCTGCCCGACCAGTTGGCTGCGATGTGCAAGGCCGGGGAAATCGGCCAGGCCGGGTTCGATCTGGCGCGGCCCCAGCCCGAGGCTGCGCAGCGCCGCCCAGGCGGCGCAGGCGTTCTGGTGGTTATGCGCGCCGGGCAGCGACGCCATCGGACGCAGATCGATCGACGCCACCTGCCGCCCCTTGCGCCATTCGGCCAGAAAGCCCTTGCGCGCGAACACCGACCAGCCCGGCCCGGCCAGCTTGCGCCCGGCGCTGATCCGGATCACCTGGTCGTCGCCCGGCCCCTGGCTGAGCTGGTTGGCAAGATACGCGCCCTCGGGCTGGTCGACGCCGATCACCGCGCGGTCGGGTCCGCCTTCGGCAAACAGCCGCCGCTTGGCCGCGAAATAGCCGCCGATGCCGGCGTGCCGGTCCAGGTGATCGGGGCTGAGGTTGGTAAACACCGCGATGTCCGGCGTCAGGGCGCGGGCCAGTTCCACCTGGTAGCTGGACAGCTCCAGCACCACGGTTTCGCCGTTGCCGGGCGGGTCGATGTCCAGCACGCCGCGCCCGATGTTGCCGGCCAGCTGCGCGGGGCGTCCAGCGGCGCGCAGCACATGGTGGATCAGCGCCGAGGTGGTGGACTTGCCGTTCGAGCCGGTCACCGCCACCACCCGAGGTGGGTTGTCGAACCCGTCCCAGGCCCCCGAGGCGAGCGAGCGGAAGAACAGCCCGATGTCGTTGTCCACCGGCACGCCGGCTTCCCAGGCGGCGCGCACCGCCGGGTGCGGCTGCGGGTAGAGGTGCGGGATGCCGGGCGACAGGATCAGCGCGGCCACGTCGTCCAGCGCGCCGGGGCGGGCGGGATCGGCCAGCGCCAGCCCGTCGCGGGCGGCGGCCTCGCGCGCGGCGTCGCCATCGTCCCAGCCGGTGACCTGCGCGCCGCCCGCCTGCAGCGCGCGCGCCGCCGTCAGGCCAGACCGCCCCAAGCCCAGCACCGCCACGCGGCGCCCCGAATAGCCGCCAACCGGAATCATCGCCACCTCCCGCCTCGCCTGTGCACGTCCTGCCTAACCGGTTTTGCACGACCATTCCATACGCCCTGGCCCCGCCTTTCGCCGGGCACGCCGGACCCGCACACCGCCAGGGGCGGCATTTTCAGGCAAAAGACGTAAAAAATCCTCCCAATCCCTTCTTCTGTCGGCAAATATCCTCGGGGGTGAATGGGCCGGAAGGCCCAGAGGGGGCTGACAGCCCCCTGCCCCGGGAAACCGAAAAAACCGATCAGCGGATCTTCAGCGTCGCCAGGCCGATCAGCGCCAGGATCAGCGAGATGATCCAGAACCGGATCACGATCTGCGGTTCCTTCCAGCCGAGGTGCTCGAAATGGTGGTGGATCGGCGCCATCAGGAACACCCGCTTGCCGGTCTTCTTGTAGTAGAGCACCTGGATGATGACGCTCATCGCCTCGACCACAAAGAGCCCGCCGATGATCGACAGCACGATTTCGTGCTTGGTGGCCACCGCGATCGCCCCCAGCGCGCCGCCCAGCGCCAGGCTGCCGGTATCGCCCATGAACACCGCCGCGGGCGGGGCGTTGTACCACAGAAAGCCAAGGCCTCCGCCGATCAGACCGGCGGTGAAGATCAGCAACTCGCCGGTGCCGGGCACGTATTGCACGCCCAGGTATTCCGAAAAGTCGAACCGCCCCACCGCGTAGGAAATCACCCCCAGCGCCCCGGCGGCGATCATCACCGGCATCACCGCCAGCCCGTCCAGCCCGTCGGTCAGGTTGACCGCGTTGGCCGCGCCCACGATCACGATCATCGCGAACGGCACGAAGAAGATGCCCAGGTTGATCAGCGTGTTCTTGAACACCGGCAGCGCCAGCCGCCAGGCCAGGTCGTCCGGGTGCACCGAGGCCGCCCACCAGGCGGCGATCGCCGCCACCACGAGGCCCAGCGCGAAACGCAGCTTGCCCGAGGTGCCCCGGGTGCTTTGCTTCGACACCTTCTGGTAGTCGTCGGAAAAGCCGATCAGCCCGAAACTGATGGTCACGAACATCACGATCCAGATGAACGGGTTGTCCGGCCGCGCCCAGAGCGCGGTCGAAACCACCACCGCCCCCAGGATCAGCGCGCCCCCCATGGTGGGGGTGCCGGCCTTTTCCAGGATGTGGCTGGCGGGGCCGTCCTCGCGGATCGGCTGGCCCTTGCCCTGGCGGCGGCGCAGCAGGTTGATCAGCGGACGCCCAAAGATGAAACCGAAGATCAGCGCGGTAAAGAACGCCCCGCCGGCCCGGAAGGTGATGTAGCGGAACAGGTTGAAAACGTCGCCACCGTCCGAAAGCTCGGTCAGCCAGTAGAGCATCAGGTCGCATCCTTCGTGTCTGCGGGGGCCGCGCGGCCCAGTTTGCGGATCGCCTCGACAACCAGCGATACCCGGCTGCCCTTGGACCCTTTCACCAGAATCGTGTCCCCGGCGTCTACAAGAGAGTGCGCCCGCGCCGCAAGCGGCTCGGCGGTTTCGTGCCACTCGCCGCGGCGGCTTTCGGGCAGAGCGTCGTAAAGCGCGCGCATCCGCGGCCCGGCGCAATGCACCAGATCCACCGCCGCCATCGCCGGCAGGCCGGCCAGCGCCCGGTGGTCTTCGGCTTCGCTGTCGCCCAGTTCCAGCATGTCGCCCAGGATCGCCACCCGGCGGCCGCGGGCGATGCGCCCGACCCCGTCGGCAGGCTCGCTGGCCGCCAGCACCGCCAGCGCCGCCGCCATCGAGGCCGGGTTGGCGTTGTAGGCGTCGTCGATCAGGCTCAGCGTCAGGTGGTCGTCCACCACGTCCAGCACGATGGTTTCGCGCGCGCCGCGCCCCGGCGGCGGTTGCCAGCGCGCCAGATCCGCCGCCGCCACCGCCACGTCGCCGCCCAGCGCATCCACCACCCCCAGCGCCCCCAGCGCGTTGGCGGCGAAATGCGCCCCCGGCGTCATCAGCTTGAACAGGAATTCGTTTTCGCGGTGGCTGGCGCGCACCACGGTGGCCTCGGGGCCGGGGCGCGCCTGCAGGCAGCACAGATGCGCCCCCGGCGCGGCGCCAAAGGTGATCGCTTCGGCACCGGCGGCATAGGCGGCGCGGTGCAGCACCGGCGACACCGGCAGGTCGTCGGGAAAGACCGCCGCCCCGCCCGGTTCCAGCCCTTCAAAGATCGCGGCCTTTTCGCGGGCGATGTCTTCAAGCGTGTCGAAGGCCGCCATATGGGCCGCGACCACGGTGGTGATCAGCGCCACATGCGGGCGCGCCAGCCGCGACAGCGGGGCGATTTCGCCGGGGTGGTTCATGCCGATCTCGATCACCGCGAAATCGGCGTCGGCCGGCAGGCGGGCCAGCGTCAGCGGCACCCCCCAGTGGTTGTTGAAGCTGGCTTCGGCCGCGTGCACCCGGCAGCGCCTGCGGGGGTGGCCCGCGTCATGGTCGGCGTCGTGATCTGTGTGCTGATCTGCGTCCCGGCCGGCGTCGTGATCTGCGTCCTCTGGCCGGGGGGCGTCCTGGCACTGGCCGGCAAGGATCCCGCGCAGCATTTCCTTGGTCGAGGTCTTGCCCACCGAGCCGGTGACCGCCACCACGCGCGCCGCGCTGCGCGCCCGCGCCGCGCGCGCCAGCGCCCGCAGCGCCTCAAGCACGTCTTCGACGATCAGCAGCGGCGCGTCTTCGGCCACGCCTTCGGGGATGCGGCTGACCATCGCCGCCGCCGCGCCGCCCGCCAGCGCCTGCGCCACGAAGTCATGGCCGTCGCGCTGGTCGGTGAGCGCCACGAACAGATCGCCCGGCGCCAGCGTGCGGCTGTCGATGGAAACCCCGGTCGCGGTCCAGTCGCCGCGGGCCTCGCCGCCGGTGGCAAGTTCGGCCTGTTCGGCGCGCCACAGACCGGTCACGACAGGTGCCCGTCAAGCGCGCCCACCGCCACCGAGGCCTGTTCCGCATCATCGAACGGGAACACGTCATCGCCGATCACCTGGCCGGTTTCGTGGCCCTTGCCGGCGATCAGCAGCGCGTCGCCCGGCTGCAGCGCGTCCACCGCGCGCAGGATCGCTTCGGCCCGGTCGCCGATCTCGACCGCCTCGGGGCAGCCCTGCAGCACCATCGCCCGGATGCCCGCCGGGTCTTCGCTGCGCGGGTTGTCGTCGGTGACGAAAACCAGATCGGCGTTTTGCGCCGCCGCCCGCCCCATCGGCACGCGCTTGGAGCGGTCGCGGTCGCCGCCGGCGCCGATCACCGCCACCAGCCGGCCCATCACATGCGGGCGCAGCGCCTTAAGCGCGGTTTCCAGCGCATCCGGTGTATGCGCGTAGTCGACAAAAACCGCCGCGCCATTGTCGCGCCGAGCCGCCAGCTGCATCCGGCCGCGCACGGTTTCCAGGTCTTCCAGGCAGTCGAACACATCCTGCGGGTCCGACCCGCAGGCGATCGCCAGCCCCGCCGCCAGCAGCACGTTGTCGGCCTGAAAGCCGCCGATCAGCGGCAGGCGCACCTGGTGGGCTTCGCCCTGCCAGTCAAAGCGCAGATCCTGGCCGGTGGCGTCGCAGCGCTGGCCGAGGATGCGCAGTTGGGCCCCCGCGCCGCGCCCGACGGTGATGACTTCCTGCCCGCGCCGGTCGGCGATGGCGGCGATTTCCGGGCCGCGGGCGTCGTCGATGTTGACCACGGCGATGCCGTCTTCGGGCAGGACGCGGCGGAACAGCCCGGCCTTTGCGGCGAAATAGTCGTCCAGGTCGCGGTGGTAGTCCAGGTGGTCCTGCGACAGGTTGGTAAAGCCCGCCGCGGCGATGCGCACCCCGTCCAGCCGGCGCTGGTCGAGCCCGTG
>JAJRUE010000148.1 GCA_024277955.1 Alphaproteobacteria bacterium | reverse complement strand
TGAAGATGATCGACGGCGTGCCGATCTACGGCCACATGGACTATGGCAAGCGCGCGCCCGACCTTGGCTGGCGGATGACCGACGCCTGGCTGTCGATGGCGGGCGAAGGCTCAAAAGGGCTGCCCAACGGCGTGCCGGTGGACGAATGGGGCATCCGCATGGAAGCGGGCACCTGCAACCCGGTGGGCGCCAGCGTCAGCCGTGGCGGGGCGGCCAACGGTCCGGCGGCGGTCTATGCGATCCGCAAATGGGACGAATGGCTTCGCAAATACGCGCCCCCCGGTGCGGCCAGCTATGACTTCTACCAGTCGCTGCCGGCGCTCAGCCAGGGCAACGTGGCCCAGCAGATCTTCTGGTATACGGCCTTTACCGCCGACATGGTGAAACCGCAGTCCGAAGGCAACAACACGGTGGACGCCGATGGCAACCCGCTGTGGCGGATGGCGCCCAGCCCGCACGGGCCCTATTGGGAAGAAGGCCAGAAGCTGGGCTATCAGGACGCCGGGTCGTGGACCTTCTTCACCTCGACCCCGCAGGACCGCGCCAAGGCCGCCTGGCTTTACGCGCAGTTCGTGACCTCCAAGACGGTGGACGTCAAGAAAAGCCACGTCGGTCTGACCTTCATCCGCGAAAGCACGATCAACGATGAAAGCTTTACCGAACGCGCGCCGAAACTTGGCGGTCTGATCGAGTTCTACCGCTCGCCCGACCGAGTGCTGTGGTCGCCCACCGGCATCAACGTGCCGGACTATCCGAAGCTGGCCCAGATCTGGTGGCAGCAGATCGGCGACGTGAACTCGGGCGCCTTCACCCCGCAACAGGCGATGGATCGTCTGGCCGCGGAGATGGATCAGGTCATGGCCCGGATGCAGGCAGCCGACGAAGCCGCCAACGTCTACAACGGCTGCGGCCCGCGTCTGAACGAGGAACGCGACCCGGAATACTGGCTGTCGCAGCCCGGGGCGCCCAAGCCCAAGCTGGCCAACGAAAAGCCGCAGGGCGTGACCGTCAACTATGACGAACTGGTCGCCCGCTGGGCTCAGAAGTAACGCCGCTTGATCCGGCCCGGCCCAGTGGCCGGGCCGGGTTCCCGGCCGGGGCGGCAACGCCCCGGCCGAACCGACAAAGGGGCGGCGGTGTGAAGGCGATGGGATGGCGGCGGCCTGATCATCGATCCGTTGCAACCGCCAACAGTCGAACAATCGGGCAAGAAATGACCATCGAACTGAAAAATGTCACCAAGCGGGTGGGCCAGGCGCTGCATATCAAGCCGACCAGCCTGACCTTGCAAGCCGGCCACTTCAACGTGCTTCTCGGGGAAACCGGGGCCGGCAAGACTTCGCTCATCAAGCTGATGGCCGGGCTGGATCCGGTGGCCGAGGGGCAGATCCTGTTCGACGGCCAGGACGTGACCCGGCTGTCCACGCAAAAGCGCAATGTCGCGCTGGTGCACCAGTTCTTCGTGAACTACCCGCACATGACGGTTTTCGACAATATCGCGTCCCCCCTGCGTGTCGCCGGCATGGCGAAAAGCGAAATCCAGGGCCGCGTCGAAGAAGCCGCCGACATCCTGCAACTTCGCCCGATGCTGAAGCGTTATCCGCAGGAACTGTCGGGCGGCCAGCAGCAGCGCACCGCGCTGGCGCGCGCCATCGCCAAGGAAAGCCGGGCGGTGTTTCTGGACGAACCGCTGGCCAACCTGGACTACAAGCTGCGCGAAGAGCTGCGCTAACAGCTGCCCGACCTGTTCGCCGGGCGCGGCGCGGTGGTGGTCTACGCCACGTCGGAACCGGAAGAGGCGCTGCTGCTGGGCGGCTATACCGCGCTGATGAACGACGGGCGCGTGACCCAGTTCGGCCCCACCGCCGAGATCTACCGCAACCCGAACGACCTGACGTCGGCCGACGTATTTTCCGACCCGCCCATCAACAGCGCGCCGCTGACCAAGACCGGCGACATGGCGCGCCTTGCCGGCGGGGTCGAATGGCGCCTGTCGGGGCCGGCGGCGGCGCTGGCCGACGGGCCCTATACGGTGGCGATCCGGCCCAACCACGTGACCCCCGAACCGGCCGGCCGGGACGCGGTCGCGCTGTCGGGCGATGTGCTGCTGAGCGAGTTGTCGGGTTCGGAAAGCACGGCGCATTTCCGCTTCGCCGACAACGTCTGGGTGTCGCTGGCGCATGGCGTCCACGCCTACCGGATCGGCGAGCAGCACCAGTTTTACCTGGACCCGAGGCGGTGCATGTTCTTTGCCCCCGACGGTCGGCACGTGGCTTGAGGGGCGCAGGCAAATGGCACAGATCACCCTGGACGACCTTCACCACAGCTACCTGCCCGACCCGCACGGGCCGCAGGACTACGCGCTGAAGAACATCGACCTCGACTGGCAGGACGGCGGCGCCTATGCGCTGCTGGGGCCTTCGGGCTGCGGGAAATCGACCCTGCTGAACATCATCTCGGGCCTGCTGGTGCCCACCCGCGGGCGGGTGCTGTTCGACGGGCGCGACGTTACCGCCGACAGTCCGGAAAAGCGCAACATCGCCCAGGTGTTCCAGTTCCCGGTGATCTACGACACGATGACGGTCTACAACAACCTGGCCTTTCCGCTGCGCAACCGCGGCGTCGACGAGGCCACCGTCAAGCGCCGGGTCCACGAGATCGCCGAGATGCTGGAACTGGACGCGATGCTTGACAGCCGCGCCGCCGGGCTGGCGCCGGACACCAAGCAGAAGATCTCGATGGGGCGCGGGCTGGTGCGCGACGACGTCAACGTGATCATGTTCGACGAACCGCTGACGGTGATCGACCCGCATCTGAAATGGAAGCTGCGCTCGAAGCTGCGCGAATTGCACCAGCGGGTGCGCGCCACGATGATCTACGTCACCCACGACCAGACCGAAGCGCTCACCTTCGCCGATCAGGTGGTGGTGATGGACGAAGGCGAAATCGTGCAGATCGGCACCCCGGTCGAACTGTTCGAGCGTCCCGCGCATGTGTTCGTCGGCCATTTCATCGGCTCGCCCGGGATGAACGTGCTGCCCTGCGAACTGGTGGCGGGCGACGCCTTTTTCCGCGATCACCCGGTGGAACTGGAGGGCCCGATCGCCGAAACCGCCGCGCCCCCGGCAGGCGGCCCGGACGCCGGGCTGCTGCAGATCGGCGTGCGCCCCGAGGCGGTCAGCTTTGCCGACAGCGGCATCCCGGCCACCGTGCGCCGGGTGCTGGACGTGGGCCGTCACCGGGTGGTCGAGGCGATGGCCGGCGACACCCTGGTGCGGGCCATCTGCGAAGCCGAAACCCCCGAGGCGGGCGCCGCCGTGCACCTGCGTTTCGATCCCGCCCGCACCCGGCTGTATCGCGATGGCCGGATCGCCACCCAGCCCGGAAAGGACGCCCGATGAAGACCCAGAACCAGAAAGCCTGGCTGTTCGTGCTGCCGGTGGTGGCGCTCGTCGCCTTTAACGCGCTGATCCCGATCATGACGGTGGTCAACTATTCGGTGCAGGAAACCTTTGGCAACAATCTGTTCTTCTGGGAAGGGCTGCGCTGGTTCCAGGAAATCCTGAACTCGGACCGGTTCCAGGCGGCGCTGGGGCGCCAGTTCCTGTTTACCGGCATGATCCTGGTGATCGAGGTGCCGCTGGGGGTGGTCATCGCGCTGTCGATGCCGCGCAAGGGGTTCTGGGTGCCGGTCTGCCTGGTGACCATGGCGCTGCCGATGCTGATCCCGTGGAACGTGGTCGGGGCGATGTGGAACATCTTTACCCTGCCGCAGATCGGGCTTGCCGGCTATTTCCTGAACGATGTCTTGGGCATTCCCTACGACATGACGCAAAACCCGGTGGCGGCCTGGATCACCATCATTGTCATGGACGTGTGGCACTGGACTTCGCTGGTGGTGCTGCTCAGCTACGCCGGGCTGGTGTCGATCCCGGATGCCTATTACCAGGCGGCGCGCATCGATGGCGCATCCAACTGGTCGGTGTTCCGCTATATCCAGCTGCCGAAGATGAAGCAGGTGCTGACCATCGCCATCCTGCTGCGCTTCATGGACAGTTTCAACATCTACACCGAACCCTTCGTGCTGACCGGAGGCGGGCCCGGCAACGCCACCACGCTGCTGTCCATCGACCTGGTGAAAGTGGCGCTGGGCCAGTTCGATCTGGGCCCGGCGGCGGCGATGTCGCTGATCTACTTCTCGATCACGCTGCTGGTCTCCTGGCTGTTCTACACGCTGATGACCCGCGACGACGAAAACTGAAACCGGCATTCGCAACGACCGACCGCAACAACCAACCGCCACAAGCAACCGCAAAGACCAACCAAAAAGGCCCGGACCCATGCGCAAACGATCCCTGGTGCCCATCTTCTACGTCCTGTTCCTGATGCTGCCGATCTACTGGCTGGTGGCGATGAGCTTCAAGACGACGGGCGAAATCCTGTCGGGCTTTTCGCTGTTCCCGCAGACCTGGACGCTGGACAACTACCGCACCATCTTTACCGACCCGAGCTGGTACTGGGGCTACTACAACTCGATCCTCTATGTGGGGATGAACACGGTGATTTCGGTGCTGGTGGCGCTGCCGGCGGCCTATGCGTTCTCGCGCTACCGCTTCCTGGGCGACAAGCACCTGTTCTTCTGGCTGTTGACCAACCGGATGGCCCCGGCGGCGGTGTTCGCGCTGCCGTTCTTCCAGCTGTATTCGGCGGTGGGGCTGTTTGACACCCATATCGCGGTGGCGCTGGCGCATACTCTGTTCAACGTGCCGCTGGCGGTCTGGATCCTCGAAGGCTTCATGTCGGGCGTGCCCAAGGAACTGGACGAAACCGCCTATGTGGACGGCTATTCCTTTCCGCGGTTCTTCACCACGATCTTTCTGCCCTCGATCAAGTCGGGGGTCGGGGTGGCGGCGTTCTTCTGCTTCATGTTTTCCTGGGTCGAACTGCTGCTGGCCAAGACCCTGACCGCGGTCGCCGCCAAACCGATCGCCGCCACCATGACCAAGACCGCGTCCTCGGCCGGCTACGAACTGGGGCTGCTGGCGGCGGCGGGCACGCTGACCATCATCCCCGGCGCGGTGGTGATCTGGTTCGTGCGCAACTACATAGCCAAGGGCTTTGCCCTGGGGAGGGTGTGATGCTTGGATGGATGGCCTGGACCTGGCCCACCGCGCTGGTGTTCATCGCGATATTCTCGGCGATGGCGGTGCTGACGGTGATCTAGATTCGCCACCCCGGCGGCGCGGCGCGGCGCGGCATCCTGGGGCTGACCACGACACGCGGCGACCGGCTGTTCATCACGCTTCTGGGGACGGTGTACATCTTTCTCGGCTGGCTGTGGCTGATGGGAACGCCGCTGTGGGGGGCGGTGGCGCTCAGCCTTGGCTGGGGGATCTTCTGCTTCTGGAAAGTGTGAAAATGGCGCGCTGCGGCACATCCCCCTTGGAAAAACGAAAGTTTTCGTATTCAATCCGGGGCAATCGAGCACTCACGGCGGCGGACAGGATCCACATGCGCAAGAAGAAAAAGACCAACGAGTTTCTGACCGAAGTCGAACTGGAATTCATGACCCAGCTCTGGGACATGGGGGCCGGCACGGTGCGCGATGTGCTTGGAAAACTGGCCGAAGGGCGCAATCTGGCCTATACTTCGGCTGCAACGATCCTGCGGATCATGGAACAAAAGGGTTTCGTGACCAGCACAAAAAAGGGCAAGACCTTTGTCTATCGCCCGTTACTGGCCAAGGATGACTACCAGATGCGCACGCTGCGCGACCTGTCGGAAAAGCTGTTCGACGGCACGCCCAGCACACTGGTTGCCCGGCTTGTCGACGACGAAGGCATGACCGAAGAGGCGTTGGAAGAAATACGGGCATTGCTGGACAGGAGGTTGAAGGATGAGCCCGGTTGATAGCCTTTTCAACACCTACATAGACATAAACATCCTGCTGCTGGTGGCGGCAGTGCTGTGGATGCTGACGCGATCCGCGCTGGGGATTTTCGGCCTGGGGCAGGCGTTTCGCGTCCAGCTTCGCCTGTTCAAGGGCATGTTCATCGCGGTGGCGCTCAGCCCGCTGGTGGTGGCGGCCTTTGGCGCGATCCAGTCGGCGGGACTGCTGGGGCAGAACAATTCGCTGAACCTCACCGACATGATCGTCGCGCAATACCTGAACGGCGCGATCCAGATGCCGGCGGCGGATTTTCAGCAGGTGGTGGGGCTGCGCGATACGCTGACGCGCGACCTGACCGGGCTGAAATCCACCTTTGGCATCGCCGCGGTGGCGCTGCTGCTGGGCGGCTTCGCGTTCCTGTCGGTGCGCACGCTTGCCAGCGCGCTGCGGCTGCGCGCGATGCTGCGCCGGGCCTACCCGTGGCGGCGCTTCGGCAATATCCACCTGCTGCTGAGCGACGCCACCATGATCCCGTTTTCCACCCGCAGCCTGCGCCGGCGCTTCATCGTGCTGCCGACCTCGATGCTGACCGACAGCCGCGATCTGCGCATGGCGCTCAGCCACGAGTTCCAGCATATCCGGCAGGCCGACGTGGAATGGGAAATCCTGATGGGGCTGCTGCGGCCGCTGTTCTTCTGGAACCCGGCCTTTGCCCTGTGGCGGCGGCGGCTGGAACGGCTGCGCGAACTGGCCTGCGACGAAGCGGTGCTGGCGCGCAGCGGCGGCGGGTTTGACGCGCACGCCTACGGCGACTGCCTGCTGCGGGTCTGCCGGGCGGCGGTGGGGCGCGACATGCACAACCAGATCGAGGTGCCCTCGGTCAGTTTCATCCAGGTCGGCCGGCTGCCGTTCTCGGCCAATTCGGTGCGCTTCCTGCGCTACCGGATCGCCTCGATCATGGTGCAGCGCCGGGCCCGGCTGGGGCGCACGGGCTTTGCCCTGCTGATGGTGCCGGTAATCGCCGCGGTGCTGGCCGGTTCGCTGGCGATCAAGCGCCCCGGAGACTGGAGTCAGGAACGCCTGATGCTGTCCACCATCGTCAACCTCGAACGCCTGGCGGCCCGCAACGCCGCGATGGGGTCGGTCAGCGCGTTCGGGCGCTAGCTGTTCAGCCCCCCGGCTCGGACAGGGAGTTGTGGCTGCCGTCGCAAAACGGGGCCGCGCCGGTCTGCTTGCAGGCGCAAAAGAACTTGCGGCCGGATTTCTCGGCCGTCCATTTGACCGGCTCGAACCCGGTCCCCTTGTGGCTGCCATCGCAGAACGGCTGATTCTTCGACCGTCCGCAGGCGCACCAGAAATAGCTCTTGCCCTCGACCACCTCGACCGGGATCGGAGATCTCCCGGCGATCTGTCCCTTGCTCATCTGTCCTGTCGTCCTTCCTGTTTACGAGTTCAGCCAAAACGGTAGGCGCTTTCTACCGCGCCCATCACATGGTCTTCCAGTGTCTTGATGCCGCGGTCGTCTTCGGCCGCGCCCGCCGCCACGAAAAGCGGCGCCAGATGTTCTTCGCGCGGATGCGCATCGCGCCCGCCGGGGGCCTCGGCCCAGCCGGCAAGCCGGGCGTTGCGCCGCGCCGGGTCCGGGTTGGTGACGACGTCGCTCAGCCAGCGGTCGAAGTCGAGCCCGGCCACCGCCGCCGCCCCGCCGCCGCGCAGCGAACGCATCAGCACCCGCATGTTGTGATAGCTGTTGCCCGACCCCAGGATCAGCACCCCTTCGTCGCGCAGCGGCGCCAGCGCGCGGCCCGCCGCCAGATGCGCCGCAACATCCAGATCGGCGCGCAGCGAAAGCTGCACGCAGGGCACATCGGCATCCGGAAAGGCCACCTTGAGCGGCACGAACACCCCGTGGTCAAAGCCGCGCGCCGGGTCTTGTTCGCAGCCCAGCCCGGCGTCGCGCAAGAGCCCCTGCACCCGGTCGGCCAGCGCCGGGTCGCCAGGGGCCGGCCAGGTCAGTTCGTAGGTGTGGGGCGGAAAGCCGCCATAGTCGAACAAAAGCCCCGGCGCGGGGTTTTTCTGCACGGTGAACTGCGGCTCTTCCCAATGGCCCGAGATCACCAGCAGCGCCTTGGGCCGGGCGGGCAGGGTGGCAGGCAGCGCCTCGAGAAAGGCGCGTTCCTTGTCCCAGGTGTCGGGCGGATCCCAGTCCATGAAGAAACAGGGACCGCCGCCATGCGGGATGAACATCGTCGGCATTCTGTCCATGTCGTGTCCTTTCGCTGCGTCACCGGCGTTCGGGCCCCGGCACGGGGCCGCCGCCAGCGGCCCCGTGGAACTGTGCCCCAGCCACGCGGAGATTTCCAGCGCCCCGCCGGTGCGGTGGCGAACAGCGCCGGTGCGCCCCTGAACAGGCCCCTGGACAGGCCGCCCGCGAACGGCGCCGCGCGCCCAACTGGCGCTACGGCGTCGCCCCCAGTGCGCGCGACACGTTGCGGGCCTGGGCGCTGACGATCTCGGCGAAATGCGGGGCGCGTTCGCGGGTCAGCCGAAAGGTCGGCCCGGAAATCGAGATCCCGCCCACCGGTTCGCCAAAGGCGTTGAAGATCGCCGCCGACACGCAGCGCATCCCCGGGGTGTTTTCTTCGTCGTCGATGGCGAATTGCTGGTCGCGGATCGTCGCCAGTTCCGCCAGTAGCGCGTCGCGGTCGGTGATGGTGCGTTCGGTAAAGCGCTTCAAGCCCTGTTCGTCGATGATCCGTTCGACGCGCTCTTGCGGGTAGTTCGCCAGCAGCGCCTTGCCGATGCCCGACGCGTGCATCGGGCTTTGCGTGCCGGGCGGGAAAAAGGCGCGGATGGTTTCGTTGGTCTCGACCTGCGACACGAACAGCACCTTGTCGCCGCGCTCGATCCCGAGGTTGGCGGTTTCGCCGGTGAGCCGCATCAGTTCGAGCATCGCCGGGCGCGAGCGTTCGAGAATGCGGGTGCGCCCCAGAAACACGCTGCCGATGCGAAACGCGCCGGTGCCGATGAACCACAGCTGGTCGGATTTCTCGAATTCGACGATCTCGTGGGCGGCGAAGGTGGACAGCACCCGGTAGGTGGTGGTGGGCGACTGCCCGGCGCGGTCGGCCAGTTCCGACAGGCTCAGCCCGTCGCTTTGCGCCAGCTGCGCCAGAATGCCCAGCGCCCGGTCCAGCGACTGGATGGTGCGCGATTCCGGGTTGTCGTTGAAGGCGCGGGGACGCCCGCGCGAGCGTTTCGGCTTGTCGTTCATCGGCTGGCCTTTCTGTGTGCGGCTCTGTGCGTGGCGCGGGCGATTGCGGCGCCGGTGCCGGCGGGCGCGGTTGGCGCCGGGATTTCGCCGCAAAAGTATTTCATTCTCCGATTAAATGCAACCACCTGAAAAACAATGCAAAATTCAAATACCCAGAAAAATGAAAAATATTTTCGAAAAAATTGCAGTCCCGCCGCTACCTGCGATACTTTTACCTGACCCCAGATTTACCGAGGCGCACCCATGTCCGACCAGAACCCCGTTTTCATTCCGGGCCCCACCAATATCCCCGACGCGTTGCGCAAGGCTTGCGACATGCCGACGCTCGACCACCGCTCGGCCCGGTTCGCCGAGATCCTGCACCCGGCGCTCGAGGGCGTGAAAAAGGTGCTGAAAACCGAGACCGGCCAGGTGGTGATCTTTCCCGCCACCGGCACCGGCGGCTGGGAAGCGGCGATTTCCAACACGTTGTCACCGGGCGACAGGGTGCTGGCCTCGAATTTCGGGATGTTTTCGCAGAAATGGATCGACATGTGCACCCGTCACGGGCTGGACGTGCAGGCGATCGACCGGCCTTGGGGCGAAGGCCTGCCGGTCGCGGAATTCGAAGCCGCCCTGCGCGCCGACACCGGCCACGCGATCAAGGCGGTGCTGGCCACCCATAACGAAACCGCCACCGGGGTTGTCAGCGACATCGCGGCCCTGCGCCGGGCGATGGACGCCGCCGGCCACCCGGCGCTGTTGCTGGTGGACGGGGTCAGTTCGATCGGCTCGATGGATTTCCGGATGGACGACTGGGGCGTGGACGTGGCGCTGACTGGCTCGCAAAAGGGCTTCATGCTGCCGGTGGGGCTGGCGATCGTCGGCCTGTCGCCCAAGGCGCTGGCGGCGATGGAAACCGCCCGCCTGCCGCGTTTCTTCTTTGATTTCCGTGACATGCTGGCGGGCTATCCCGGCGCCGGCTATCCCTACACGCCGCCCGTCGGCCTGCTGAACGGGCTGGCGACCTCATGCGCGATGCTGCTGGACGAAGGGCTGGACAATGTCTTTGCCCGCCACCGCCACATCGCCGAAGGGGTGCGCCAAGCGGTGCGCGCCTGGGGGCTGCCGATCTGCGCCGCGTCGCCCGATCTCTATTCCGACAGCGTCACCGCGATCGTGCTGCCCGAAACGGTTGACGGCAACGCCATGGTGGCCCATGCCGCCAGCCGCTACGGCACCGCCTTTGGCGCCGGACTGGGCAAGGTCGCGGGCAAGGTGTTTCGCA
This sequence comes from Alphaproteobacteria bacterium, assembly GCA_024277955.1. Lineage (GTDB taxonomy): Bacteria > Pseudomonadota > Alphaproteobacteria > Rhodobacterales > Rhodobacteraceae > JAJRUE01. Next base: position 496 of record JAJRUE010000148.1, on the reverse strand, counting down.
TCGGCCATCTGGGTATGCTCAGCGAAGCCCAGGCGCTGTGCGGCATCGCGGTCGCCGAAATGGCGCTGGCGGACTACGACGTGGACATCACGCCCGGGGCCGGCGTCGCCGCGGCGCAGGCGCATTACCGGGCCAATGGATAAGAGAGGACCAATGGAGATACCGACATTTGACGATGCCACCGCCGCGCGTGAACGCATCGCGCCATATATCCACCGCACCCCGGTTCTGACCAGCAGCTATCTGAACGGTCTGACCGGGGCGCAGCTGTTTTTCAAATGCGAAAACTTCCAGAAGGCGGGCGCCTTCAAGGTGCGCGGCGCTTCGAACGCGGTTTTCGGCCTGCCCGAAGACAAGGCCGCCAAGGGCGTTGCCACCCACAGTTCCGGCAACCACGCGCTGAGCCTGTCCTACGCCGCCGGCCGGCGCGGCATCCCGTGCTATGTGGTCATGCCGCGCACCGCCCCGCAGGCGAAAAAGGACGCGGTGATCGGCT
>JAJRUE010000003.1 GCA_024277955.1 Alphaproteobacteria bacterium | reverse complement strand
GGTGCCGATGTTGAACACCTGGCCAAAGGCGGCGGGCGTCGACATCAGCCGCACCAGCGCCTCGACCACATCGGCCACATGGCCGAAACAGCGCGACTGTTCGCCGGTGCCGTGCACCATCAGCGGCCGCCCCTCCAGCGCGGCCTGCACGAAATTGGGCAGCACCATGCCATAGCGCCCGGTCTGGCGCGGACCTGTCGTGTTGAAGAACCGCAAGATCACCACCGGCAGCGATCTTTCGCGCGCATAGGCCAGCGCCAGAAACTCGTCCAGCTGCTTGGCGCTGGCATAGCACCAGCGCAGGTTCACGGTGGCGCCGATGGTCAGGTCATCGTCTTCGCGGAACGGAAATTTCGTCGTCTTGCCATAGACTTCCGAGGTGGAAGCAAGGTAGACCGGGGTGCTGTCCTTCAGCGCCGCCTTGAGCACGTTTTCGGTGCCGGTGACATTGGTCAGGATCGACCGGCTGGGTTCTTCCATGATCAGCTTGACCCCCACCGCCGCGGCCATGTGGAACACCGCATCGGCCTCGTCGGTCAGGCGCTGCACCAGCGGCGCATCCAGGATCGAGCCTTCGACGAATTCGAAAGCCGCGTTGGTGTCCAGCGCGGCCAGGTTCGACAGGCGCCCGGTCGAAAGATCGTCCAGCGCCGTGACCCGGGGCCCTTCGGCCACCAGCCGCTCTGCCAAGTGAGAGCCGATGAACCCGGCCCCGCCCGTAATCAGTATTCGCATGTCACCTCGCCCAAAACTGCCCGCACTCGTGTGTGCCGGCTTATAGCACGGGGGCGGGCCAGTCGCTACATTGCCGCACCGGCACGGTTCCATGCAGAAACAAATCTGCTACCTTCGGGGGAATTCGTCATCGAAAGGGAACAGTGGTGGGCAAATCCGGTCAGCAAGAGCTTGGAATCACCGATGAAATCACCGGTGGAGCGACGCAGGGACTGGCCGGCAGACAGGTGGCGGTCACCGGTGCGGGCGGCTTCATCGGCTCGCGCATCGTGGCCACGCTGCTGGCCGAGGGCGCCCGGGTGACGGCCCTGTTGCGCAGCGCCCATGACGCGGCGCGGCTGCGCGCGATGGGGGCGCAGGTGGCGGTGGCGCCGCTAAAGGCCGGGGCGCGGGCGGGCGCGGCGCTGGACGGGGCGCTGGCGGGGGCCGATGTGCTGGTGCATGCGGCCCATGACATGCGCGCGGGTCTCTCGGAAAACCTGGCGGGTTTCGATGCGCTGATGGCGGCGGCGTCGCGCGCCGGCGTCGCGCGGGTGGTGCATCTGAGTTCGGCGGTGGTTTACGACGACTGGCCGGACGGGGCGCTGAGCGAAGACAGCGCGATTTCGACGGACACCGGCGGCGACTATCGGCAGGCGAAAATCACCATGGAAAACAGGCTATTGGAGGCGGACATTGATGTAGCTATCCTGCAGCCGACCATCGTCTACGGCCCCGGCAGCGCGTTTTGGACCGAAGCCCCGCTGGCGGCGCTGGCGGCAAGCGGCGTGGTCTTGCCGGAGCCCTGCGGCCTCTGCCCGGCGGTGCATGTTCAGGACGTGGCCCGCGCGGTGGCGCTGGCGGCGGCGGCGCCTGCGCGGCTGCACGACCGGTTTCTGATCGCTGGTCCGGACGCGCCCGGCTGGGATGCGTTCTACGACGGCTACCGCGCGATCCTGGGCCGGGGCGAGATCCTGCGCCGCCCGGTGGCCGAGCTTGCGGCGCGCCTGGGGCCGGACCCTGCCGGGGGCGGCGGCGGGCCTTCGGCGGCGGCGCGCCTGTCGGCCCTGGCCCGCCGGCTGATCGGATCGCGGCGGTTCGACCGGCTGCTGGCGCGGCTGCGCCCGCGTGCGCGCGGCCCGGTCTGGCCCGACCGGCATCTGCTGGCGCTCTACCGCGCGCGCCCCGAAATCTCGACCGCCCGCGCCCGGCAAGCCCTGGGCTATGTTCCCCAGGTCGATTTCGCCACCGGCCTGGCCGGCATCGCAAAGGCGCGCCGGGGCGGCTGATCCGGGTCCGCCCCCGGGTCCGGCGCGCAGATTGTCGCCCCGGCCGAAACAATACCCGCCGGCGTGGCGGATTTGCGGCAGGCGGCGGCGGTTCTGCGGCCCTGATCCATAATATTTTGCGACTCATGCGCCCGGTCGTGCTAAACCCCGTTCGGGTGAAGTGTAACGAGCGGGATCGCGTTTTGATGACCAGCAATTTTTCCCTGTTTTCCGATCTGAGGAACAAGATCGAAACCCACGAGGCCAAGGTGATGACCGTCGGGCTTGGCTATGTCGGCCTGCCGATGGCCCTGACCATCCACGAGGCCGGGTTCGACGCCCTCGGGTTCGATCTCAACGCCGACCGGGTGGCGGCGATCAACGCCGGCGAAAAGGTGATCTCTTATTTCCCCGAACGGCGCATCGCCGACGCGGTGGCTTCGGGGCGGTTCGCCGCGACCGACGACGCGGCGCGCATTGCCGACATGGACGTGATCCTGATCTGCGTGCCCACACCGCTGGACGCGCGGCGCGACCCGGATCTGTCCTATGTGATCCGCGCCACCGAAACCATCGCCGCGCATCGGCGCCCGGGCCAGCTGGTGGTGCTGGAAAGCACGGTCTGGCCGGGGGCGACCTCGGGCGTTCTGAAACCGATCCTGGAAGCCGGCGGGCTGAAGGCGGGGCGCGACTTTTTCATGGGGTTCTCGCCGGAACGCGAAGACCCCGGCAACGCGGTCCACAACACCCGCAACATCCCCAAGGTGGTGGGCGCCGACGACAAGGCGTCGCGCGACCTGATGGAGCTGTTCTACGGGCGCATCGTCGATCGGCCGGTGCCGGTCAGTTCCTCGGCCACCGCCGAGGCCGTCAAGCTGACCGAAAACAGTTTCCGCACCGTGAACATCGCGCTGATCAACGAACTCAAGGTGGCCTTCGACGCGATGGGCGTCGATGTGTGGGAAGTGGTCGACGCCGCCGCCACCAAACCCTTTGGCTACATGCCTTTCTACCCCGGCCCCGGCATCGGCGGCGACTGCATCCCGGTGTCGCCGGCCTATCTTTCGTGGCGCGCGCGCGACGTGGGCTCGCAAACCCCGATCATCGACCTGGCCCGCGCCAGCAACGACACCGCCCCCGATTCGATCGCGGCGCGGGTGGCCGCCGGGCTGATGCGCGAAGCCGGGGTGTCGATTTCCGGCGCGCGGCTGCTGATGCTGGGCGTCGCCTACAAGCGCGATGTCGAAGACACCAGGATGAGCCCGGCGCTCGAAGCGCTCAGGCGGCTCGAGGAAATGGGCGCGGCCTGCGACTACCACGACCCGTATTTCGAGGTGATGCCGGTGACCCGCGACCACCCGAACCTGGCCGGCCGCAAATCGGTCGCGCTGCACGCCGACACGGTGGCGTCCTACGACGCGGTGCTGGTGATGACCGACCACAGCGGCGTGGACTACGCCCTGGTCGCGGCCAGCGCCAAACTGCTGTTCGACAGCCGCAATGTCTTCGATGGCAAGGGCATCAAGGTCACCGGCGGACCGCTGATCAAGGTCTGACCACCCCGAAACCGGCGCCGCCCACCCGCGGTTCCTTCTTCTGCCCGAAAATATCCCCGCCGGAGGCATGAAATCCGCCGAGGGCGCAGCCCGAGGCGTGGCGCCGGACGCAAAGCGCCCGGCGCAACACCTGCATTTCAGCTCAGCCAGTGGCCAAGGTCGCGCCCGATCAGCGCCTCCAGCCGCCGGATGTCGCCGCCTAGCCGCTCCTTCAGGATGTCGCGCGCCGCCGCCGGCATCTTGTCCTGGCGCGTGGTGTTCAGCGCCGCGATCCGGTCGCGGATTTCCCAGCGCAGCTTTTGCGGCACCACAAGACCGATCGCGCGCGTCACCGGGTTCGGCTTCATCAGGAAATCCTGCAGCGCGCGGTTTTTCGGCACCCCACCGGCGTTAGGCTTGCGTGACATGTCGGGCGCAAACCCCGGGTCGGCCCCGAGAAAGGCGAACAGATCCCGCATCAACCCCTGCGGATCCTCGCGGAAATCCTCGTATAGCCGGATGAAAAGCTGTTCGCGCGGGAAAACATCCAGAAAACGTTGCAGTTGTTCGCCGTATCGCGGAAAGCGCGAATAGCCGAACAGCGGCTGCCAGCCGGCGGCAAGGCGTTCGTCTTCCAGCGCCAGCACGCGGGTGAAATCCGCTTCGGTTTCGATCGCCTGCTTGGTCGCGTAAAGGAAATGCGAAAACGCCTGTTCCACCGGGTTGCGCAGGATCACCACCAGGCGCATGTCGGAGCGCCAGTGGGCGATGCGCGCCGCGGCCTGGTCGGCATAGAGATACAGCGGCGATGCCTCGCCCCGGATCGCGCCCGCCGGCGCCGGCGCGAATAGCGCCCGGTAGCGTTGCGCGTCGGTGATCGAGTTGTTGATGTAATCCGCGCCCGGCCCCCGGCAGGCCAGCGCTTCGCCGGCAAAGGCGAAATAGTTGGGCTCTTTCAGGTCGGGCATGAAAATCTGCGGATGCTGGCGCAGATAGCCGTGCAGGGCCGTCGTGCCCGCCCGCGCCGCGCCGATCACCAGAAATTCCGGAAACCTGTCCATCCTGCCCGCCTGTCCGTTCCGCCCCGCCAAGTTCCGCCCGATCCACCGCCCGATCCGCCGCCCGGCCTGCTGCCCGGCCTGCCGCTCGATCCGCCGGCGCTTCGCCAGCCCGGTTTTCGCGCATGCCGCCGGCAAACACCGGCCCCGCCGGAACCTGGCCGCGAGGTCCAGTATTCCATCCCGCGCGGCGCGGGTCCAGCGCCGCCTGTCCAATTGTGCAACCTTGGAAGGACGGCTCTTTTTTGCTACAAGGAAATGATTGGTGACGGCTTGCATAGATTTCATGATTCGTGGCCGCTGGGGCGTTGTTGGTTAACGCGGATGCGGGGCGATTGGGCGCCTGGAAGGGAAAATGATCCCTGTCGGCGTTATTGGTTCCAAAACCGGGACCAATCCCGGTCGCAAAGGCCAATCCGGTTTGAGCGCGACCGCCGGTGGGCTAGTTTGTCGCAAGGGAATAGTATCAGTGCGCGGGAACGGTATTTGACATGACAGAAAAAAAGAGCCCAGTCGTTGTGATCGGTGGCGGACCTGCCGGTCTGACTGCGGCCTACGAGCTTCAGAAACTCAGCGACGATCACAAGCCGTTGGTGTTCGAAGCCTCGGACATGGTTGGCGGCATTTCGCGCACCGAAACCAACAACGGTTACCGCTTTGACATCGGCGGCCACCGGTTCTTCACCAAGGTCGGCGAAGTCGAAGCCATGTGGCACGAGGTGCTGGGCGATGACTTCATCACCGTCCCGCGGCTCAGCCGGATCTACTATCGCGACAAGTTCTTCGACTATCCGCTGAAGCTGATCAACGCGCTGACCTCGATCGGCCCGTATGAGGCGTTTCGCATCATCATAAGCTACATCAAGTGGCAGCTGCGCCCCTACAAGGACGAACAGAGCTTTGAAGAATGGGTGATCAACCGCTTCGGCGGGCGGCTGTATATGCATTTCTTCCGCAGCTACACCGAAAAGGTCTGGGGCATTTCCGGCAAGGAAATCCGCGCCGACTGGGCCGCCCAGCGGATCAAGAACATGTCGCTGTGGAAGGTCGTCTGGAACGCCTTTTCCGGCGCCAACGACACCGCCAGCCTGATCGAGGAATTCCAGTATCCGCGCCTGGGTCCCGGCATGATGTGGGAAAAGACCCGCGACATCGTGCGCGAACAGGGCGGCGAAGTGAACATGCGTTCGGAAGTGATCGCCGTGAACCGCGATGAAAATCGCGTGACCTCGGTCGATATCCGCAAGTGGGATCCGGAAAAGGGCGACCTGGGCACAAAACGGGTCGAGGGCGATCACTTCATCAACTCCATGGCGCTGCGCGACCTGATCCATTCCTTCAACCCGCTGCCGCCCAAAGAGGTGGTCGAGGCGGCCGACCGGCTGAAATACCGCGATTTCCTGATCGTGACGCTGGTCTTGGATCATGCCGATCCGTTCCCGGACAACTGGATCTACATCCACAGCCCCAAGGTCAAGGTGGGCCGGATCCAGAACTTCCGCGCCTGGTCGCCGGAAATGCTGCCCGATCCGAACACGGCCTCGATCGGCATGGAATATTTCTGCCAGAAGGGCGACGGGCTGTGGACCATGTCCGACGAAGACCTGCGCGAACTGGCCAGCCAGGAACTGGAAAAGCTGGGGCTTGCCAAGGCCAGCGACGTGATCGACGCCGCCATCATCCGCCAGCCCAAGGCCTATCCGGTCTATGACGGCGAATACCGCGAGGCGCTGGACATGGTGGAAGGCTGGCTCAAGGGGCTGGAAAATTTCCAGACCGTCGGGCGCAACGGGCTGCACCGCTACAACAACCAGGACCATTCGATGCTGTCGGCGATGTATGCGGCGCGAAACATCCTGGGCCACAACTACAATATCTGGGATGTGAACATCGAACGCTCGTATCACGAGGAATTCGAACTCAAGAAAGAGGCTGCCTCGGGCACGCCAGCCGTGGCCGCCGAATAGCCGCGCGCCCTGGCCGGTCGCCATTGCCTGCCCGGTCCGCCGTCCGTGTGGTTTCGGGCGCGACTGTCTTGGACACCCGGACCCGAAAAACGCAGTTTGCACACCCCGCCCGAGCCACCGGGCGGGGTTTTTGCGCAACGCCTGGCGTTGGCGTGCGGGTTTGGCGGCGCCGATCCGCGCCCGGTGCCTTGCCGGGGCGCGGGGCAGTGTCTATGTGACGGGGGCCTTCCGGGAACGCTGACATCGCCCAAATGAAAAACCCCGAATGAAAAACATCGTGCATTATTTCCGCTGGCCGATCGGGCTGAGCGTGCTGGGGCTGGCCGTTGCCTTTTGGCTGGGCTGGTCGGTTGAACGATCTGTGTCGGAAGGGTTTGCCTTTGTGATCATCGGGGCGGTTCTGATGATCCTCGAGATATCGCTGTCGTTTGACAACGCCATCGTGAACGCGGCCAAGCTGCGCACCATGGCGCCGGTCTGGCAGCGGCGATTCCTGGCCTGGGGAATGGTGATCGCGGTCTTCGGGATGCGCATCCTGTTCCCGCTGGCGATCGTGGCGGTCGCCGCCGATACCGGGCCGCTGGAAACCCTGGATTTGGCGATCAACCAGCCGGCGGAATACGAACGCATCATGCGGGCGTCGCATTATTCGATTTCCGGTTTCGGTGGTGCGTTCCTGATGATGGTGGCGCTCAACTACTTCATCGACGAGGGCAAAGAGGTCGACTGGATCCGGGTTCTCGAAATCCAGCTGCGCCGCTGCGCCAGCATCCGGGGCCTGCAGATCGCGCTGGTGCTGGTGGTCATGCTGGGGGTCAGCATGCGCCTGCCGGCGGCCGCGGCGACCGAGTTCCTGTTTGCCGGCGCGCTGGGGCTGGTGGTCTTTACCGGTGTGGAAATCCTGGGCCAGTTGCTGGACCGCCAGGCCGATGCCGGGGCGCTGGCGCGGGCCGGGGGCTTTGGCGCCTTCATGTATCTCGAGGTGCTGGACGCCAGCTTTTCCTTCGACGGGGTGATCGGCGCCTTTGCGCTGACCCAGAATTTCTTTCTGATCGCGATCGGCTTGGGGGTGGGGGCGCTATTTGTGCGCTCGATGACGATCCGGCTGGTGGAAAAGGGCACGCTGGCGCAGTTCCGCTATCTGGAACACGGGGCGTTCTATTCGATCCTGGTACTGTCGGGCATCATGTTCGCCCAGACCGTCTGGCACATCCCGGAACTGGTGATCGGGTTGATCGGCGCGGCGCTGATCGGCGTGTCGCTGTGGTCGTCGGTGCGCTACAACAACGGGCGGCGCGCGGCCTGAACCTGTGATCGGGGGCTGTGCGCGGGGCCGGGCCCAAGGGGGCGCGCGCCCCCTTGCCTGCGGCGTCAAGCTGCATCAAAGTTTCGTTCCCGCCCCTTGCGGCCCTGCGAGCGCGCCACTAAGACAATCGTAAGCAGTTATCCGGTAATCCTACCACCTGCAGCGCGAGGACGGAAATGATCGACCCAATTTCACAACTGACCAGTTTCATCATCCCGACGGTAGAGGAAACGACGTCGCGCGGTTCCATCCGCTACGACATCTTTTCGCGCCTTCTCAAGGAACGGATCGTGTTCGTTTCCGGGCCGGTTCACGATGAAATGGCAACCGTGATCGTCGCCCAGCTGCTGTTTCTCGAAGCCGACAACCCGACCAAGGAAATCGCCATGTATATCAACAGCCCGGGCGGGGTCGTGACCTCGGGGCTGTCGATCTACGACACGATGCAATACATCCGCCCCAAGGTGTCGACCGTGTGCATCGGCCAGGCGGCATCCATGGGGTCGCTGTTGCTGGCGGCGGGCGAAAAGGGGATGCGCTATTCGCTGCCCAACAGCCGGATCATGGTGCACCAGCCTTCGGGCGGCTATCAGGGCCAGGCGACGGACATCATGATCCACGCCCAGGAAACCCAGAAGCTGAAGGACCGGCTGAACCAGATCTACGTGAAACACACCGGCCAAAAGCTGAAAACCGTGGAAGAGGCGCTTGAGCGTGACAATTTCATGTCGCCCGAAGAGGCGAAAGACTGGGGTCTGGTGGACGAGATTGTTGAGAACCGCGCAAAAGTGGACGGTGAAGACAGCTGATTGGGCCACAGGGCGCGGGCATATCCGCGCGCCGTTCATTTTGGCGTTGTGCACGAAATTCCGCTGACCTAGTGTTCGGGGCAGGTGGATATTTGCGGCTCTTGGGTCGCGCGACTTGGATCAGGCTAGCGGCCCTTGGGGAAATGTGATGGCGAATAACTCTGGCGACAGCAAAAACACGCTTTACTGCTCTTTCTGTGGCAAGAGCCAGCACGAGGTGCGCAAACTGATCGCGGGTCCAACCGTGTTCATCTGCGACGAATGCGTCGAGCTGTGCATGGATATCATCCGCGAGGAAACCAAGGGGTCCGGGCTCAAGTCGGCCGACGGGGTGCCCACCCCGAAAGAGATTTGCGAAGTTCTGGACGATTACGTGATCGGGCAGGAACATGCCAAGCGGGTTCTGTCTGTCGCGGTGCACAACCACTACAAGCGGCTGAACCACGCGGCGAAAAGCGGCGATATCGAGCTGGCCAAGTCCAACATCCTGCTGATCGGCCCCACCGGCTGCGGCAAGACGCTGCTGGCGCAGACGCTGGCGCGCATCATCGACGTGCCCTTTACCATGGCCGACGCCACCACGCTCACCGAAGCCGGTTACGTGGGCGAGGACGTGGAGAACATCATCCTGAAGCTGCTGCAGGCCAGCGAATACAACGTGGAACGCGCCCAGCGCGGCATCGTCTATATCGACGAGGTCGACAAGATCACCCGCAAGTCCGACAACCCATCGATCACCCGCGACGTGTCGGGCGAGGGGGTGCAGCAGGCCCTGCTGAAGATCATGGAAGGCACCGTGGCCTCGGTGCCGCCGCAAGGGGGCCGCAAGCATCCGCAGCAGGAATTCCTGCAGGTGGACACCACGAATATCCTGTTCATCTGCGGCGGGGCCTTCGCGGGGCTGGACAAGATCATTTCGCAGCGCGGCAAGGGCTCGGCCATCGGCTTTGGCGCCGATGTGAAGGACAACGACGACCGCGGCGTGGGCGAGGTGTTTCAGGATCTTGAACCGGAAGACCTGCTGAAATTCGGCCTGATCCCGGAATTCGTCGGCCGCCTGCCGGTAATCGCCACGCTGACCGATCTGGACGAAGACGCGCTGGTCACCATCCTGACGCTGCCGAAGAACGCGCTGGTCAAGCAGTACGAACGGCTGTTCGAACTGGAAGACACCAAGCTGACCTTCACCGAAGACGCGCTGCGCGCCATCGCCAAACGCGCCATCGAACGCAAGACCGGCGCGCGGGGGCTGCGCTCGATCATGGAAGACATCCTGCTGGATACCATGTTCGACCTGCCGGGGCTCGACAGCGTCAAGGAAGTGGTGGTGAACGAAGAGGCGGTGACCTCGGACAAGGCGCCGCTGATGATCCATTCCGACGATCTCAAGACCGGCGCCAGCGCGGGCTGAAGCCGCTCTACCTGACAATTGGCGGGTATTTTGGGGGCCCCGGGCGCGCGTGCCGGGGGGCCTTGGCCGCCGGGCGGCCCCCCGTGCCGGGGCTGCGCCCGCGTGGCGCTTGGGGCTGTGCGAAAGCGCCGATCGACCTGCGCCCGTCACTTGCCACTGGACCTTCCCGCGTCAATCCGCCATATGATGGAACCAGCAAAACCGGAGGGCTAGATGGGCATCCTCAACACGCTTTTTCGCGCAGTCACCTGGTGGGACAGCCAGACGCTGAACACCCAGATCTATACCTGGCGCACGGGCCAGCTGGTCGGCGAAGACGAGCAGGGCAACAAGTTCTACCAGACCGCCGACGGCAAGCGCCGCTGGGTGATTTTCAACGGCGAAGCCGAGGCCACGCGGGTATCGCCCGACTGGCACGGCTGGCTGCATCACACCTATGATGCGCCGCCCACCAGCGCGCCCCTGCCGCACAAGCCCTGGGAAAAGCCGCATGAGGAAAACCTGACCGGCACCGACCGCGCCTATGTTCCCAAGGGCTCCATCCTGCGCGCCCACCCGGTCGAGCGGCGCGACTACGAGGCCTGGCAGCCGGAGTAGCGCGTATGTCCGAAAACACCACCGAAGTTCTGGTTGGCGGGTTCGTTCTGGCGGCGGCGGGCGCTTTTCTGATCTATGCCGGCCAGATCAGCGGCCTGGCGGGGGGCAACAGCGGCACCTATTCCTATTTCGCCTCGTTCCGGTCGGTGCAGGGCGTTTCGGTGGGCACGGACGTGCGGCTTGGCGGGGTCAAGGTGGGCACGGTGACGGACCTTGTTCTGAACCCCGAAACCTTCCGCGCCGAAGCGCATTTCACGGTTTCCGACAAGCTTGCGCTGCCGGACGATACCGCTATCGTGGTGTCCTCGGAAGGCCTGCTGGGCGGCAATTTCATGGAGCTTCTGCCGGGCGGGTCGCCCTTCAACCTCGAACCCGGATCAGAGATCGAAGACACCCAGAGCGCGGTGGGGCTGGTCGAGCTTTTGCTGAAATTCGTCAGCGGCAGCGGCAGCGGCAGCAAGTGATGCTGCGCCGGGCGTTTCCCTTGCTGGCGCTGGCGGCGGGTCTGGCGGCGGGTCTGGCGGTTACGGCGGCGCGTGCCCAGCAGGTCACCATCGAAAGCCCGATCACCGGCGACACCACCATCATCGAAACCCCGCTGGGCGATGGCGGCCCGACGCTGGATCTGCCGGTGGGCGACCCCACCGCGGACCCCGCGGCGCAGCCCGGCGACGGGGCGGCGGGCGACGGTGGCGACGGGGTGACGCTCAGCCCTTTCGGGCTGGGGGATGAGCCGAGCGACACGCTGGACCTTGGCCCGATCAACGAAGAGCCGATCATCCAGCCCGCCGACATCGCCGAAAAGGGGGTGCTGCTGCGCGCGCTGGACAAGATGTCGGGCGAACTGGTGGATTTCGAACTGGCGCCGAACCAGACCAAGCAGCTTGGCCGCATCCAGGTGACGCTGGGCGAATGCCGCTACCCGGTGGACAACCCGACCGGCGATGCGGCGGCCTTCCTGTCGATCCGCAATGCCGGCAGCGACCAGGAGGCGTTTCGCGGCTGGATGCTGGCCTCGAGCCCGGCGCTCAATGCGCTGGACCACCCGCGCTACGATGTCTGGGTGTTGAACTGTATCACCGAATAGGCGTCGGGCAGCGGGCGGGCGCGGATCTCGGCGGGCCGCTCGATGGCGTCGGCCAGCAGGGCGCGGTAGCGGCCGCGCGACACTTCGATGGCGCCAAGGCTGGCCAGGTGCGCGGTCAGGAACTGGGTGTCGAACAGCCGGAACCCGCTGGCCGAAAGATGCGTCACCAGATAGGCCAGCGCGATTTTCGACGCATCCGTGCGCCGTGAAAACATGCTTTCGCCGAAAAACGCCGCCCCCAGCGTCACCCCGTAGACCCCGCCCACCAGATCGTCGCCGTCGCGCAGTTCGAGGGAATGGGCGAAACCTTCGCGATGCAGCTCGGCGTAGGCGCGCGCGATCGCGGGGCTGATCCAGGTTTCGGGGCGGTCGGCGCAGGCCGCCACCGTGGCCGCGAAATCCCGGTTCAGCGCCACCTCGAAAGGTTCCCGCCGGATCCGGCGGCGCAGCGAGCGCGACAGGTGAAAGCCGTCCAGCGGGATGATCCCGCGCCGCCTTGGTTCGAACCAGCGGATTTCGTCGCTGTCGCGGCTTTCGGCCATCGGAAAGACGCCGCTGGCATAGGCTTGCAGCAGCAGGGCCGGGGGCAGGGGGTCATCCATGCCGGCGCCGTTTACAGGTGGGTTTCCAGCCAGTTTTCCAGCCAGTGGATGTTGTAGTTCCCGGTCTGGATGTCGGGCTCGGCCAGAAGCGCTTCGAACAGCGGCAGCGTGGTGTCGATGCCATCCACGATCAGCTCGTTGAGCGCCCGGTGCAGGCGGGCCAGCGCTTCGGGCCGGTCGCGGCCATGCACGATCAGCTTGCCGATCAGGCTGTCGTAATAGGGCGGGATGGCGTAGCCGTCATAGATCGCGCTGTCCATGCGCACCCCCAGCCCGCCCGGCGCGTGATACTGGGTGATCTTGCCGGGACAGGGGGTGAAGTCCGGCAGTTTTTCGGCGTTGATGCGCACCTCGATGGCGTGGCCGTTCACCTCAAGATCGTCCTGGGTAAAGGACATGCCCAGCCCCTCGGCGACGCGGATCTGTTCGCGCACCAGATCGACGCCAAAGATCGCCTCGGTCACCGGATGTTCGACCTGCAGGCGGGTGTTCATTTCGATGAAATAGAATTCACCGTCCTCGTAGAGAAACTCGATGGTGCCGGCGCCGATATAGTTGATGTTGGCCACCGCGTCGGCGCAGATCTTGCCGATGCGCGCGCGGGTTTCGGCGTCGATCACCGGACCGGGGGCCTCTTCGAAAACCTTCTGGTGGCGGCGCTGCAGCGAACAGTCGCGTTCGCCCAGGTGCACCGCGTTGCCCTTGCCGTCGCCAAAGACCTGGATTTCGATATGGCGCGGTTTTTGCAGGTATTTTTCGATATAGCATTCGCCGTTGCCAAAGGCGGCCTGGGCTTCGGAGCGCGCGGTCTGAAATGCGCTTTCCATCTCGGCTTCGTTCAGCGCCACCTTCATGCCGCGCCCGCCGCCGCCGGCGGTGGCCTTGACGATCACCGGATAGCCGATTTCGGCGCCGATGCGCTTGGCCTCGGCCACATCGGCAACCCCGCCGCCCGAGCCGGGGACGCAGGGCACGCCAAGCGCCTTCATGGTGTCGATGGCGGTGATCTTGTCGCCCATGATGCGGATATGTTCGGCGGTGGGGCCGATGAAGGTGATGCCGTGATCTTCGAGGATCTGCACGAACTTGGCGTTTTCCGAAAGAAAGCCATAGCCCGGGTGGATCGCCTGGGCGCCGGTGATTTCGCAGGCCGCGACGATGGCCGGGATCGACAGGTAGCTGTCGGTGCCCGGCGGCGGGCCGATGCAGATCGCCTCGTCGGCCATGCGCACATGCATCGCGTCGCTGTCGGCGGTGGAATGCACCGCGACCGATTTAATGCCCATCTCGCGGCAGGCGCGCACGACGCGCAAGGCGATCTCGCCGCGGTTGGCAATCAGGATCTTGTCGAACATGGCCACGCGCCCCTATTCGACGATCATCAGCGGTGCGCCGAATTCGACCGGGTCGCCATCGGCCACCAGGATGCGTTTCACCGTGCCCGAATGCGGGGCCGGGATGTGGTTCATGGTTTTCATCGCTTCGACGATCAGCAGCGTGTCGCCTTCGCTGACGCTGTCGCCAACCTTGACAAAGGGATCGGCGCCGGGTTCGGGCGCCAGATAGACCGTGCCCACCATCGGCGAGGTGACCGCGCCGGGATGGTCCGCCGGGTCGCCTTCGGCGGCCGAGGCGCCGGCCTGGGCGTCGCCTGCCGGGGCCGGGGCGAGGGCCGCCGGAGCCGCCGCCGGGGCGGGTGCGACCGCGGGTTGGGCAATGGCCTGCACCATCTGCACCTGGCGGCTGACGCGCACGTTCAGCCGGTCGGCTTCGCCGTATTCGCGCTTGACCTCAAGCTCGGTCAGGTCGTTTTCCTTCAGCAGTTCGGCCAGCGCCTTGATGAAATCCACATCCGCCTTGTTGGTCTGTTTCGCCATGCGGTCCTCGCTCGTTTTTCTTGCCTGTATCGGGCAGGCCTCGCCTAGGGTTTGGACGCTTATACGCCAGCACTTTCCGGCTGGAAAGGGCGCATTGGCGGGAAATGGCCTGTGGCGAAGGGGAAATGTTACCAGTTGATAAAATTTCAGAATGTGGCAATCTGTTCGCCAAAAGACCACGTGAACAGAGAGGTTCAGATGCCCAACAGCCCGATGACCCCCGGTATCGCGCCCGCGCGCCTGCCCGCCGGCCAGCTGGACGAAAACTTTTCCGACCTGCACCCGCCGCTGGACGCGCACCAGGCGGCGGTGGCGGCGGATCGCTGCCTGTTTTGCCATGACGCGCCCTGCATGGCGGCCTGTCCGACGACCATCGACATCCCGATGTTCATCCGCGAGATCCAGACCGGGCGGCCGGACGCAGCCGCGCGCACCATCCTTTCGCAGAACATCCTTGGCGGCATGTGCGCGCGCGTCTGCCCCACCGAAACCCTGTGCGAAGAGGTCTGCGTGCGCGAGGTTTCCGAGGGCAAGCCGGTCGAGATCGGGCGGCTGCAGCGCTATGCCACCGACACGGTGATGGCGGCCAATGATCATCCGTTCACGCGCGCCGCGCCGACCGGCAAGCGCATTGCCGTGGTGGGGGCGGGGCCCGCGGGGCTGGCGTGCGCGCACCGGCTGGCGATGAAGGGCCACGAGGTGACGATCTTTGACGCGCGCCCCAAACCCGGCGGGCTGAACGAATACGGCATCGCCGCCTACAAGACCGTGGGCGGCTTTGCCGCGGCCGAGGTGGACTGGCTGCTGCAGATCGGCGGGATCGCGGTGGAAAACGGCATGGCGCTGGGGCGCGATCTGACGCTGGACGGGCTGCGGGCCGAGTTCGACGCGGTTTTCCTGGGGCTGGGTCTGGCCGGGGTGAACGCCCTGCGCGCCGAGGGCGAAGACCGGGAAAACCTGCGCGACGCCGTGCGGTTCATCGAGGAATTGCGGCAAGCGGACGATCTTTCCACCCTGCCGGTTGGCCGCGATGTGGTGGTGATCGGCGGCGGCATGACCGCCGTCGATGCCGCCGTTCAATCGAAACTGCTGGGCGCGCTGAATGTCACCATGGTCTACCGGCGCGGCCGCGACCGGATGAGCGCATCCGACTATGAACAGGATCTTGCGGCCTCGAAGGGGGTGCACATCATCTACAACGCCCAGCCGGTTGCGGTGCACGGCAACGGCGCCGTGCGCGAGGTGGAATTCGAATATACCGTGGAAGAGGGCGGCAAGCTGACCGGCACCGGCGAAACCTTCCGGCTGCGCGCCGATCAGGTCTTCAAGGCGATCGGCCAGCGGCTTGAGGGCGCGCCCGAGGGGCTGGAGATCGAGGGCGGCAAGATCGCGGTGGACGCGGCGGGGCGGACATCGCTTGCCGGGGTCTGGGCCGGGGGCGATTGTGCTGCGGGCGGGGACGACCTGACGGTGACGGCGGTGGCCGAGGGGCGCGACGCGGCCGAGGACATCCATGCGACACTGGCCTGAAACCGCGGCGTTGGCGCTGGCGATGGCCGGGCCCGCCAGCGGCCAGGCCGAAAGCCCCTTTGCCGGCAGCTGGTGCGCCGAAACCGGCGAAATCATGTATGTCGAGCCGGGCAATATCGGCTTCAACGAACACACGGTCTGCGACCTGCCGGTGGCCCTGCCCGAACGCGGCCCGCTGGTGGCCGAGCTGGCCTGCGCCAACATCTATTTCAACGATGGCGAAGCGGTGCGCGCCTTTGAGCGCAGCCTTGCCCTGCGGGCGGATCTGACCCCCGACGGGCTGATGCTGAGCCTTGATCAGGAACAACCGGCGCTGTGGACGCGCTGCAACAATTGAACTGAGGAGGACTTCATGGCCGACCTTTCAACCGATTTCGTCGGGATCAAATCCCCCAACCCGTTCTGGCTGGCATCCGCCCCGCCCACCGACAAGGAATACAACGTGCGCCGCGCGTTCGAAGCCGGCTGGGGCGGCGTGGTCTGGAAGACGCTGGGCGAAGACGGCCCGCCGGTGGTGAACGTCAACGGCCCCCGCTACGGCGCGGTCTGGGGGGCGGACCGGCGTTTGCTTGGGCTCAACAACATCGAGCTGATCACCGACCGGCCGCTGGATGTGAACCTGCGCGAAATCAAGGCGGTCAAGCGCGACTACCCGGACCGGGCGGTGGTGGTGTCGCTGATGGTGCCCTGCGAGGAACAGGCCTGGAAAAAGATCCTGCCGCTGGTGGAAGAAACCGGCGCCGACGGGATCGAGCTGAACTTTGGCTGCCCGCACGGCATGGCCGAGCGCGGCATGGGCAGCGCGGTGGGGCAGGTGCCCGAATATATCGAGATGGTGACGCGCTGGTGCAAG
>JAJRUE010000147.1 GCA_024277955.1 Alphaproteobacteria bacterium | reverse complement strand
GTGACCAGCACCACGAAGACCGCCACCACCGAGGCCGCCAGCAGCAGGTCGATGTCGTTGTTGCTGGCCGCCTGCACCAGCACCCAGCCGAAGCCCTTGTAGTTGAACAGGGTTTCCACGATCACCACCCCGTTCAGCAGCCAGGGGAACTGCAGCATGATCACGGTGAAGGGCGCGATCAGAGCGTTTCGCAGCGCGTGTTTCAGCACGATGTTGCGAAAGCTCACCCCCTTGAGGCGGGCGGTGCGGATGTATTGGGCGGTCATCACCTCGGCCATCGAGGCCCGGGTCATGCGCGCCACATAGCCCATGCCGTACAGCGCGATCGTCAGCACCGGCAGAAAGAAGTTGTTGAAATTCGCCCCGTCCATCGCCGAGGTCGCGGTGCCCTTGAACCAGCGCAGCCCCACCGCGGAAGAGGCGAAGACCGCGATCAGGATGACGCCCGAGACATATTCCGGCGTCGCGGTGGTGGCGATGGAGACCGTCGACAGCACCCGGTCGGTGCGCGAGCCTTCGCGCATCCCCGCCAGCACCCCCAGGATCAGCGCCGAGGGCACCATCAGCACCATCACCCAGAACATCAGCTTGCCGGTCAGGCCCAGCCGTTTGCCGATGATTTCGGCCACGTCGGTCTTGAACACCGTCGAATAGCCCCAGTCGCCCTGCAGGATGCCGCAATAGCGCGGCGCTTCGGCCTCGGGGTTGCGGATGTCGATGCATTTGCCGTAGCGCTTGCCGTCTTCATCGGTCATCACGAAGCCCGGCATCACCCCCAGCCACTGGGCGTATTTCGACACCATCGGCTGCAGGTAGCCGCGCTTTTCCAGCCAGGACGAAACCGCCTGGTCGGTCATGCGGAAATTGCCCTGGGTCTTGGCCAGTTTTTCAAGGTTCGGATAGAGGTTGGTCAGAAAGAAAACCACGAAGGTCAGGCAGAGCGCGGTCAGTATCATCACCCCGATACGGCGCAAGATGAACAATCCCATGATGGTCCCCGTCTGTTGCGTGGCGGCCCGTTGCCCGATGGCCCTTTGGCTGGCGGCCCCTTGGCTGCTGGCCCGTTGCGTGGCGGCCGGCTGCGTCGCGGCTGCCGCGTGGCACGGCCCCCGCGCGGCCGGTGATGCGGGCGGTTGCGCGGGTCAGTGCCCCGACGCGGCCGGCGGCTGTCCGAGCGCCCGCGCCAGACCCGCCGCGAACGGTCCCGCGCCGCGTGGCGCCGGGCCGAAAACAGGGGGCCGGCGCGGGGCCGGCCCCAGCCCGGTCAGGCCGTATGGCCCCACTTGTAGTGGTGGTGCTCAAAGGCGATGTGCATGTCGGTGCCGGCGATCCCCGGCTTGGTGTGCCGGTAGATCGAGCGCCAGTAGGGCTGGATGGTGACGCCTTCCTCGCGGATCAGCGCTTCGCCCCTGGCCATCAGTTCGCGGCGCTTGTCGGCGTCCGCCACCGACAGCGCGTCGGCCAGGATCGCGTCGAATTCCGGGTTGGCCCAGCCGAACTCGTTCCAGGCTTCGCCCGAACGGTAGGCCAGCGCCCAGACCTGCACCCCCAGCGGCCGGTGGTTCCAGTTGGTCGAGCTGAACGGGTATTTCGCCCAGTCGTTCCAGAAGGTCGAGCCCGGCAGGATCGTGCGCTTCACCTTGATCCCGGCGTCGCGCAGCTGGGCGGCCACCGCGTCGGTGGTGTTGCGCCGCCAGTCGTCGTCGATCGAGATCAGTTCGTGTTCGTAATCGCCCATGCCGGCTTCTTCCATCAGCGCCTTGGCCTTGGCCGGGTCATGCGCCGGGGCGCCGATATCGGCGAACTCGGGGTGCTTGGGGCCGACGTGGTGGTTGTCGGCGCGCGAGCCGCGGTTGCCGTAGCCCAGTTCCAGGCAGACATCGTTGTTGACCGCCAGCGCCAGCGCCTGACGCACGCGCTTGTCGGCGTAGGGCTTCTTGCCGTCGACCTCGGCCAGCTGGTTGGGGCGGATGACGATGGTGCCCATGGTGACCACGCTGGACTTGTTGAGCCCGAGCCCGTCGAGCACGTCGATGAACTCGCCCACGCTTTCGTGCAGCATGTCGACTTCGTCGCTTTCGATCGCCGCCAGCCATGCCGAAGGATCGGTGCCCAGGTCGGTGTATTCGATCCGGTCCAGATAGGGGCCGCCGTAAACCTCGGTGCTCCACCAGGCGTGGTCGGTGTTGCGTTCGAGCACCGCCTTGACCCCGACCTCGAGCTCGGTCAGCAGGTAGGGGCCGGTGCCCACGGCGTTCTGGGTGTCGTCCGGGTTGTAGCTGGAATGCACGATCGCCGCCGGATAGTCCGACATGCCCGCGATCAGCGAAATGTCGGGCGAGGGCAGGTTGAGCCGCACCGTGTGGCTGTCCACCACCTCGATCGCGCCCTCCAGCGCCTTGTTGGTGTTGGGGTCGATCAGCGTCGCCATGCGCCCGGCCATCGAGTTGCCCTCGACATCCTTTTCGCACCAGCGCGCGATGTTGCGGGCAACGTCCTCGGCGGTAAAGTCGTCGCCGTTGTTCCACTTGACGCCCTTGCGCACATTCAGCGTGTAGACGGTGGCGTCGTCGTTCACGTCCCAGCTGTCCAGCAGCATCCCGCGGAACGAGCCGTCGCTGTTGTATTCGACCAGGTATTCCAGCGTGCCGCGGGTTTCGTTGCCCAGTTCGGACCAGTCGTAGGTGCGGGTGTCCTTGAGGCCGCGCACGCTCATCTGCACGCGCAGGGTGCCGCCCTGTTTCATGTTGTCCGAAGCCGCCATGACCGGCGCGCTCATTCCGATCAGCCCGTAGGCGGCGGCCGCGCTCAGCCCAAAGCTGGTGCTGCGGGCCAGGAATTCGCGCCGGTTCAGCTTGCCCTCGCGATATTCGCGCGCATACATCAGCGCCGCCTTGTGGATCGGTTTGCCGTTGGTCTTGTCGATTGTCATGGTTTTCTCCCTGTGAAAATCGTTGCGCCGCCGCGGTTCACGCGCCCTGTCGGGCGGAACCGGTCGTCGGCGATTGCGTGTTGTTTTGGTTTGCGCCCCCCGGTTCGCATTCATAAGGGCATGCCCAGGGCCGCCCCGTCTAGACACAGTATCGGCACTTTAGGGGCAAAAAACGACATGCCGCCAGTCAAAAAACGACATCTGCGGGGTTAGGGCCTGTCTTCATCTACCTTGCGGCCCCGGTTTCAGTCATTTTCCGCCAGCGCCAGCCAATTCCGCGCAGACAAGGCGGCCCCTTTTCAAGAGGGATTAACGCCGCGATGGCGGAAAATGACGAAATCCCGCAGGGACGCGGCCCGTGAGAGGCTCGTGGCAAATCCGTTCCCGCCCCGCGCCCGGCCAGTCCGGCCGCGAGGGTCAGGCGGTTTTTCTGAACGAACTCGGGGTCTTGCCGGACTGCTTGTGAAACGCACGGGTGAAATAGGCGGCCGAGGCAAAGCCCAGGTGTTCGGCGATGTCCTTGACCGGGGTGCGGGTTTCGGCCAGCAGGCGGCGGGCCTCGTAATGGATGCGCTCTGACAGGATGGCCGAGGCCGGACGCCCGCAGGCGATGTTGCAGACCCGGCTCAGATGGGTGGGCGTGACCCCCAGTTCGGCGGCGTAGTCGGCCACCGACTTGGACAGGTGGAAATCGCGTTCCACCAGCGCGGTATAGGCGGCGGCCAGACGCCGCGCGGCATCGGCGGCCAGTTCGTTGTCGGGCATCTTTTCGGCCTGCCGGCGCAGCCAGACCGACAGCAGCCCGCCGTAATGCAGCAACGCCTGGTCGCGCCCGGTCTGTTCGTGCTCGGCCTCGCGCTGGATGTTGTCGATCAGCGCCGACAGTTCGGTATGCTGGGCGTTTTCGCGAAACCGCAGGTGCAGCGGGTCCGACGGCAGGTCCAGGTCCGCCGAATCGGGGAAAAACACGATCGAGCCGAAAACCTGCCCCAGCATGTCGAAGCCGTGCATGGTGCCGGCGGGGATGTAGACCGCGTTATGCGGCCCGTAGCCCCGGGTGATCCCCGAGATGATGATCCGCCCCTGGCCCTTGGTGAACCAGATCAGGATCGGCTGCGAATAGCTGCGCATAGCCTCGGTGCGCCAGCGTCCGCCCCGGGCGAAATGCGGCAGCGGCAGGACGCGGAAATCGTTGGTCTGGACGTTGATATCTGTCATGTTCGGTGAGCGGCTTTGTTGTGAGTTTGTGCAAGGCTAGGTCAGGAAGTCCTTAAAAGATAGAGGTTTTTTTCGCGAGCCCCGCGATAGGCCGCATTCCGCCACCCCCCCCATATCTGCCGCCGGCGCCGATTTCGCAAACCAGATATGGGGCCTGAATGGGGCCTGCCGGGCGCCCGTCAGCCGGGCCGGCCCCGGTGCCAGCGGCGCATGCGCGACCGGAACCACTGGCGCTGGCGCTTGGCGTATTGGCGCGTGGCGATGGTGGCGCGTTCGCGGGCCGCCTCGAGGCTCAGCCGGCCTTCGAGATGAGCGATCAGTTCCGCCGCGCCGATCGCCTTGGCCGACGGCAGCCCCGCCGACCAGTCCTTGCGGTTGGCGCGCGCTTCGTCCAGCGCGCCGGCCTCAAGCATCGCATCGAAGCGCGCCGCGATGCGCCGGTTCAGCCAGTCCTTGTCGGTTTCCAGCAGGATCGGCACGCAGGCGCTCAGCGGCAGGGCAGGGGCCGGCGTCGCGTCCTGCCACTGGGCCAGCCCGCGCCCGGTGGCGCGCGCCACTTCCCAGGCCCGTTGCACCCGCGCCGGGTTGCGCTGGTCGATGCGCGCCAGCGTGTCGGGATCGATTTCGGCCAGCAGCGCCGCAAGGCCGCGCTCGGCCAGCAGCCGGTCCGCCGCCTGGCGCACCGCCGGCGGCACCGGCGGGATCTCGGCCAGCCCTTCGGTCAGCGCGGTGAAATACAGCCCCGTGCCGCCGACGATCACCGGCAGCGGCCCGTCCGGCGCCAGGAGCGGAGCCAGGTCGCGCAGCCAGCGCCCGACCGAATAGGCCTGTTCGCCCGGCACATGGCCGTAAAGCGCGTGCGGCAGGCGGGCTTCGTCGGCGGTGCTGGGGCGCGCGGTCAGCACCCGCCAGTTGGCGTAGACCTGCAGCGCGTCGGCATTGATCACCCGCCCGCCGAAGCGCGCCGCGATGCGCATCGCCAGCGCCGATTTGCCCGAAGCCGTCGGCCCGGCGATCAGCACCGGCCTGGTGCCGTCGATATCGGGCAGATCCCCGGTCAGCCCGGCGCGCCAGCTTTCCTGGGGCGTTTCCTGGGGCGGGTTCGCGGCGGGCTGGTCTTCGGGCGGGGCTCCGGACTGGCGCAGGGGCGGGTTTGCGGGCGGTTTGCTGGCGCGATCGGGCACGGCGTCAGGCCGCCCCGGATCGCCGCCGCAGGGCGGGATATGCCGCCCAGGGCGGGTTAATTCGCTTCCCGAAGGTTTCTCGCATTGAACCCAAGCCTGTTTTCCGACATTTTGCGCCAAATTCAGATCACGCGCAATCAGGGACAATGCGAATGGGCGAACAGGCAATCGGCGAACCGGACGACGGCCAGCCGGCAACCACCTACAAACGGGTCATGCTGAAAATCTCGGGCGAAGCGCTGATGGGCGATCAGGGCTATGGGCTGCACCCGCCGACGGTCGCGCGCATCGCCCAGGAAATCAAGAGCGTGCACGACATGGGCGTCGAGATTTGCATGGTGATCGGCGGCGGCAACATCTTTCGCGGGCTCCAGGGCAGCGCGCAGGGGATGGAGCGCACCACCGCCGACTACATGGGGATGCTGGCAACCGTGATGAACGCGCTGGCCATGCAAAGCTAGCTCGAGGCGCTGGGCATCCATACCCGCGTGATCAGCGCCATCCCGATGGACCAGGTCTGCGAACCCTACATTCGCCGCCGCGCCGTGCGTCACCTGGAAAAGGGCCGGGTGTGCATCTTTGCCGCCGGCACCGGCAACCCCTATTTCACCACCGACACCGCGGCCACGCTGCGCGCCAACGAAATGACCTGCGAAGCGATCTTCAAGGGCACCAAGGTTGACGGGGTCTACGACAAGGATCCGGAAAAGCACGCGGACGCAAAACGCTTTGAGCGGATCAGCTACGATGACGTGCTGGCGATGCATCTTGGGGTGATGGATGCCTCGGCGATTGCGCTGGCGCGCGACAACAACCTGCCGATCATCGTGTTTTCCCTGGACGAGCCCGGCGGCTTCAAGGGCATCCTGAATGGCAAAGGCACCTATACAATCGTGGGAAACTGACTTAGAAAACCTGAAAGAGACGCGCCAGACACCCGACGCCCTGGCGCAAAAAACAACAAGATGAGTGGTAAGATGGCGGACGATCTGGAAATTGACCTGGACGATCTTCAGCGCCGGATGGACGGCGCGATGGCGGCTCTCAAGCAGGAATTCGCGTCGCTGCGCACCGGGCGGGCTTCGGCCACGATGGTGGAACCGGTGATGGTCGACGCCTATGGCACGATGACCCCGATCAATCAGGTCGGCACCGTGAACGTGCCCGAGCCGCGCATGGTGACCATCAACATCTGGGACAAGTCGCTGGTGGGGGCCGCCGAAAAGGCGATCCGCAATTCGGGGCTGGGCATCAACCCGGTGATCGACGGCACCATCATCCGCCTGCCGATCCCCGAACTGAACGAAGAGCGCCGCCGCGAATTGTCCAAAGTTGCCGCACAATATGCAGAAAATGCCCGCATTGCCGTGCGAAACATCCGGCGTGACGGCATGGACCAGCTGAAAAAGGCCAAGGCCGAAGGCATGAGCGAGGACGACCACAAGATCTGGGCCGACGAGGTGCAGGACCTGACAGACAAGGCAATTGCCGCGATCGACGCGGCGCTGGAACACAAGCAGGCCGAGATCATGCAGGTCTGAGCGACGTTCCGAAGGATATTGAACGACCCGGCAAAGGGGCAGAATTTGAAAGATCATGACGAACCCGGACCGCGCCATGTGGCCGTGATCATGGACGGGAACGGCCGTTGGGCCCAGGCCCGTGGCAAACCGCGGCTTTTCGGCCATCAGGCCGGCGGCCGCCGGGTCCGCGAAATCGTTGAAAGCTGCCCGCAGCTTGGGGTCAAGTATCTGACGGTCTTCGCTTTTTCCACCGAAAACTGGAAACGCACCCAGGCCGAGGTGACCGGGCTGATGACGCTGTTCAAGCGCTACATCACCAAGGAAGCCAACGCCCTGCGCGACAATGGCGTGCGGGTGCGCTTCATCGGCGACCGGATCCGGCTGGAAACCAAGCTGGTCGAGATGATGGACAACCTCGAAAAGCTGACCGAGCACAACGATCTGGTGCATCTGACCATCGCCATCAACTATGGCGGCCGCGACGAGGTGGCGCGCGCCACCAAGCGGCTTGCGCGCGAGGTCAAGGCAGGCCGGCTGGACCCGGAAGAGGTCGACGCCGAAACCCTGGCGAAATATCTCGATACCTATGTGCTGCCCGACCCGGATCTGGTGATCCGCACCTCGGGCGAAGCGCGGATCTCGAACTTTCTGCTGTGGCAGTCGGCCTATGCCGAATATGAATTCGTCGACACGTTGTGGCCGGATTTCACCAAGGACATCTTTGCCGAAATCCTGCGCAACTACGCCAAGCGCGAACGCCGTTTCGGTGCCGTCGCCGGATGAACGACGCCCCCCGCAAATGGGATGATCTGAAGGCGCGGGTGCTGACCGCCATCGCGATGGTGGTGGTGGGCGGGCTGGCGCTGTGGGCCGGCGGGCTGTGGTTTCTGGCGCTTCTGGTGCTGGCGGTGACGCTGATGCTGTGGGAACTGGGCCGAATGCTGAACGCGCCGCAACGGGTTCTGGTGCTGGTGCTGGCCGATATCGGCGGGCTCGCCCTGCTGGCGCTGGCGATGGGGTTTGGCGTTCCGTGGTATGTCCTGCTGGCGTTGGCGCCGGTTCTCGGGGCGATCATGTTACATGAACATCGCCTTGTATACCTTTGTTATGGCGTGATTATCATGGGCGGCGCGGCGGCGATGCAGATGCTTCGTCAGGATCTGGGGCTGGGCTGGATCCTGTGGCTGGTGGTGGTGGTGGTGGTGACCGACATCGCCGGATATTTCGTCGGCCGGATCGTTGGCGGCCCCAAGTTCTGGCCCCGCGTCAGCCCCAGGAAAACCTGGTCGGGCACCGCCGGCGGCTGGGTCGCGGCGGCGCTGGTGGGGGCCGCGTTTTCCGGCGCGTTGGGCGCGGGCCCGGTGCTGGTGGCGCTCAGCATCGGCCTGTCCTTTGCCTCGCAGCTGGGCGACATCGCCGAAAGCGCGATCAAGCGGCTGAGCGGGGTCAAGGACAGCTCGAACCTGCTGCCGGGCCACGGCGGGCTGCTGGACCGGTTCGACGGGATGCTCGGGGCGGCCTTTGCGGTGCTGATCGCGGTGTCGCTGCGCCCGGACATCTTCGGGTTGACGTGATGCGCAGGGTTTCGGTTTTCGGTGCCACCGGCTCGATCGGGCAGAACACGCTGGACCTGATCCGGCGGCGGCGCGCCGAATTCAAGGTGGTGGCGCTGACCGGGGGCGCGAATATCGCGCAACTGGCCGCCGATGCGCGCGAATTCGGGGCTGACCTGGCGGTCACCGCCGACGAGGCCCGGCTGGGCGAACTGCGCGAGGCGCTTGCGGGCAGCGGGGTCGAGGCGGCGGCCGGGGCGCAGGCGCTGGTCGAGGCGGCCGAACGTCCCGCCGACTGGATCATGAGCGCCATCGTCGGCGCCGCCG
Organism: Alphaproteobacteria bacterium; assembly: GCA_024277955.1. GTDB lineage: Bacteria > Pseudomonadota > Alphaproteobacteria > Rhodobacterales > Rhodobacteraceae > JAJRUE01. The sequence continues at coordinate 3,213 of JAJRUE010000147.1, read as the reverse complement.
GTCTGGCGCCGGGGCTGAAGGCGCTGGAACAGGGCACGACGCTGGCGCTGGCCAACAAGGAAAGCCTGGTGACCGCGGGGCCGCTGCTGATGGCGACCGCGCGCGCCCACGGCGCCACCATCCTGCCGGTGGACAGCGAACATTCCGCCGTGTTTCAAGGGCTGATCGGCGAAGATGCGGCCAGCGTTGAACGGGTGATCATCACCGCCTCCGGCGGGCCGTTTCGCGACTGGCCCGTGGGGCAGCTGGCGCGCGCCACGCTGGAACAGGCGCTGAACCACCCCAACTGGGTGATGGGGCAGCGGATCACGATCGACAGCGCCTCGATGTTCAACAAGGCGTTGGAACTGATTGAAACCCATGAGTTTTTCGGCTTTCCGCCTGAGCAGATCGAGGTGCTTGTCCACCCCGAAAGCCTGGTGCATGCGCTGGTCGGTTTCAACGACGGCGCGCTGATGGCCCATATCGGGCCCGCCGACATGCGCCACGCCATCGGGTTTGCGCTGAACTGGCCCGAGCGCCGGCACCTGCCGGTGGAGCGGCTGGATCTGGCGCGCATCGGCCAGCTGCGCTTCCAGGCACCCGACGAAACCCGGTTTCCGGCCCTGCGCCTGGCGCGCGAGGTGATGCAGACCGGCGGGCTGGCCGGCGCCGTGTTCAACGCCGCCAAGGAACGCGCGCTGGACGCCTTCATCGCCGGCAAGATCGGCTTCATGGACATGGCGGCGGTGGTGGAACAGGTGCTGGGCAGCCTTTCTGTGCGCCCGGGTCTCATTCAGGGCGCAATCACCCTTGATAACGTCGCCGAGGCTGACCATCTGGCGCGGGTAGGGGCCAGCGAAGCAATCCGCGCGCTGCAAGCAAAAGGCTGAAATTTTGGATCTGATCGGACTGATACCTTCGTTTGGCAACCTGCTGTTCACCATCGGCGCCTTTGTGGTGGCGCTGCTGATCATCGTCGCCATCCACGAGTTTGGCCACTACATCGTCGGGCGCTGGTCGGGGATCGACGCCGACGTGTTTTCGCTGGGTTTCGGGCCGATCCTGTGGTCGCGCATCGACCGCCGCGGCACCCGCTGGCAGATCGCCGCCTTTCCGCTGGGCGGCTATGTCAAGTTCAAGGGCGACGCCAGCGCCGCCAGCAGCCCCGACGCCGCGATGATGAGCGGGCTTTCGCCCGAACAGCGCCGGCGCACCATGCATGGCGCGCCGCTCTGGGCGCGGGCCGCCACGGTGGCGGCGGGGCCGGTGTTCAACTTTCTGCTGTCGATCGCGATTTTCGCCGCCATCATCGGGTTTCGCGGAATCGCCTCGGACCCGCTGACGATCGCCGATCTGCGCCCGGTGCCCTACGAACAGGGGCTGCAGCCGGGCGATGTGATCCTGGCGATCGAGGGCGTGAAAACCCCGCCGCTGGAGCAGTTCGAACCGTTCATCGAGGCGCTGCCCCCGCGCAACGACCTGGACTATCTGGTCAAGCGCGACGGGCGCGAAATCGACGTGCCGGGGCCGCATCCCTATCCGCCGATCGTGGTCGGGCTCAGCCCCGGCTCGGCGGCGGTGGATGCCGGCATCGAGGTGGGCGACGTGATCCTTGCGGCCAACGGCGCGCCGGTGGCGACCTTTGCCGAGCTTCGCAAGATCGTCGGCAATTCCGGCGGCGAACCGGTTTCGCTGAAGGTCTGGCGGGCGGGCGAACAGCTGGAGGTGACGCTGACCCCGCGCCGGGTCGATCTGCCGCTGCCCGACGGCGGCTTCGAGACCCGCTGGCTGATCGGCATCACCGGCGGCATGGTGTTCAAGCCGCAGACCTCGCGGCCCGGGATCTTCAAGTCGCTGGGCTACGGCGCCAGCCAGACCTATTACATCGTGCGTTCCAGCCTGTCGGGGCTGTATCACGTGATCGCCGGCTCGATTTCCAGCTGCAACCTGCGCGGGCCGGTGGGGATCGCCGAGACCTCGGGGCAGGCGGCCAGCCAGGGGCTGTTGTCCTTTGTCTGGTTCATCGCGGTGCTGTCGACGGCGGTGGGGTTTTTGAACCTGTTTCCGATCCCGGTGCTGGATGGCGGCCACCTGGTGTTTCACGCCTACGAGGCCATCGTCGGGCGACCGCCAAGCGAAGGGGCGATGCGGCTGATGATGACCATCGGCATGGCGCTGATCCTGACCTTGATGGTCTTTGCGCTGTCAAACGATTTCCGCTGCCCGTAACGGGCTGCCCGTGGGGGCGGGGGAAGATTTCATGCCTCCGGCGGGGATATTTTCGGACAGAAGAAGGCAAGTGGCTGGCTGCGGCAGGTTTGCGCTTGCCAAAGGCGGCGGGCTGGAGTATCTGCGCCCAATCTGAATCCACAGGCGTGGTTTGGGCCGTTCGCGGGGAGAAATCCGCATATGGTCCGCCGGTTGGGCAACAGCCCTCTTGACCGCGCCCAAGGCTTGAAACCGGAAATGAAAAGGACAAGAAGACATGGCTCTTCCTGATTTCACTTTGCGTCAGCTGCTGGAAGCTGGCGTTCACTTTGGCCACCAGACGCAGCGTTGGAACCCCAAGATGGGCGAGTTCATCTATGGCGCGCGCAACGGTATTCACATCATCGACCTGACCCAGACCGTGCCGATGCTGGACGCGGCGCTGAACGTGATCCGCGAAACCGTCGCCAAGGGCGGCTCCGTGCTGTTCGTCGGCACCAAGCGGCAGGCGCAAAAGCCGATCGCGGAGGCGGCCGAGAAATGCGCCCAATACTACATGAACCACCGCTGGCTGGGCGGCACGCTGACCAACTGGCAGACCGTGTCGCAGTCGATCAAGCGGCTGAAAGAGATCGACGAAAAGCTGGAAACCGGCGCCGAGGGCATGACCAAGAAGGAACGCCTGGGGCTTGAGCGGCAGCAGTTCAAGCTGGAAAGCGCGCTGGGCGGCATCCGCGACATGGGCGGCCGGCCGGACCTGTTGTTCGTGATCGACGTGAACAAGGAAGACCTGGCGGTGGCCGAGGCCAACAAGCTGGGCATTCCGGTCGTGGCGGTGGTCGACACCAACTGTTCGCCCGACGGGATCGACTATATCATCCCCGGCAACGACGACGCGGCGCGGGCGATTTCGCTTTACTGCGACCTGGCGGCGCGCGCAGCGCTTGACGGGATGACCGCGCAGATGGGCGCGGCTGGCGTCGATCTGGGGGAAATGGAAGTGGCCCCGGTGGAAGAGGTGAT
>JAJRUE010000146.1 GCA_024277955.1 Alphaproteobacteria bacterium | reverse complement strand
GCCATCGACGTTCGACACGAAATGGCAGCGCGGCCCGTCGGCGTAGGGCGCCAGCGCCAGCACCCCCATCGCCGGGCCCAGGTCAGAGCCGCCGATGCCGATGTTCACCACATCGCTGAAACGCCCGCCGCCCGGGGGGGGGATGGCGCCGGCGCGCAGCGCTTCGGCAAAGCTTTCCATCCGGGCGAGCGTTTGCAGAACCCCCGGCATCACGTCGCGCCCGTCCACCAGCACCGGCGCGCCGTCGAGGTTGCGCAAGGCAGTGTGCAGCACCGCGCGGTCTTCGGTGCGGTTGATCTTTTCGCCCGCGAACATGGCGTCGCGGCGCGCTTCCACCCCGGCAGCGCGGGCGAGATCCAGAAGCGCCGCGCGGGTGTCGCCGTCGATGTTGGTCTTGGAATAGTCCAGCAGCATGTCGCCCAGCCGGACCGAAAAATCCGCCGCCCGCCCGGCGTCGTCGAACAGCGACAGGATCGCGCGGTCGGCGACCCGGTCTCGGTGGCGCGCAAGGTTTTCCCATCGGGGCGCGAGGTGGGGCGCGAAATCCATCGTCACCTGTCCTTCAATTCCTGAAAAGTCCCGCGAAATCCGGCGCCGGGGCGCAGCCGGCCCCCGCCTACGGGGCCCAATGCACCGTCGCCCCGTCCAGCACCGCCGCCACCGGCGCCACCAGCGGATCGCCCAGCGACCGGGCCCGTTCCAGGGCGGCGCGCTTGGCGTCGCCGGTGATCACGATATGCTTGGCCAGCGCGTCGTTCAGCACCCGCGCGGTCAGGCTGATGCGCGCTTCGTCGGCGCTGCCGGCGCGCACCGGCACCAGCACCGGCGCATCGGGCGCCAGCGCCGCTTCCAGCCCCTCGGCGCCGGGAAACAGCGACGCGGTGTGCATGTCGGCCCCCATCCCCAGCAGCAGGACCGAGATCGGCAGCCGTTCCTCGATCGGCGCGGCCAGGTCGTCCAGCACCTCTTCGGGGCGCTCGGCGGGGGCGTAAAGCGGCAGATACCCCGCCTCGGCCGCGCGCGCGCGCAACAGGTGGTCGCGCACCAGCCGCGTGTTCGACCGGTCCGAGCTTTCGTCCACCCAGCGTTCGTCGCTGAGCAGCACCTTGACCCGGTTCCATTCCATCTCGATCTCGCTCAGCGTGTCGAAAACCGGCCCCGGCGTGGTGCCGCCGGGCACCACGAACAGCACCTCGTCGCGTTGGCGCAGCGCGCCTTCCAACTCGCTGGCCAGCCGGCTGGCCAGCCCCATGTACAGCATGTCGCGATCCGCGTATTCCTCGATATGCATCACTTGATCTCCCGCCATCGCCGCCCGTCACGGTGCAGCATCATCAACGCATCCTCAGGCCCGGTCGAGCCCACATCGTAAGGTTTGGGCACGTCGCCGCGCGCTTCCCAGCCCTCGATGATCGGGTCGGTCCAGGCCCAGGCGGCCTCGACCTCGTCGCCGCGCATGAACAGCGTCTGGTTCCCCCTGATAACATCCATGATAAGCCGTTCATAGGCATCTGGCACGTCCTCGATTTCCTCGCCCAGCGCTTCGGCGAAGGTCATGTCCAACGGCACGTCGATCAGCCGCATGCCGCCGGGGCCGGGTTCCTTGATGGTGACGTCCAGCATCATGCCTTCGTTGGGTTGCAGCTGGATCGACAGGATGTTGCGGTGCTGGCCGGCGTCCTGGCCGAAGATCGCATGCGGCGCGTCCTTGAAGACCACGGCGATTTCGCTTGAGCGCGCCTTGAGCTTCTTGCCGGTGCGCAGATAGAAGGGCGTGCCCGCCCAGCGCCAGTTTGAGATGTGGCAGCGCAGCGCGATAAAGCTTTCGGTCAGGCTGCGCGGATCCCCCACATCCTCGCGATAGCCCGGTTCCTCGCCCGACGCGGCATATTGGCCGCGCACGATGTGGTGCGGATCGACCGGCTCCAAGGCCCGGATAACCTTGAGCTTTTCGTCGCGCACCGCATCCGGGTCAAAGCGGCTTGGCGGCTCCATCGCGATCAGGCACAAAAGCTGCATCAAGTGGTTTTGCACCATGTCGCGCATCGCGCCGGACTTGTCGTAATAGGCGCCGCGCCCGCCGACGCCCACGGTTACGGCGACCGTGATCTGGATGTGATCGACGTATTGGGCGTTCCAGAGCGGCTCGAACAGGATGTTGGCAAAGCGCACCGCCATCAGGTTCTGCACGGTTTCCTTGCCCAGGTAATGATCGATCCGGTAGATCTGGCATTCGCGGAAATGTTCGGCAAGCGTCGCGTTCAGCGCGCGCGCGCTTTCCAGGTCGTGACCAAAAGGTTTTTCCACCACGATCCGGCTGTTTTCATCGGCGATGCCGTGGCTGTGCAGCCGCTCGGCCAGATCGCCAAAAAGCCCCGGCCCCACCGAAAAGTAATAGGCATGCACCAGCCCCGGGCGCACATGCGCGGCCAGCTCTTGCCAGCCGTTTTCGCCGCGCGCATCGATCGGCACATAGCGCAGGATTTCCAGAAACGCGTCGATCCCCGCCTTGTCCTGGTCTTCGGGGGCGCCGAATTCGTGGATCGCCGCGCGCACCATCTTGCGATAGCCGGCGTCGTCCATCTGTGAACGCGCCGCGCCGATGATGCGCGCCTCGGCCGTGACCTGGCCCGCCAGGAACCGCCGGTGCAGCCCCGGCAGGATCTTGCGGCGCGCCAGATCGCCCGTGCCGCCGAAAATCACCAGGTCGAACGGCTCTACCGGAATTACGCGCGATACCATCAGTCAACTCCCGTCCTGCCGTCTACCCTGCCGTGTGCCCCGCCGCCGGCGCCGTGGTCGGCCCTCGCGGCCCCAGCCACGCGCTGTTAGCGCTAACAACGTCCTCTTATCCCCTTGCCCGCGGCAAGTCTAGCATCCTCTCGCAGCTTCACAACCGCGTCAGAAAATCGAACAGGTCTTTTCAGCGGCGACGCCACGCGATACCCCTGCCCAAGGACAGGATCACGAGCGAATTGACATGAAGCATCAGGCCTTTGACAACCCGCCGCCGGGCAAATTCCGGGACCGCGAAACCACTGCCCAGGGCAATCGGCGCGCATCGGTGCGCCTGCGCGAGGCGGAAACGCTCTGGTTCAACACCGGCACGCTGTGCAACATCACCTGCGAAAACTGCTATATCGAAAGTTCCCCCACCAATGACCGGCTGGTCTATCTGACCACGGCCGAGGTGCGCGACTACCTTGACCAGATCGCCGAACGCGGCTGGCCGGTCAGCGAAATCGGCTTTACCGGGGGCGAGCCGTTCATGAACCCGCAGATGATCGAGATGACGCGCGCGGCGCTGGAGGCGGGCTACCGGGTGCTGATCCTGACCAACGCCATGCAGCCGATGATGCGCCCGAAAATGCGCGCCGGCCTGCTGGAATTGCAGCGCGATTTCGCCGACCGGCTGTGCTTGCGCATTTCGGTGGACCACTGGCGGGCCGAGATCCACGACCGCGAACGCGGGCCCGGCAGTTTCGCCAGGACCATCGAAGGGATGCGGTGGCTGTCGGACAACGGCTTTGCGATGGATGTGGCCGGGCGCGCGATCTGGGGCGACGGCGAAGCGGCCACCCGCGCCGGGTTCGCCGAACTGTTCGCAGAGCACGGCTTTGACATCGACGCCAGCCACCCGGCCCGGCTGGTGCTGTTTCCGGAAATGGACGAAACCGCCGAAGTGCCCGAGATTACCGAAGCGTGCTGGGGCATCCTGGGCAAGTCACCGGCTTCGGTGATGTGCGCCAGTTCGCGCATGGTGGTAAAGCGCAAGGGCGCGGCGCGCCCGACGGTGCTGGCCTGCACGCTTCTGCCCTATTCGCCGGAATTCGAGCTGGGCGAAACCCTGGCCGAGGCCGAGGGAGAGGTGTTCCTGAACCATCCCCATTGCGCCAAGTTCTGCGTGCTTGGCGGGGCGAGCTGTTCCGCCTGACGCGCTCTTGGCGAGGCTTTCCAAGTAGAGCGCCGCTGGCGCGACGCCGGTTCTTTTGTCAGCCCCCGCCTTTGGCGGGCGCTTCCGGGCCGCGCGGTTCGGGGCGTATTTCGGGCAGGATGACGCCGGGCGAAGCGGGGCCGTGTCACTCGAGCGCGGCACGGCACAGGGCGCTTGTCTTGTCGGCGAGGTCGCCGATGACCGAAAAATGGTGGCGGCGCGGGGCTTCATGCGCGCGCGTTTTGGCGCCGCAGCCGGTCCAGACATTGGCCAGCAGCGCGTTCTGGCGCAGGAATTCCGGCCGTTCGCCCGCGCCCACCCAGCACAGCAGATCCACGCCCGGGCGCGGCTCGCGCAGGGCCGGGCTTTCGGCGCGCGCCTCATTCAGGTCCAGCCGCAGGTCGTCGTTCATCGCCGTCTTCATCAGCGGGCGCAGATCGTGCACGCCACTGATGGAAATGATCTTTTCGATGCGCGGGGCCGCGCGCAGCGCCACATCCGCGCAGCCCATCCGCGCCACCAGATGTCCGCCCGCCGAATGGCCCGCCAGCCGGATCGGCCCCGGCAGTTCTTGCGCGGCGCGGTCCACCGCCGCGGCGATCGACCGGGTGATGTCGCGAATGCGTTGCTGCGGGCACAGCACGTAGCCCGGCAGCGCCACCGCCCAGCCCCGGCCCAGCGCCCCGGTCGCCAGATGCGACCACAGATCGCGCGTCATCGACCGCCAGTAGCCACCATGCACGAAGACGAACAGGCCGCGCGGCGCGCCGGGCGGCAACAGCAGTTCGAAATCCTCGCGCGCATCCGCGCCATAGGCGATCGCCCGCCGCCGCCCCGGCGCCAGACCTTCGCGAAAGGCGCGCGCGCGCTTTTCCCACATCGGCACATAGGCCTGCGCCCCCTCGATATGCGCCGCGTTGGCATAGGCGTCGTCCCAGTCGTCGATCATGGCTGTCCCTCCTGTCGCGGCGATCATGCCCGATCATGCCCCAGGGCGCGGGCCGCTCCAAGCCCCCCCCTTGCACCGGGGAGCGCAGGTGATACCGTGCCGCCGACAAGGGGGGAACCATGACCGATTTCGCCGCCACCAAGGCGCTTTTCCACCTGCCCGAAGGGGTGATCTACCTGGACGGCAATTCGCTGGGTCCGCTGCCGCGCGCCGCCAGCGACCGGCTGCGCCGCACGGTGGAAGACGAATGGGGCGACATGCTGATCACCGGCTGGAACCGGGCCGGCTGGATGGAGATGCCGCGCCGGCTGGGCGACCGGATCGGCCGGCTGATCGGGGCCGAGCCGGGCAGCGTCGTCTTGGGGGATACGCTTTCGATCAAGGTCTATCAGGCGCTGGCGGCGGCGCTTGAGATGCGCCCCGACCGCCGGGTGATCCTGTCCGACAGCGGCAATTTCCCGTCCGACCTTTACATGGCACAGGGGCTGGTGGGCCTGCTGGGCGATGGTTACCGGCTGCGCACCGTCGCCCCCGAAGCGGTGGCCGATGCGCTGAGCGACGAGATCGCCGTGCTGATGCTGACCGAGGTGGATTACCGCACCGGGCGCAAACACGACATGGCCGCGCTCACCGCCGCGGCCCATGAAAAGGGCATCGTCACGGTCTGGGATCTGGCCCATTCGGCGGGCGCGCTGCCGGTGGATCTTGCCGGAACGCGGGCCGATTTCGCGGTGGGCTGCACCTACAAATACCTCAACGCCGGGCCCGGCGGGCCGGCCTTTATCTATGTCGCGCCGCGGCATGCGCAAACCGCGCGCCCGGCGCTTTCAGGCTGGCTGGGCCACGAAGCCCCCTTTGCCTTCGACGCCGACTACCGCCCCGCAGAGGGCGTCGAACGGATGCGCGTCGGCACCCCGCCGATCCTGCAGCTGGCGGCGCTGGACGCGTCGTTGGAGATCTGGGACCAGGTGGACATGAACGCGCTGCGCGCCCGCTCGATCGCGCTGTGCGACCAGTTCATCGCCGGCGTCGAAGCGCGCTGCCCGGCGCTTGAAATCGCCAGCCCGCGCGACGGGGCCAGGCGCGGCTCGCAGGTGTCGTTCGCCTTCGAACAGGGCTATGCGGCGATGCAGGCCTGTATCGCCAAGGGGCTGATCGGCGATTTCCGCGCCCCCGACATCATGCGTTTCGGCTTTACCCCGCTCTACATCGACCAGTCCGACGTGGCCCGCGCGGTCGAGATCATCGCCGAGGTCATGCACGACGAGCTGTGGCGCGACCCGGCCTATCAAAAACGCGCGGCGGTCACATGAACGCCGCGCGCCGCCTGCCGCTGTGCCGCCCGTCGGGCTGGATCGCACTGTGGCGTCGGCTTGGCCTGGGCGCGTCGCTGAACCGCTGAGCCCTTCGTCTTGCCCAAACCATCCCCGCGCGGCGCGCATACGCTCCCGCGCCAGCGGGGCCATCCTGCAAACTTGCGCCGCAAGGCGCGCCACTTGCCAACAGGTATCCCATGACCGATCCCATTGACCCCGCCAGCGATGGCGCCCGCATGTCCTTCGACGGCCAGATGTCCTATGCCGACTACCTGCATCTGGATGCGATCCTGACCGCCCAGCACCCGCTGAGCGACGCCCATGACGAAATGCTGTTCATCGTCCAGCACCAGACCAGCGAATTGTGGATGCGGCTGGCGATCCACGAACTGACCACCGCGCGCCGCCTGCTGGAAGAGCGCCGCCTGCGCCCGGCCTTCAAGCACCTCAGCCGGATCGCGCGCATTTTCGAGCAGTTGAACAACGCCTGGGACGTGCTGCGCACGATGACGCCGAGCGATTACACCGCCTTTCGCCCGGCGCTGGGCCAGTCTTCGGGGTTCCAGAGTTGGCAATACCGGCTGATCGAGTTCATCACCGGCAACCGCAACCCCGCGATGATCCGCCCGCATGAACACCTGCCCGACATCGCCGCCCGGCTGGAGCGCGAACTGAGCCGCCCCAGCCTGTATGACGTGGCGCTGCGCGCGCTGGACGCGGCCGGGATCGCGCTGCCGCCCGAGGTGTTTTCACGCGACCTGTCCCGCCCCCACAAGCCGGACGCGCGCATCGAAGCCGCCTGGAGCACGGTCTACCGCGATCCGCAGGCCTATTGGGAGCTTTATGAACTGGCCGAGAAACTGGTGGATTTCGAGGATTATTTCCGCCGCTGGCGTTTCAACCATGTGACCACGGTGGAACGCATCATCGGCCTCAAGCGCGGCACCGGCGGGACATCGGGCGCGGCCTATCTTCGCCGGATTCTGGCGGTGGAAATCTTTCCCGAGCTTTGGCGCCTGCGGACCGGGCTGTAAGCCCGGTTGCGCCTGCGGCGGGCGGGGCAAGGGGGCTGTCTGCCCCCTCTTGGCCCTCGCGGGCCAATTCACCCCCGAGGATATTTCCAAAAAAGAAGAAGGCGCGAAACGGCGGGTGGGGGCCTGGGGTCAGAACCCAATCAACCTGCACCGCCGGTTTGGCAGATTTCCGCCCCGACTGCGTTACAGGCCTAGAACGCCTTGAACGTCAGCGTTGTCATGGTGCGTTCGATCCCGTCGATATCCAACAGGTTTTCGTTGATGAACTTGCCCACGTCCTTTCCTTCGGGGACGTAGAGCTTCATCAGCAGGTCGAAATTGCCGCTGGTCGAGTAGAGTTCGGAATGTAATTCGCGCAGGGCGATGGCGTCGGCCACCGCATAGGCCGTGCCCGGTTTGCACCGTATCTGGACAAAAACACAGTTCATTTGCGCATCCTTTCCGTTGTCGCGGGCCAATTGGCGCCCGGTTCGAACCTTTGGACCTTGATCGCGTGGGCGCGCCCGGAATGCAAAGAGATTCTGCCCCGGCGGCGCGGTCCGGTCAAAGACCCATCTGGGCGCGGCCGAGATCGCTGAGGTCGTCGAGCGTCGCGCGACCCTGGAAATCCACCTCGAAGTCTTCGGGTGCGAAATCGGGCGGGCTGCGGCCCTGCAGAAAGGCCGGGGCCTGGCGGAGGGCGTAGGCCTGGTTGCGGGCGCATTTGGGCGCCGCCCCGATGTAGATCACATTGGCATAGTCGTCGCCCGCGTGTTCGTCGGCCACCGCGTGCACCGTGTCCGGGTGCCACCAGACCGTATCGCCGGGCCCGACCTCGGGGATGGTGATCAGCGCCGGCATCAGGTCGGCGTGCCAGGTTTCGTTGATCCCCAGCGCGCGCCCGGGCTTGGCGCCGCAGAGATCGTCCTGGCCCAAGTCATCCTGCAAGGCGCGCAACAGCACATAGGCGATGGCGCGCGAGATCGGGATCAGCGACAGGGTGCCATCGCGCGGCCCCTGCGTGGTCAGCGCCGTCCAGCCCTGAAAGGTGCGAAACATCGAACAGACGGCGGGTGATTCGAATTCGCGCGTCTGGGTGCGGTGGGCGGCTTTCCAGGGGTCGTAGCCCTGCCAGTCGCCGGCGAAGATCGGGGCGTAGATCTTCTGGAACGCCGGATCCAGCCAGCGCTCACAAGACCCGGCGTCCATGTGCGGCGACAGCCCGAGCGACCTGTCGCCCGGCTCGCGCCGTCGGGTGCGATCGGCGTAGGTATAGTCGAAATCCGGGTCGAACTCGTCCCCCGCGGGGGCGCGCACATCCCAAAGCCGGTTCAGGAAGCGCCTGGTGGCGGCCATGGTTTCGCCCTGACGCGCCTCGATCTGCGGGCGCGACCAGTAGATGCCGTAGATCTGCGGCTTGCCGCTTTTCAGCTCGCCAAAGTAATTGTCCAGCCCCGCCTTTTCGCGCAGCCGCTCCAGATAGCGGTTCCGCGCCAGATATTCGCCGATCCGGGCGTTCCAGTCCTCGGCCCGGGCGCGTTCGAAGACGCCGCGGATCACCACGCAGCCACGCGCGCGGATGCGCTGGCGCATGTCTTCGCCCACCCGCCCGTCGCGGATGTCGCGAAACTCGAGTTCCGGGATCACCGCCTGGCCCCGCGCCGTCAGGTTGCGCAGCTCGTCCACCTCGCGGCGCATCGCATCGCGCACCTGCGCAAACGACGCGGCCACGTCGGAACGCGCCCGCAGTTCGGCCTTGGCCTGGTGGATGAAATCTCGGATCTGCTTGTCCATATCGGCCCCCGATTTTCACGAAACTCGCAATTTATATCGTTGCAATCACTGTTTCCGGCTTTACCATCCGGGTCAAGATTTCCTTTGCGGACAAGAAAGGGCGCGCCATGACGCTGAAGGCAGGTATCGTCGGCTACGGGCTGGCCGGAAAGGTGTTCCACGCCCCGCTGCTGCCGGCCGCGGGGATCGAACTGGCCGCCGTCGCCAGTTCGGACCCGGACAAGGTGCACGCCGACCACCCGGGCGCGCGTGTCCACCCGACGCCGCAGGCGCTGTTTGCCGATGAGGCGCTGGACCTGGTGATCCTGACCACGCCCACCCCCACCCACGCGGCTCTGGCGATCGAGGCGCTGGGCGCGGGCAAGCACGTGGTCATCGACAAGCCCTTTGCCACCAGCACCGCCGAAGCCGACACGATCATCGCCGCCGCCGAAACCACCGGGCGCATCGCGACCTGTTTTCAGAACCGGCGCTGGGATGGCGACTTTCTGACCTTGCGCGCCCTGATCGGCGCCGACCGGCTTGGCCCGATCCACGCCTTTGAGGCACATTTCGAGTTCTACAAACCCACCCCCGCCGACCGCTGGCAGGACCGCCCCGGCCCGGGCGTAGGCGTGCATTTCGACCTGGGCGCGCACCTGATCGATCAGGCGCTGGTGCTCTTCGGCCAGCCCGACTGGGTCGAGGGCGAAGCCCTGATCCAGCGGCCCGGCGGCAGAATCGCCGATGCGTTCTTCGCCCGGCTGGCCTTCGGCAAGTTGCGCGCAACCCTGACCGGCAACTATTTCAGCCCCGATTTCCGGTCGCGATACGTTGCCCAGGGCGCGCGCGGCGGCTGGCGAAAATGGCACATGGACATCCAGGAAAGCCAGCTGCGCGCCGGCATGACACCGCTGGACAAGGGTTTCGGGGTCGAGCCCATATCCCACCACGGCACGCTGACCACCTATCCGGACGGCAAGCTGACCGAGGAAACCGTGCCCACCCTTCCCGGCGCCCACCACGAATTCTACCGCCAGCTGCGCCAGGCCATCGAAACCGGCGCCCCGCCCCCGGTCACCGCACAGCAGGCCCGAAACACCATCCGGGTGATCGAGGCGCTTGTGAAGGCCGGCGAAACCGGCGCCCGCGTGTCCCTGAACGGCTAGGCAGGATTGCGCCACGGCTTCGCCGCGCCGCGAAGCCTCCGGCGGGGATATTTTTGGACAGAAGAATTTGTGAAAGAAGAATACCGTCTGCAATCAACCTGTTACCGGACTTATTGGCGAGGCCAAGAGAGTCGCAAGACCAAAGGCGCTTCCTTCTTCTGTCCCAAAATATCCCCGCCGGAGGCACGCCGAGGGCGCAGCCCGAGGCGCGCGGCGACCGCCGCAAGGCGGGCGCAAAACCTCACCTCAACCCGCCTTGACCTCGGGGTAGTCGGATACCAGCAGATGCACCGGCACGTCG